>NZ_LT607754.1:5650000-6002664 GCF_900090285.1 Micromonospora inositola | reverse complement strand
GCGCCGGACGCCTCCTTCGCCGACGCGGTGCGCGCCCTCGGGGTGAGCGACCCGCTGCTCGACGAGGGCATCGGGGAGCTGTCCGCCGTGGTGGAGACCGCCGCCGCGCACTCGCCCGGACTCTGCGTCGCCGACCTGCGGATCGCCCGCGGCCTGGACTACTACACCGGCACCGTCTACGAGACGCAGATGGTGGGCTACGAGCGGTTCGGCTCGATCTGCTCCGGCGGCCGGTACGACAACCTGGCCAGCTCGGGCAACGTCCGCTTCCCGGGCGTGGGCATCTCCATCGGGGTGACCCGGCTGCTCGGCCTGCTCTTCGGCGCCGACGCGCTCTCGGTCTCCCGCAGCGTGCCGACCTGCGTGCTGGTCGCGGTCACCGCCGAGGACGACCGGCCGGCCAGCAACTCCATCGCCGAGGCGCTGCGCTCCCGGGGCATCCCCACCGAGGTGTCGCCGAGCGCGGCCAAGTTCGGCAAGCAGATCCGGTACGCCGAGCGGCGGGGCATCCCGTACGTCTGGTTCCCCGGCGCCGAGGGCGACGAGGTGAAGGACATCCGCTCAGGTGAGCAGATCGCCGCGGCGGCGGGGGAGTGGACGCCGCCCCGGGAGGACCTCAAGCCGCTGGTGAGCTGAGTTCCCGACTGGCGCGTACGGACGATCGGACCTACGGTAGCGTAAGTTACGCCACCGTAGGGAGATCGTCGTGACCGCACTCAGCCAGACCGCCCTGCTCCTCGAGCTCGAATCCGTGGTGGAGAAGAACCTCGACCGCCACCTGTCGATGGCGAAGGAGTGGTTCCCGCACGAGTACGTGCCGTGGAGCGAGGGGCGTACCTTCGACGGGCCGCTCGGCGGCGAGCCGTGGGCGGAGACGGACTCCACCGTTCCCGACGTCGCGCGTACCGCGCTGATCGTCAACCTGTTGACCGAGGACAACCTGCCCTCGTACCACCACGAGATCGCCACGCTCTTCGGTCGGGACGGGGCGTGGGGGACCTGGGTGCACCGGTGGACCGCCGAGGAGGGGCGGCACGGCACCGCCATCCGCGACTACCTGACGGTGACCCGGGCGGTCGACCCGGTGGCGCTGGAGCGGGCTCGGATGGTGCACATGTCCACCGGGTACGTCAACGTGCACAACGACGAGGTGCTGCACTCGCTGGCGTACGTGTCGTTCCAGGAGCTGGCGACCCGGATCTCGCACCGCAATACGGGCAAGGTGACCGGCGACCCGGCGTGCGACGCGCTGCTGACCCGGGTGGCCGCCGACGAGAACCTGCACATGGTCTTCTACCGGAACCTGCTCGCCGCCGCCTTCGAGCTGGCCCCGAGCCAGGCCATGCGGGCCGTGGCCGACGTGCTGGCCGACTTCCAGATGCCCGGCGTGGGCATCGACGGCTTCGCCCGCAAGTCCGTGGCGATCGCCCTGGCCGGCATCTACGACCTGCGCCAGCACCGCGACGAGGTGGTCGTCCCCGTGCTGCGCCAGTGGGACGTGTTCAACGTGACCGGCCTGGACGCCGACGGCGACGCCGCCCGCGACCAGATCGCCGCCCACCTCGACACCCTGGAGCAGCAGGCGGCCCGCTTCGAGGAGAAGCGCGCCGCCCGCGCCGCCCGCCTCGCCGCGGCGCGCTGATCCCGCCCCCGCCCCACCGCCGGCCCGTTGATGGCCGCTCCTGCTCGGAAGGAGTGGCCATTGCGCGTTCCATGACCACCCCCTCCGAGCGGGTGCGCGCTGGGGGTGGGGTGGCGGCGCAGCCGTCAGGCGGGTTGGTCGAGGGGGAAGAGGAGGCAGGACGAGGTGGCGTGGGCGATGAGGCGGCCCTGGGCGTCGGTGAGGCGGGCCTCGGCCAGGGCGGTGCGGCGGCCGCGTTGGAGGACGGTGCCCTCGCAGCGGAGGGTGCCGCTGGCGACCGTCACCGGGCGGAGGAACTTCACGTTCAGGTCCAGCGAGGTGTAGCCGACGCCGGCGGGCAGGGTGGTGTGCACCGAGCAGCCGGCGGCGGTGTCCAGCAGGGTGGAGATGACCCCGCCGTGGACGGTGCCGAGCGGGTTGTAGTGGAACTCCTGGGGCACCAGCTCCACCGCGACCCGGCCCTCGTCGGCCTCCAGCCGGGCCATGTCGATCAGGTGCATGATCGGCGGCGCGGCCAGCTCGCCGGCGATCATCGCGCGGAGCAGCTCCAGGCCGCTGCGCCGGCCGATGTGCGCCGCGCCGGCGACCGGGTCGGACCAGGAGAAGGTACGGCTGCGCGCCGATTCCTGCGTCTGTGTCATGGACTCAGCCTGGCAGCGCGTTGCTGAGTCTGTCAATCAGACCTAGCCTGGTCGGCATGAGACCCGCGGCACTGGACTGGTCGGTGGAGAACTGCACCCTCGCCCGGGCGATGGCGATCCTCGGCGAGCGGTGGACCCTGGTCGTGCTCCGCGAGGTCTTCAACGGCATCCGCCGCTTCGACGACCTGCGGGTGCGGACCGGCATCCCCCGACAGGTGCTCACCAACCGGCTCGCCACCCTGGTCGAGCAGGGGGTGCTGCGCCGGGAGCCGTACCGGGAGCCGGGCAGCCGGTTGCGCCACGAGTACCGGCTGACGGCCAAGGGCCTCGACCTCTGGCCGGTGCTGGTGGCCGTGCTCGGCTGGGGCGACCGCCACCTCGCCGACCCCGAGGGCTCGCCGCTGCGGGTGACCCACCGGGACTGCGGCGCCGAGGTGCACGTCGAGCTGCGCTGCGCCGAGGGGCACGAGGTGACCGACCCGCGCGAGGTGGTGCCCCGGCCGGGCCCCGGAGCGCGCCGCCGGGTCGACTGACCGGCGGCGTCATCTCGGGTACGCGGGCCGGCACGCGGACGGCGGGCCGCCCGCGCGCCGCGGGAGCGCCTACCAGCCGAAGCCGTTGGCGTACGAGATGCTCGCGAGCACCGCCTGGCCGCTCGTGTTGGGGTGGAAGTAGTCCCAGCCGGAGACCTGGCTGAGCACGAACGGGTAGTTGAACACCGCGTTGTCGTCGAAGTCGCAGTTCGGGCCGTACCCGGCACAGGCCTGGGCGAGCTGGGTGTTGTAGTCGATCACCCGCTGCCGGACCCGGGCCCGGCGGTCGACGTCGGCCTGGGCGGTGGAGGTGGGGTTGGCCAGCATCGACTGGCAGATGCCGAACGCCGACCAGGCGCTGCGGGCGCTGCCGCTGCCCTTGCCGATGGACCAGAGCCGCTGGATGTCCGGCACGCTGATCACCGCGACCCGGGCGTTGGGCAGACCGGCCCTGATCCGGTTGAGCGCGCTGTCGATGTTGGCCCGGAACGTGGTCACCGGGGTCATGGTGGCCTCCGAGCCGGTGCAGGCGTCGTTGGCGCCGATCAGCATCGTGACGTACTCGACGCCCTGGCTGACCGCGGTGCCGGCCTGGCCGTACATGTCGGCGGATCTGGCGCCGCTGCGCGCGTCGTTGTGGTTGCGGCCCTGGATGGCCGGGTTGACCGTGCGGATGCGCAGGTAGTGACTGTTCACGGTGGAGTAGTCGCCGGTGCTGAACGACCGCGAGGTGCAGTCGACGTACCAGCCGCAGGCGTTGAAGCCGCGGGTGATGGAGTCGCCGAGGCTGGCCATCGAGGCCGGCGGTGGGCTGGCGGCGGCGGTGGCCGGGCTGGCGGCGAGCAGGACGAGGGCGGTGAGGCTGGCCAGGGTGGCCAGCGCGCGTCGGGGGATGGTCATCGTGGCCTCCGGATCACGGGTGCCGGGAATGCGATGGTGACCGGATGGTATAGATGACAGTCAGTGTCCACAATGTTGCAAGGCAGTTACAGGTGGCCGACGGGTGAATTCGGGCAAACCAGGTCTTGCCTATGATCTTAAACATGTGAATACTTCACTCAGCCCGGCCAGTTCCCCCAGCTAGGCCGGGTTGGTCCAGGGCCCGCTCATGCGCCGGGCCCCCCATCCCCCATCCGGGAGGCTGTACATGCGACCCACGAGGTCATCGCTCCGTCGCGCCGTCACCGTCGCCGTCGCCGGAACCCTGGTAGCCGGCTCGCTGCTCGGCGCGCCCGCCCAGGCGGCACCCGCCTCGCCCGCTTCCCCCGACGCCGCGGCCAACCTGGCCACGCGGCTCGGCGATCGCGCCGCCGGCACCTACGCCGACGCCAGCGGCAAGATGGTCGTCGCGGTCACCGATGACGCCGCCGCCCGCCAGGTCCGCGCCGCCGGCGCCACCCCGAAGCTCGTAACCCGGGGCGCCGCCGTGCTGAACCGGGCCACCGCCGAGCTGGAGCGCTCCGCGAAGATCCCGGGCACCGCCTGGTGGATCGACCCGGCCACCAACCAGGTCGTGGTCTCCGTCGACAGCACCGTCACCGGCGCCAAGCTGGACAAGGTCAAGGCCGCGGCAGCCCGCACCGGAGGCGCCGTCCGGATCGAGGCCGAGGCCGGCGTGCTGAGCACCCGGATCAACGGCGGGCAGGCGATCTACGCCGGGGGCGGTGGCCGCTGCTCGCTCGGCTTCAACGTGCGCAACAGCGCCGGCACCTACTACTTCCTGACCGCCGGGCACTGCACCAACATCTCGGCGAGCTGGTACACCAACTCCAGCCAGACGACCTACATCGGCCCGCGCGCCGGCACCAGCTTCCCGGGCAACGACTACGGCATCGTCCGGTACAGCAACACCAGCCTGTCGCACCCCGGCACCGTCTACCTCTACAACGGCACCTCGCGTGACATCACCGGCGCCGGCAACGCCTTCGTCGGCCAGTCGGTGTCGCGCTCCGGCAGCACCACCGGCGTCCACGGCGGCTCCGTCACCGCGCTCAACGCCACCGTCAACTACGCCGAGGGCAGCGTCTCCGGCCTGATCCGCACCACCGTCTGCGCCGAGCCGGGTGACAGCGGCGGCTCGCTCTTCGCCGGCAACACCGCGCTCGGTCTGACCTCCGGTGGCAGCGGCAACTGCTCCTCCGGCGGCACCACCTACTTCCAGCCGGTGACCGAGGCGCTGAGCGTCTACGGCGTCAGCGTCTACTGATCGATCGGCCCCGGGCGGGTCGCCGGGTGACCGGCGGCCCGCTCCGTCGCGTCCGGAATGGTGCCGATCCGGTGCCGGGCCGCGGGAGCGGCCGGGGCCGTGCGCCCGTCCCGGGTACGCCGGGCGCCGGCGTCAACCGGGACCCGGCGGTCTACTGGCCGGAGCCGCACCTGACCTTGGAACCGCACCCGCGCACCGGACCGGTGCTGGTCACCGTCTCCCACACCGTGCCCCCGGAGCGGCAGGCCGCGTTCGTCGGGGCGATGCGCGCGGTCGGCCGGTCGCGGCGGCGGACCGGGGCGATGCGGTGGGGGCTGTTTCGGGCCGGGGAGCGGGCGCACGTATTCGTCGAGGTCGACCAGGTGCGGTCCTGGGGGGAGCACCTGCGCCAGCACGGCGGCCGGCTCACCGGGGCCGACCGGGCGGTCGAGGAGCAGGCCCGCGAGCTGGTCGACGGCGAGCCGGTGGTGCCGCACCTGCTGCCCGCCGACCCGGACTGACCGCCGCGGCGCCGCCGGCGAGCCAGCTCAGGTGTGCCCGCCGGGCGGAGAGCATCGCGAGCAGCGGCCACAGGGCGACCCCCAGCGCCGTCGCCCGCTCGGCCAGTCCGGTGCGGGAACCCGTGGTCACCTCGAACGCGAACCAACCGAACAGGCCGAGCAGCAGCGCGGTGACGGTCAGGGCCACCGGCCGCCGGAACGCCCACGGCTGCTCCGGCCGGGCCGGGTGCCCGGCGTCCGGGCCGCGGGGCAGCCGCAGCGCCGACCCCGCCGGCCAGAGCGCCAGGGCGAGGACGGCCACCGTCGCCACGGTTCCGTGGCCGACGGAACCGCCGACCCTCGGGCGCGGGAAGGCGACCAGCGCGATGGTGGCGACGCCGCCGACGGCGAGGAGGAACCGGCTGGGCAGCCCGGCCGCGTGCAGCACCGCGGCGGTCGCCAGGTAGCAGCAGCCGAGCAGCACGAGACAGCCCACCATGATCCAGGTGTCGTTGGCGCCCTGCCCCGCCAGTTCGCTGATCGTGTCCCGCACCGGGTCGTAGCTGACGGGCTGCCGGGCGCCGGCGACGGTCCAGCCGACCACCAGCACGACGGGCGCCGCCGCCGCGGTGGCCACGGCCCAGGTCGATACGGCACGCATCCGGCCACGGTAACCGGCCGACCGGTCCGCGGTCCGTCGATCGCCCACCCGCCCGGAACCGAATCGGCCGGCCTCCCGGGTGCCCCGGAGCCAGGCCGGTGGCCCCTGACAGAATGCCGGTGAGGACTGTTCCACGATGAGGAGTTGCCTGCCGTGATCCGTACCCACAATGCCGGAAGCCTGCGCGCCGCGGACGCTGGCTCGACGGTGACGCTCGCCGGGTGGGTGGCCCGCCGGCGCGACCACGGCGGCGTCATCTTCGTCGACCTGCGCGACGGCTCCGGCGTGGTCCAGGTGGTCTTCCGCGAGGAGGACGCGCACGCGCTCCGCAACGAGTTCTGCGTGCAGGTCACCGGCGAGGTGACCCGCCGTCCCGCGGGCAACGAGAACCCGGAGCTGCCCACCGGCGAGGTCGAGGTGACCGTCGCCGAGCTGGAGGTGCTCTCCGAGGCGGCCCCGCTGCCGCTGCCGGTCGACGACCAGGTCGAGGCCGGCGACGACATCCGGCTCAAGTACCGCTACCTGGACCTGCGCCGCAGCGGCCCGGCGAACGCGATGCGGCTGCGCTCGCGGGCCAACCAGCTGGCCCGGGGCGTGCTGCACGAGCGCGACTTCCTGGAGATCGAGACCCCGACGCTGACTCGCTCCACCCCCGAGGGCGCCCGCGACTTCCTGGTCCCGGTGCGCCTCCAGCCGGGCAGCTGGTACGCCCTGCCGCAGTCCCCGCAGCTGTTCAAGCAGCTGCTCATGGTCGGCGGCATGGAGCGGTACTACCAGATCGCCCGCTGCTACCGGGACGAGGACTTCCGGGCCGACCGGCAGCCCGAGTTCACCCAGCTCGACATCGAGATGTCCTTCGTCACCGAGGACGACGTGATCGATCTCGGCGAGGCGATCGTCTCGGCGCTCTGGAAGGACCTGGCCGGTCACGAGATCTCCCGGCCGATCCCGCGGATCACCTGGCACGACGCGATGGCCCGGTACGGCTCCGACAAGCCGGATCTGCGCTACGGCGTCGAGCTGACCGAGCTGACCGACTACCTGCGCGGCACCGAGTTCCGGGTCTTCGCCGGCGCGATCGACGCGGGTGGGTACGTCGGCGCGGTGGTCATGCCGGGCGGCGCCGGCCAGAGCCGCAAGGAGCTGGACGGCTGGCAGGACTGGGCCAAGGCGCGCGGCGCACGTGGCCTGGCGTACGTGGTGCTCGACGCGGAGACCGGCGAGGCGCGTGGCCCGGTGGCGAAGAACCTCTCCGCCGAGCACCTGGGCGGGCTCGCCGACGCGGTCGGCGCGAAGCCGGGCGACGCGGTCTTCTTCGCCGCCAGCACCAACACCCGGGAGGCGCAGGAGCTGCTCGGCGCGGCCCGGATCGAGATCGCCAAGCGGGCCGGCCTGATCGACGAGAGCGCCTGGGCGTTCTGCTGGGTGGTCGACGCGCCCATGTTCGAGAAGACCGACGAGGGCGGCTGGACGGCCGTGCACCACCCGTTCACCTCGCCGAACGCCGAGTGGGTCGACAAGTTCGAGGAGGCGCCCGACCGGGCCCTGGCGTACGCGTACGACATCGTCTGCAACGGCAACGAGATCGGCGGCGGCTCCATCCGTATCCACCGGGGCGACGTGCAGAAGCGGGTCTTCGACCTGCTCGGCATCACCCCGGCGGAGGCGCAGGACAAGTTCGGCTTCCTGCTGGAGGCGTTCAAGTACGGCGCCCCGCCGCACGGCGGCATCGCGTTCGGCTGGGACCGGGTCTGCATGCTGCTCGCCGGCGCCGACTCGATCCGCGAGGTCATCGCCTTCCCGAAGACCCGGGGCGGGTTCGACCCGCTGACCGGCGCGCCGACGCCGATCACCGCGCAGCAGCGCGCCGAGGCCGGCATCGACGCCAAGCCCAAGGCGGCGACCGGCCCGCACGCCGGCACCGCCGGCCCGGCCGCCCCGGTGGCCGACCCGGTCTGAGCCGCCCCCACCTGATCGAGCGGTCCGCGTCATGATGACGCGGACCGCTCGACCTTTTCGGGAATGGGGAACGCGATGACACTGCTCGTGGTGGGGGCCAGCGGCTTCCTCGGCGCCGAGATCTGCCGGCAGGCGGTGGCCGCGGGGCAGCGGGTGGTGGGGACGTACCACTCGGCCGCCGTCGCGGTGCCGGGTGTCGAGGCGCGCCGGCTCGACGTCACCGACCGGTCCGCCGTGCGCGCGCTGGTCACCGCGGTACGCCCCGAGGCCGTGATCGGCACCCCCTACCGGTACGACGACTGGGCGGTCACCGCCGACGGGGCGGCCCACGTCGCGTACGCGGCCGCCGAGGTGGGCGCCCGCCTCGTCCACCTGTCCAGCGACGCATTGCACGCCGGCCGGCCGACGCCCTATCCCGACGACGAGCCGCCCACCCCGATCTTCCCGTACGGGGCGGCGAAGGCGGCGGCGGAGACCGCGGTCCGGGCGGTCGACCCGGGGGCGGCGCTGGTGCGGACGTCGCTGATCGTGGGGGAGGGGAGCAAGCAGATCCAACTCTGCCGCGACGCCCTCGCCGGCCGGGCCGCCCTCTTCACCGACGAGCTCCGCTGCCCGGTCGATGTGGTCGACCTGGCCGCCGCCGTCCTCGAACTGGTGCCCGCCGACCACGCCGGCCCGCTCAACGTGGCCGGCCCGGACGCCGTCAGCCGCGCCGAGCTGGGTCTGCTGGTGGCCCGCCGGGAGGGGATCGACCCGGCCGGGATGAAGACCACCACCGGCGCCGCCTCCGGCCTGCTCCGCCCCACCGAGGTACGCCTCGACTCCACCCGCGCCGCCGGCCTGCTGCGCACCCGGCTGCGCGGCGTAACCGAGCTCCTCACCTCCTGACGCTCCCCGCCGGCACTGCCGAGCCGTGCACACTTTCTATGCACAACTCTTGTGCATAGAAAGTGTGCACAGATATTGTGCATCCATGGAGAACGACGAAGCGGCGCAGCCACCGGCGCCGCGCGCGGTCAGGTTGGACCATCGGCAGGTCCGGGTGCTGGCGCATCCGCTTCGGATGCGGCTGCTCGGCGCCCTGCGGGTGAAGGGTCCGGCCACCGCCACCACGCTCGCCGAGCTGCTCGGCACCAACACCGGGGCCACCAGCTACCACCTGCGCCAGCTCGCGGAGGTGGGACTGGTGGTCGAGGATCCGGACCTGGCCAGCGGCCGGCAACGCTGGTGGCGGTCCGCGCACGACGTCACCAACTGGGAGCCCACCGACTTCGACGACGACCCGGACGCCCGGGCGGCGATCGAGTGGATTCAGGGGGACCAGGTCCGCCTCCTGGTGGAGCACGCCGAGCAGTGGTTCGCCGTCCAGCACGAGTGGTCCTCCGCCTGGCGGGACGCCTTCGGCATGGGCGACATCTTCATGTCCATCCCGCCGAGCCGCCTGGAGGCGCTCAAGGCGGACCTGTGGCAGCTCCTCGAGCGCTACCGCAACGAATCAGATCCCGCCGAGCCGGACGCCGCGCCGGTGCAGGTCTTCCTCGCCGCCTACCCGCTGCTCCAGGAGATGCGATGAGCGCGCTGTCCGTACGCCAGGTCCGGTTCCGCTACCTCACCCTCTACGGCCTGCGCTGGCTGCCCAGCGGCCTGATGATCCCGGTGATGATCCTGCTGATGCAGGAACGCGGCCTGTCGCTCTCCCAGATCGGCCTGGTCGCCACCGCGCAGGGCCTGGTCGTCCTCGCGCTGGAGCTGCCGACCGGCGGGCTCGCTGACGCGCTCGGCCGCAAGCCGGTGCTGGCCACCGCCTGGGCGCTCAACCTGGTCTCGCTCGGACTCTTCGCGGTGGCCGACTCGTTCGCGCTCTTCTTCCTGGTCTGGGCGCTGCAGGGCGTGTACCGGGCCCTGGACAGCGGCCCGCTGGAGTCCTGGTACGTCGACGCCACCCTCGCCGCCGACCCGAAGGCGGAGTACGAGCCCGGCCTCGGCTTCGCCGGCACGGTCGCCGGCGTGGCGATCGCCGCCGGGGCCCTGCTCGGCGGCGGCCTGATCGCGCTCGGCCCGGTCGGACCGGTCAGCGCGCTCACCGTGCCGGTGCTGGTCGCCATCGCCCTGCAGGTGGTGGCCCTGGTCGCCCTGTTGGCGCTGCTGGTGGAGACCGGCCCGGGCAAGGGCTCCGGCGCGCTGCGCGCGTCGGTCGCCGACGCGCCGCGCATGGTCGGCCAGGCCTTCGGGCTGCTGCGCCGCTCCCGGGTGCTGCTCGCCCTGGTCGCCGTCGAGCTGTTCTGGGGCTTCGGCATGGTCACCTTCGAGTCGCTGCTGCCGGTCCGCCTCGCCGAGGTGGTCGGCAACGCCGACCAGGCGGCGGCGCTGCTCGGGCCGGCCAGTTCGGCGGCCTGGCTCGCCTCGGCGGCCGGCGCCGCGGCGACGCCGCTGCTGCTGCGCCGGCTGGGCGCCGCGCCGAGCGCTGCGCTGCTGCGGATCCTGCAGGGCGTGACGGTGGTCGGGATGGGCTTCTTCGCCGGCCCGGTCGGGGTGCTCATTGCCTACCTGGCCTGCTATACCGTGCACGGCGCGTCGAACCCGCTGCACATGGGCCTGCTGCACCGCCAGGTGGACGGGCCGTACCGGACCAGCGTGATCTCGCTGAACTCGATGATGGGGCAGCCGGGCTTCGCGCTCGGCGCGGTGCTGCTCACCGCGATCGCCGACGCCAGCAGCGTGACCACGGCGATGCTGGTGGGTGCGGTGGTGCTCGCCGTGGCCGCGCCGCTCTACCTGCCGGCCTGGCGCGCCGGCCGACGGGCCACCGTCGACGGGAGCGAAGCCCCGCCCGTCGGGCCGGCCGCGCCGTTCGCCGATCCGGACCGCGCCGGGTCGGCGGCCGACGCCGACCCCGCGTCAGCCACCGGCTCCACCGCGCCGGCCGTCGACGCGGCGGCGATCCGGTCGCGCTGACCGCGCCGGGCCGCGACCCGGCCCGCCGGCGCTAGCCCGGCGGAACCGGGTCACCGGCGGTCCGGGTGAGCGGTGCCGGCCCGCGCGGAGCCGTCAGCCGAGGTGGACGGAGCTGCGGGCCACGCCGCCGGTGAAGCCGAGCCGGCGGTAGAGCCGGATCGCCCCGACGTTGTCGGTGTAGACGCCGAGCGCGACGTGGTCGTACCGGGCGGCCAGGGCGCGGGTCATCCCGGCGGTCAGCGCCGCGCCGAGGCCCCGGCCCCGCCGGTCGGTCGCCACGGTCAGGCCGGCCAGGAAGCCGATGTCGCCCCGGCTGCGGTCCGCGCCGCAGGCGACCAGGCGGTCGCCGTCGCGGATGCCGTACCAGTCGACGATGCGGGGGTCGCCGGGTCGGGAGGTGGTGGTGGGGAAGGACTCCTCGATCAGCGCCGCCAGGGCCGGATGGTCGGCCTCGGTGAGGCGTACCACCCGCTCCTCCTCCGGCTGCGGCGGCGGGGGCGTGGTGGTCCAGAGGAAGTCCCACTCGTCGAGCCGGGCGACAGCCAGCCGCCCCGCCAACTCCTCGGGCGTGGTGCGGGGCAGGTGCAGCCATTGGCCCGGGCGCAGCACCCCGTCCGTCAGGAGACCGGCGAAGACGTCGACAGCCGGAGCGGCCGGCCCCAGCGCCCCGCCCGCCGGGCCCTGCTCCGGCGGGACGAGCCAGCCCACCGCCCCGTCCCGGCGCCAGCCGCGTGGCTGGTGGTCGCGCCAGAGCGCGTGCCGGACGTACGGGTGGTGTCCGGTGGCGGCGAGGAAGGCGTCCCGACCCACCAGGACCTGGTCGGCAGTGATCATGGTGCCAGCCTAGAACGCCGACCGGACGTGCCGGCGGGGTCCCGGGGCTACCCGCTCCACCGTGGAGATTGACGAACAGACCGATTGGGTACATCAGGCACCAACCTACTGGGACCCCCCCACCGGAGGAACGACATGCTCGCCATTCTCGCGGCCATCGTGTTCGGTTTCGCGCTGCTGCTCGACTTCCTGAACACGAACCTCGGCGCCCCCGACCTGTTCAACAACTGGACCCTGGCCCTGATCGGCTTCCTGCTGCTCTCGCTCTACCTGGCCGGAGTCGGCTCCGGCTCGCGCGGCGGTGGCGGCGGCCGCTGGTACCGGGGCCGGCGTCCGGGCCGTGGCTGACCGGAAAAGACCATCCCAGGCCCGGTCCGCGGCGCGATTCCAGCGTCGCCGACCGGGCCCGGTACTGTCGTCGTGATGGAATCCGACGCCCTCTTCACCCTCGGCGAACCCGCCGGAGCGCCCAGCGCCCCCGCGGGTTCCGGTGGCGTGGACGGGTTCACCGCTGCCGGTGAGGATTCGCCCCTGCCGGTGCGGATGCGGCCGGCCAGCATCGACGAACTGGTCGGGCAGGACCACCTGCTCGCCCCGGGGGCGCCCCTGCGGCAGCTGGTCGGCGGCGCGGCGCCCATGTCGGTGATCCTCTGGGGGCCGCCGGGCAGCGGCAAGACCACCATCGCCCACCTCGTCGCCCGGGCCACCGACCGCCGCTTCGTCGCCATGTCGGCCCTCTCCGCGGGGGTGAAGGACGTCCGGGCGGTGATCGAGACCGCCCATCGGCAGCGTCGGGCGGGTGGCCCGCAGACCGTGCTCTTCATCGACGAGGTGCACCGGTTCAGCAAGACCCAGCAGGACTCGCTGCTCGCCGCAGTGGAGGACCGGACGGTCACCCTGCTGGCGGCGACCACCGAGAACCCGTACTTCTCGGTCATCTCACCGCTGCTGTCGCGGTGCGTGCTGCTCACCCTCCAGCCGCTGGACGACGACGCCGTACGCGGCCTGCTGCGCCGCGCGGTCGCCGACGAGCGGGGCCTGCGCGGCACGCTCAGCCTGGAGACCGACGCCGAGGACCACCTCGTACGCCTCGCCGGCGGGGACGTCCGCAAGGCGCTGACCGCCCTGGAGGCGGCGGCCGCCACCGCGACGGCGCTCGGCTCCGGCCGGATCGACCTGGCCACCGCCGAGCAGGCGGTCGACGTCGCCGCCGTCCGCTACGACCGGGACGGCGACGCCCACTACGACGTGACCAGCGCGTTCATCAAGAGCATGCGCGGCTCGGACGTGGACGCGGCGCTGCACTGGCTGGCCCGGATGCTGGTCGCCGGCGAGGACGCCCGGTTCGTCGCCCGCCGTCTGGTGATCTTCGCCAGCGAGGACGTCGGGATGGCCGACCCGACCGCGCTGAGCGTCGCCACCGCCGCCGCGCACGCCGTGGAGTACGTGGGCCTGCCCGAGGCGCAGCTCAACCTCGCCCAGGCCGTGATCCACCTGGCCACCGCGCCGAAGTCGAACTCGGCCACCACCGCCATCGGCGCCGCCGTCGCCGACGTGCGGGCCGGTCGTGGCGGCGCGGTCCCGCGGGGGCTGCGCGACGCGCACTACTCCGGCGCGCGGGGCCTCGGGCACGGCGCCGGCTACCGCTACCCGCACGACGACCACCGTGGTGTGGTCACCCAGCAGTACGCTCCGGACGACCTCGTCGGGACCGACTACTACCAGCCCAGCGGGCACGGCGCCGAGCGGTCGGTGGCCACTCGGCTGCCGCTGCTGCGCCGGATCGTCCGCGGGCTGCCCGCACCGCCGGCGCGGGCGGAGCATCCCGCACCGGCCGCCGTGAACGGTCGCCAACCGGCGGGTCCGGAGCAGGTCAGCGGGGCGGATGAGGGCGGCAGCGACGCCGTCGGGGAGGGTCAGCAGTGATGGCGCGTGGTCCGGAGCGGCCGGAGGACGGCCCCGACGAGCGGCGGGACCCTCGTGCCAAGGGCCGCCGGTGGGGGCGGGGCAGGGCCGAGGCCGAGCCGGAGGAGGCGGTCGCCGGCGAGGAGTTCGGCTGGATCGACGACCTGCGTACGGCCAAGCAACAGCGTACGGAACTCGGACCGGAAGGTGGCGGCCCGGCGTCCCCGCCCGGTGCGGTGCCGCCGCGCGGCCCGGTGCCGCGCCCCGCGCCCCCGTCGCCCGAGCCGGGCCGGGCCACCCGGCCGGGGGCCGTGCCCCCGCCCGGCGCGGGTCGCCCCGGTCCCGACGGGCCGCCCGTGCGGCGCAACCCGGCCGAGGCCGGGCCGGCGGCACCCCCGGTCCGCCGCGGGCCCGATCCGGCCGCCGTCCGATCCCGCCCGGTCGCCGGGTCGCCCGAGCCGGCCGCGCCCGTCCGCCGCCCGACCGAGCCGTCCCGACCTCCGCGCCGCGACACGGACGGGTCCACCGCCGCGCACGGCGCGGCCCCGCCGGCCACCGGCGGCCCGCACGGTCCGGTCGGCACGCCGACCGGTCGGCTCAACCCCGGCCCGGCCGGCGGTCCCGCCCGGGGCGGGCAGCCACCCGCAACCGGCTGGCCGGGCCCGGGCGTGCCGGCGTCCGCCCCGCCCACCTCCGGGGCGGGCCGGCGCGCGGTGCCCGAGGGCTCCGAACCCGGTGTGCGTCCGGTCTCGGGCGCGGGTCGTCGCTCCGCCCCGGCGGCCGCCGAGCCCGGCCGCCATGGCGCACCGGTCGGCGGTCCGTCCCGCGAGTCGGCGACCCAGCCCGGCGTGCCCCACCCGACCGTCGACCCGGCCACGGGCGCGCCGCGCCCCGGCCCGGGCGCGCCCGAGGGGCGGCGCCGTCGCGGGCCGGCCCAGCCGGGGCCCGCGGACCGGGCGGCCGCCGGCGTGCCGCCCGTGGTGGACGGCCCGACCGGGCCCGGTGTGCCGCGCGCGGGCGGTCGTCGCCGCGCCGGTGAGCCCGACCAGCCGGTCGTGCCGAGGAGCGGCAACGCACCGCCCGTGCCGGGGGACGTCACCTCGCCCGGGACCGCCCGCTCCGCCCCCGGCACCGACCCCGGACGGGCGGCTGACCGTCGGCGCCCCCGACCGGAGGCGGCCGGCCCGGCCGCGCCCGGTCGTCGCGCCGCGCCCGACGCCCCGCCCACCGGTGGCCGCCCGGCCGCGCCCGGTCGTCGCGGCGCGCCCGACGCCCCGCCCACCGGTGGCCGCCCGGCCGCGCCGGAGGTCACCGGGCCGCGAAGCGAGCGCCCCGAGCGGCCGGCGGACTGGCTGCGCCAGGCCGGCCGCGGACACCACAGCGACCCGGCCATGCCGGTGGTCGACCGGACGGCGTCCGCCGGGCCCGCGGTCGAGGCGCCGCCCGCCGGACGCCGGGCCACCCCCGGCCGGGCCACCCCCGGCCGGGCCGCGACCGGCCGGGCCGGTGGCGCGGCCGTGCCGCCGGGCCCGGCGGCACCCTCCGATCAGCCCACCGACGCCCGTGGGGCGGCGCGCCCGAGCGGCGCCCCCGCCCCGACCGGCCGGCCGGGAGCGCCACCCGTCGGCGTCGACGGTGGCCGCCCCGGTCCGACCCCCGCCGGTCGTTCCGCTCCGTCCCCGGCCACCGGCGACACCCGCCCGGCCGGGCCGGCGCGCGGTGCGGCGCGGCCGGGCGTCGCGCCCGACGGTCCCGTCCCACCGCGGTCGCCCGCAGCCGACCGGCTCGGCACCCAGCCCGGCGGGATCGAGCCCGGCCCCCGCACGGCGGCCGGGCAGCCGGCGGTGGCCCGGGCGGCCGCCCCCGTGGCCCGGCCCGCCGGACCGGACCAACCGCCGGCCGGCCGGTCGACCCCACCGCAGCGGGAGCCGGGCCGCCCGGAACCGCGCGGCGCGGCGGCCGTACCTCCGCCCGGGCGTCCCGGGGACGTGCCCGCGGTGGCGCGGGCCGCCGCGGTCGTACCGCAGGCGGAGCCGGTCGGTCCGCGACCGCAACCGGCGGACCAGGCCGGACCCGCGCTGCGGCGGGCCGGGTCGGAGCTGGCGGAGGACGACCGGACGCCCGCCGGTGGCCTGCGCGGCGCCCGGTCCGAGCTGCGCCGGCAGATGCGCGAGCGGCGCCGCCTGCGGATGGGCATCCTCGCGCTGGTCAGCCTGTTGCTGCTCGGCGCGGTGCCGCTCTACTTCGGCCTCCGCACGCTCAGCCGCGACCCGGTCTTCGACTCCCTCGACGCGCTCGACGTGCCGAGCTGGGCGACGGTGAAGACCGTCGACAATGTCAGCGGCAGCCGTTGGTGCCTGCAGGACTGCCGGCTCCGGGAGCGCACGGTGGAGTCGCAGCGGGCGCCGAAGGAGACCGCCCAGGCGTACGAGCAGGCGCTGACCCGGGACGGCTGGCGGCGGTGGAAGGTCACCCGCTGCCCGGAGCAGCGGGCCCAGGGCAGCTACACCTGCTGGCGCCGGGACGAACTCACCCTCGACCTCTGGGTACGCGAGCCCACCTGTGCCCCGCCGCCGGTCAACGGGCAACCGGCGCCGCCTCCGGCGCCCACGCCCGCAGCGGGGAAGTGCGCCGGCTCGTTGGTGTCGGTGAAGGTGCGCAACGCGATCGACGACGAGCGGACCCGACCACAACCGAGCACTGACCCGTCACTCACCGGTGAGGATCCGTACCCCACCCTCACCGACGATCCACTGGGCGAACAGACACGCTCACCGTCCTGAGCCGGTTTCCATCACGGACGGTAGGGTCTGGGGCTGGCGGGCCCGACCGCGCCCGTCGACCGGTGCTGGGTCGCGGGGCGGGTGGGCAGGACGGTCGCGCGTTCCGGGACGTCGGTTTCCGGAACGCCAGCTTGAGGAGGACATGCGCGTGGATGGTGGACAGATCGCTGCGCTGATCGCGGCCGGCGCGTTCCTGATGCTGGTGCTCGTGCTGGCGGTGCCGATCCTGCGGCTGCGGCACACCGTGGACGCGACGACCCGCATGATCAACGACCTGAACGAGCGCACCACGCCGCTGCTCGGCGACGTCAACACCACCGTGAAGAACGTCAACGTCGCCCTGGAGCAGGTGCAGACCTCCCTCGACGGGGTCAACCTCCAGCTCGCCAAGGTGGACACCATGACCACCCACGCGCAGAACGTCACCGCCAACGTGGCGAACCTGGCCACCGTCGTCTCCGCCGCCGCCGCGAACCCCCTGGTTAAGGTGGCCGCGTTCGGCTACGGCGTGCGCCGGGCCGCCGCGGCCCGCCGGCACGCGGAGACCGAGCGCGAGGTACGCGACTCCATCAAGCAGCAGCGCCGGGCCGCCAAGCGCGGCAACCGCTGACCCGGCCGGCGGTGACCAGGAGGATGAGAGCATGAGGCGGTTGTTCTGGCTGGGCATCGGGCTGGCCGTGGGCGTGGTGGTGGTGCGCAAGGCGACCCGCGCCGCGCAGGCGTACACGCCGGCCGGCATCGCCAGCGGCCTGTCGGAATCCGCTGGCGGCCTCGTCGAGTCGCTGCGTAGCTTCGTGGAGGACGTCCGGGTCGGGATGGCCGAGCGCGAGCAGGAGATCCACGAGGCGTTCGCCCGCGGCGAGACGTTCGACGACCAGTTCGCCGAGCTGCGCGAGGACCCGCGCGTCGGCGACCGAGAGATTTTCCCGGAGGAGCACCAGCGATGAAGACGGCGGAGATCAAGCGGCGGTACCTCGCCCACTTTGAGGCGAACGGCCATGCCGTGGTGCCGTCCGCTCCGCTGCCCGCCATCAGCGACCCGAACCTGCTGTTCGTCAACGCCGGCATGGTGCAGTTCGTCCCCTACTTCCTGGGCCAGCAGGCCCCGCCGTACCGCCGCGCGGTCAGCGTCCAGAAGTGCATCCGGACGCCGGACATCGACGAGGTCGGCAAGACCAGCCGGCACGGCACGTTCTTCCAGATGAACGGCAACTTCTCCTTCGGCGACTACTTCAAGGACGGGGCGATCCCGCTCGCCTGGGACCTGGTCACCAAGCCGCAGGACCAGGGCGGCTTCGGGCTGGACCCGGAGCGGGTCTGGCCGACGGTCTACCTGGACGACGACGAGGCGTTCCAGATCTGGCGCTCGGTGGGCGTGCCCGCCGAGCGGATCGTCCGCCGGGGCAAGGCGGACAACTTCTGGTCGATGGGCATCCCCGGCCCCTGCGGCCCGTGCTCCGAGCTGTTCTACGACCGTGGCCCGGAGTACGGCCGCGAGGGCGGCCCGGCGGTCGACGAGGACCGCTACATGGAGTTCTGGAATCTCGTCTTCATGCAGTTCGAGCGGGGTCCGGGCACGGGCAAGGAGGACTACCCGATCCTGGGCGAGCTGCCGGCGAAGAACATCGACACCGGCATGGGCCTGGAGCGGATGGCCTCCATCCTCCAGGGCGTCGACAACCTCTACGAGATCGACGAGGTCCGGCCGATCCTGGACAGGGCCGCCGAGCTGACCGGCAAGCGGTACGGCGCGCACTCCGGCCACGTGGCCAGCGAGTCGCACCCGGACGACGTCCGGTTGCGGGTGATCGCCGACCACGTGCGCACCGCGCTGATGCTGATCGGCGACGGCGTGACCCCGTCGAACGAGGGCCGTGGCTACGTGCTGCGCCGGATCATGCGCCGGGCGATCCGCGCGGTCCGGCTGCTCGGCTACCAGGATCGGGCGCTGCCCGAGCTGCTGCCGGTGGCCCGGGACTGCATGTCGCCGTCGTACCCGGAGCTGTCCGCCGAGTTCGGCCGGATCTCGCAGTACGCGTACGCCGAGGAGGACGCGTTCCTCGCCACGCTGCGCGCGGGCACCACCATCCTGGACACCGCGATCGCGGAGACCAGGTCGGCGGGGCAGCCGGCGATCTCCGGGCAGAAGGCGTTCCAGCTGCACGACACGTACGGCTTCCCGATCGACCTGACCCTGGAGATCGCGGCCGAGCAGGGGCTCCAGGTCGACGCGGAGGGCTTCCGCCGGCTGATGGCCGACCAGCGGAGCCGGGCGAAGGCGGACGCGCAGGCGCGCAAGACCGGGCACACCGACGTGTCGGCGTACCGGTCGGTGCTCGACGGCGGCGGCCCGGTGGAGTTCACCGGCTACACCGAGCTGAACCGGGAGTCGCGGGTGCGGGCGCTGCTCGCCGGCGGCGCCGAGGTGGGCGCCGCGGTCGAGGGCGACACGGTCGAGCTGGTGCTCGACACCACCCCGTTCTACGCCGAGGGCGGCGGCCAGCAGCCCGACCAGGGTCTGATCACGGTCGGCGGCGGCCAGCTCGAGGTCTTCGACGTGCAGCAGCCGGTGCCGGGGCTGATCGTGCACCGGGCCCGGGTGGTCCGGGGTGAGGTGCGCGCCGGCGAGACCGGTTACGCCGAGATCGACGTGTCGCGGCGGCGGGCGATCTCGCGTTCGCACACCGCGACCCACCTGGTGCACCAGACCATGCGCAATTTCCTCGGCGAGTCGGCCACCCAGGCGGGTTCGCTGAACGCGCCGGGCCGGCTGCGGTTCGACTTCAACACCCCGACCGGGGTGGCGCCGAGCGTGCTGCACGACGTGGAGCAGCAGGTCAACGAGGTGCTCCTCGCCGACATGGAGGTGCACGCCTTCATCACCACGCAGGAGGAGGCGCGCCGGATCGGCGCGATGGCGCTGTTCGGCGAGAAGTACGGCGAGCGGGTCCGGGTGGTCGAGGTCGGCGACTACGCCCGGGAGCTGTGCGGTGGCACGCACGTGGCCCGGTCGGCGCAGCTCGGCCTCGTGAAGATCCTCTCCGAGGCCTCGGTCGGCTCCGGCGTGCGCCGGATCGAGGCCCTGGTCGGCATGGACGCGTTCGGCTTCCTGGCCCGCGAGCACCTGCTGGTCTCCCGGCTGGCCGAGCTGTTCCGGGTTCCCGGCGACCAGGTCGGCGACCGGGTGGAGCAGACCGTCACCCAGCTCCGCGACGCGGAGAAGGAGCTGGAGAAGCTCCGCGCCCAGCTGGTCCTCGGCGGCGCGGCGGCGCTCGCCGCGCAGGCGAAGGACGTGCGCGGGGTGGCGTACGTCGGCACGGAGGCGCCCGAGGGGGCGGCCGGCAACGACGTGCGGACCCTGGCCCAGGAGATCCGCGGCCGGATCGACCCGGCCCGGCCGGCGGTGGTCGCCGTGGCGGCCCGGGCGAACGGCAAGGCGTCCCTGGTGGTGGCGGTCAACCAGGCGGCCCGTGGTCGCGGCGTGACCGCGAAGGAGCTGGTCAAGGCGGCCTTCTCCGGTCGCGGTGGCGGCAGCGACGACCTGGCCCAGGGCGGTGGCCTGCCCGCGGCCGAGGCGCCGAACCTGCTGGCCACCGTGGAGAAGGCGATCGCCGACGCGTGATGGCGCACCGACTGCGGCCAGGGCGGACCATGCCGGTCCGTCCTGGGGCGTGGCGGGGGGTGTCCGATGATGGCTGAGCTGTCCCGTGGTGTCCGGCTCGGAGTGGACGTCGGACAGGTCCGGGTTGGTGTCTCCCGCTCTGACCCGCACGGCATCCTGGCCACCCCGCTGGTCACCCTCGCCCGGGACCTGACCGCCGCGGACGACGCGGTGCCCGCCGACATGGCGGCGCTGGTCGACCTCATCGCGGAACACGAGGCCGTCGAGGTGGTCGTGGGCCTTCCGGTCAATCTTGCCGGTAAACACGGTCCCGCGGCGGCGCACGTGTCGGCGTACGCTGCCCGTTTGGCCGATGTAATAGCGCCGGTTCCGGTGGCGCTGACGGACGAGAGGATGTCGACCGTGGTGGCGAGTCGTAGGCTGGCCGAACGTGGCGTCCGGGGAAAGCGCCAACGGGCGGTGGTCGACCAGGCCGCCGCGGTGGAGATTCTGCAGAGCTGGCTGGACGCGCAGCGGAGGCGGACGCAATGATCGACGATCTGGATCTGGGGTTCGACGAGGCGGAGAGGGGGGAGAAGGGCCGGCACCGACGCGGCGCCGTGGCAAAGCGCAACGGCAAGTCGGGCGGTCGGGGAAAGACGATCTTCGCCCTGCTGATGGCCCTCGTGCTGCTCGGTGGCATTGGCGGCGGCGCCTACGTCGGCTTCGACCGGATCCGCAACCACTTCGTCACCCCGGACTATGACGGCCCCGGCTCCGGTGAGGCCATGGTCCAGGTGAAGAACGGGGACACCCTCACCGACATCGGCAACTCCCTCTACGACGCCGGTGTCGTGAAGAGCACCAAGGCGTTCATCGAGGCCGCGGAGGCCAACTCCCGCAGCAAGAACATCCAGGTCGGCCGGTACAAGGTCAGGAAGCAGATGAAGGCCGCCGACGCGGTGACCCTGCTGCTCGACCCGAAGAGCCGGGTGGTGAACGGGGTGACCATCCCCGAGGGCACCATAAGCCTGGCGATCTACGACATTCTCTCCAAGCAGACCAAGATCCCGGTCGCCGACTTCAAGGCCGCCGCGAAGGATCCGGTCAAGCTGGGCGTGCCGGCTTACTGGTTCACACGTGGCGACGGCAAGAAGGGCCCGAAGAGCATCGAGGGCTTCCTCTTCCCGGCGACCTACGAGATCCCGCCGAAGGCCACCGCCGAGCAGATCCTGTCGATGATGGTGGACCAGTTCCTGACCGTCACGCAGGAGTTGAACTTCGTCGACAAGGCTCAGCAGGAGCGGAAGATCTCCCCGTACGAGGTGCTGATCACCGCCTCCATCGCGCAGGCCGAGTCGGTCAACCACGTGGACTTCCCGAAGGTGTCCCGGGTCATCTACAACCGGGTCTACGCCGGCAAGATCGGCTGCAGGTGCCTCGGGATCGACAGCGCCATCAACTACTGGCTCCGGCTGCAGGGCAAGGACCCGAAGGACTCGGACGTCCTGAAGAACAGCGAGATCCACGACCTGAAGAACCCGTACAACACGCACGACGTGGCCGGGCTGCCGGTCACGCCGATCAGCAACCCCGGCGAGGACGCGCTCAAGGGCGCGGTGAACCCGCCGGTGGGGGACTGGATCTACTTCATGACGGTGGACAAGAAGGGCACGATGGGCTACGGCTCAACCGATGCCGACTTCCGGAAGCTGCAGAAGCAGATGTGCGACAACGGCGTGCTGAGCGGGTCGAACTGCACGTGAGGGCCGCCGTCGTCGGCCGGCCGGTCGCCCACTCGCTCTCCCCGGTCATCCATGAGGCGGGGTACGCGGCGGCCGGGCTGACCGGGTGGTCGTACACCAGGATCGAGTGCGGGGCCGAGGAGCTGCCCGGGCTGGTCGCCACGCTGGGCCCGGAGTGGGCCGGGCTGTCGGTGACCATGCCGGGCAAGGAGGAGGCGCTCGCGCTGGCCGACGAGGCCTCGCCGGTCGCGGCCGCCGTCGGCGCCGCCAACACGCTGGTACGCCGACCCGACAGCACCTGGTACGCCGACAACACCGACGTCGCCGGCATGGTCGACGTGCTCACCGCCGCCGGGGTGGTGGCGGGGGCGACGGTCACCGTGCTCGGCGCCGGTGGCACCGCCCGGGCCGCCCTCGCCGCGGCGGCCCGGCTCGACGCGGCCGAGGTGACCGTGGTGGCCCGACGCGCGGAGGCGGTCCACGAGCTGCGCCCGGTGGCCCGCGCGGTCGGCGTGCCGCTCACCGGCGCGGCCTGGGACGGGGCACCCACCCACGCCCGCGCCGACGTGGTGATCTCCACGGTGCCGAAGGGCGTGGCCGACCCGCTCGCGGAGAACTTCGACTGGCGCCCCGGGACGGTCTTCTTCGACGCCCTTTACGATCCCTGGCCCACCCCCCTCGCCGCCGCCGCGCTCGCCGCGGGCTGCCGGGTGGTCTCCGGCCTGGACCTGCTGCTGGCCCAGGCGGTCGGCCAGTTCGAGCGATTCACCGGCGTCCCCGCGCCGATCGATGCGATGGCCGCCGCGCTGACGGCGGCCCGTCACTCCGGCTGACTCCGGGCCGGCCCGCCGCCCGGGTCGGGCGTCCCGGTCGCGCCCGGCACGGCGGCCGGGTCGCCACCCGGCGACGGGCACCCGGCCGGCGTCCGGACGGGCGCGTCCGCAGGACGGGACGCGGTGGGCACGCCGTCGCGGCGGCCACCGGGCGTGACAGACTGACCGCTGTGTTGCGCTGGCTGACTGCAGGTGAATCGCACGGACCCGCCCTCGTCGCGATGCTGGAGGGGGTGCCCGCCGGGATCGAGGTGACCACCGGGGAGATCGCCGGCGAGCTGGCCCGGCGTCGGCTCGGCTACGGCCGGGGCGCCCGGATGTCGTTCGAGCAGGACGAGGTCGAGATCATCGGCGGGCTGCGGCACGGCGTCACGATCGGCAGCCCGGTGGCGATCCGGGTGGGCAACTCGGAGTGGCCCAAGTGGCGGGCCGTGATGGCCGCGGACCCGGTCGATCCGGAGGAACTGGCCGGGCAGGCCCGCAACGCGCCGCTCACCCGGCCCCGGCCGGGTCACGCCGACCTGGCCGGCATGCAGAAGTACGGCCACACCGACGCACGGCCGATCCTGGAGCGGGCCAGCGCCCGGGAGACCGCCGCCCGGGTCGCCGTGGGCGCCGTCGCCAAGGCCCTGGTCAAGCAGGCGCTCGGCGTCGAGATCGTCTCGCACGTGGTGGAGCTGGGCCCGGTCGCCGCCAAGCCCGGGCTGCGCCCCACCCCTGAAGACGCCGCGCGGATCGACGCCGACCCGCTGCGCTGCCTCGACCCGGAGGCGAGCGCCCGGATGGTCGCCGAGGTCGACGCCGCGAAGAAGGCCGCCGACACCCTCGGTGGCGTGGTCGAGGTGCTGGCGTACGGGGTGCCGCCGGGCCTGGGCAGCCACGTGCAGTGGGACCGCAAGCTCGACGCCCGGCTGGCCACCGCGCTGATGTCGATCCAGGCGATCAAGGGCGTGGAGATCGGCGACGGCTGGCAGCAGGCCCGCTCCCGCGGCTCCGAGGCGCACGACGAGATCCTGCCGACCGCCACCGGGGTGCGCCGGGTCACCGACCGGGCCGGCGGCCTGGAGGGTGGCATCACCACCGGCGAGCCGCTGCGGGTGAAGGCGGCGATGAAGCCGATCTCGTCGCTGAACCGGCCGCTGGCCACCGTCGACGTCGCCACCGGTGAGCCGGCCACCGCCATCAACCAGCGTTCGGACGTCTGCGCGGTGCCTGCCGCGGCGGTGGTCGCCGAGGCGATGGTCGCCCTGGTGCTGGCCGAGGCGGCGGTGGAGAAGTTCGGCGGCGACTCGGTCGCCGAGATGCGCCGCAACCTCGCCGGTTACCTCGACGCCCTGGTGATCCGGTGAGCACCCGGCCGGTGTGCGTGCTGGTCGGGGCGCCCGGCTCCGGCAAGACCACCGTCGGTTCGGCGCTCGCCGCCGCGCTGGGCGTCGAGTTCCGCGACACCGACCTCGACATCGAGCAGCTCGCCGCCAAGCCGATCCCGGAGATCTTCGTCGACGAGGGGGAGGACCACTTCCGTACCCTCGAACGGGCGGCGGTGGCGGCGGCCCTGGCCTCGCACGGCGGGGTGCTCGCCCTCGGCGGCGGCGCGATCCTCGCCGAGGAGAATCGCGCCGCGCTGATCGGGCACACCGTGGTGCACCTGTCGGTGCAGCTGCCCGACGCGGTGAAGCGGGTCGGCCTCGGCGCCGGGCGACCGCTGCTGGCGATCAACCCGCGGGCCACCCTCAAGCACCTGATGGAGCAGCGCCGCCCGCTCTACGCCGAGGTCGCCACCGCGACCGTGGTGACCGACGGACGGACCCCGGAGGAGCTCGCCGCGGAGATCGCCGCCCTGCTCAAGCCCTGACGGACGTCGGTCGGGCGGCGGCGTCGAGCCGCCCGGCGCGGCCCGCCGGCCACGGAATGGACAGTCGGCACCCCGACGTCACCGGCTCGACTAGGCTGCCGGCGATGGACGAGGTGACCCGGATCCCGGTCGGCGGCGAGCGGCCGTACGACGTGCTGGTGGGACGCGACCTGCTCGACCCGCCGCCCAGACTGCTGCCCGGGGCGACCCGGGTCGCGGTGCTGCACGCACCCCCGCTCAAGGAGCTCGCCGAGACGCTAGGTGAGCGGGTCCGCGCGGTCGGGGTCGACCCGCTGCTGATCGAGGTGCCCGACGCCGAGGAGGGCAAGCGGATCGACGTCGCCGCCGCCTGCTGGGACCGGCTCGGTGAGGCCGGGTTCACCCGCACCGACGCCGTGGTGGGGGTGGGCGGCGGGGCGGTCACCGATCTGGCCGGCTTCGTGGCGGCCTGCTGGCTCCGCGGGGTGCGCTGGGTGCCGGTGGCGACCTCGCTGCTCGGCATGGTCGACGCGGCGGTGGGCGGCAAGACGGGCGTCAACACCGCCGCCGGCAAGAACCTGGTCGGCGCCTTCCACCCGCCGGCCGGGGTGATCTGCGACCTTGCCACCCTGGACAGCCTGCCCCCGGCCGACCTGGCCGCCGGGATGGCCGAGGTGGTCAAGTGCGGCTTCATCGCCGATCCGGTGATCCTCGACCTGGTCGAGCGGGACCCCGCCGCCGCGCTCGACCCGACCGGGCCGGTGACCCGCGAGTTGATCGAGCGGGCGATCCTCGTGAAGGCCGACGTGGTCTCCGGTGACCTGCGCGAGTCCGGGGTACGGGAGGTGCTGAACTACGGGCACACCCTGGCCCACGCGATCGAGAAGGTGGAGGGCTACCGGTGGCGGCACGGGCACGCCGTCTCCGTGGGCCTGGTCTACGCCGCCACGCTGGCCCGGCTCGCCGGTCGACTGGACGCGGCGACCGCAGCGCGGCACCGCACCGTGGTGGCCGCGCTCGGCCTGCCGACCAGCTATCCCGCCGACGCGTGGCCGCGGCTGCTCGCCGCGATGCGGGTCGACAAGAAGGCCCGGGGCAGCAAGCTGCGCTTCGTGGTGCTCGACGGTCTGGCCCGGCCGGCGATCCTGGAGGGCCCCGACGACGAGCTGCTGCACGCCGCGTACCGGGAGATCAGCCGGTGAGCGCGAGGAGTGGGCCGGGTTTTCGGGCCCCGCAGTCGCGAACGAAGGTGGCACGGTGAGGGTGTACGTGCTCAACGGCCCGAACCTGGGTCGGCTCGGCACGCGGCAGGTCGAGGTCTACGGGGTGACCAGCTACGCCGACCTGGTCACCATGTGTGTGGACGTCGGCCGGGAGCTGGGCCTGGACGTGGTGGTCCGGCAGACCGACGCCGAGCACGAGCTGCTCGGGTGGCTGCACGCGGCGGCCGACGAGGGCGCGCCCGTGGTGCTCAATCCCGCCGCCTGGTCGCACTACTCGATCGCCGTGCGGGACGCCTGCGCGATGCTGCGGGGTCCGCTGGTGGAGGTGCACATCTCCAACATCCACGCCCGCGAGGAGTTCCGGCACCACTCGGTGGTCTCCGCGGTGGCCACCGGGGTGATCTGCGGGCTGGGCGTGGACGGCTACCACCTCGCCCTGCGGCACGTCGCCGCCCGGCTGGCGGCCACCGACTGAACCCGGTCGCGGTGACCTTCCGTGGCGTCCCGGCTGGGCGCGCCGTGGGACCGGCGGGTGATCGACGCCGGCACCCGGGGTGACCCTCGGGTCGGGCGGGACAGCGGCGGCGCTGTCGGTTCGACACAGCTAGTAGACTTTCCAGGTCTGTCCGCCAATTGATGATCAAGGCAGGAAATGGCCACCACCAACGAGCTCAAGAACGGCCTCGTACTCAACCTCGACGGGGAACTCTGGGCCGTCGTCGAGTTCCAGCACGTCAAGCCCGGTAAGGGTGGTGCCTTCGTGCGCACCACGCTGAAGAACGTGCTGTCCGGCAAGGTCGTCGACAAGACCTTCAACGCGGGCACCAAGGTCGAGACCGCCACCGTCGACAAGCGCACCATGCAGTACCTGTACGCCGACGGCGAGGACTACGTCTTCATGGATCTGGAGACGTTCGACCAGATCACCGTCCCCGGCGGCACCGTCGGCGAGGCGGCCAACTACCTCCTGCCGGAGGCCGAGGCGACCGTCGCCACGCACGAGAGCGTCCCGCTCTACATCGAGCTGCCGACCTCCGTCGTGCTCGAGGTCACCTACACCGAGCCGGGTCTGCAGGGCGACCGGTCGACCGGCGGCAACAAGCCGGCCACCGTCGAGACCGGCGCGACCGTGCCGGTGCCGCTCTTCATCACCACCGGCGAGAAGATCAAGGTCGACACCCGCGACGGCCGTTACCTCGGCCGCGCCTGATGGCCGAGGGTCCCAAGCAGCAGATGCCGGCGCGCCGCAAGGCGCGCAAGCGGGCGCTGGACGTGCTCTTCGAGGCCGACCTGCGGGACCGGCCCCCGGTCGAGGTGCTCGCCGGCTACATCGAGCGGATCGAGAAGCCCCGCCCGGAGCACCTGGGCTACGCGGTCAGCCTGGTCGAGGGCGTCGCCGCGCACCTCGACCGGATCGACGAGCTGATCGCCAGCTACGCCGAGGGCTGGACGCTCGACCGGATGCCCGTGGTCGACCGCAACCTCGCCCGGATCGCCGTCTACGAGCTGCTCTACGTCGACGACATCGACGACGCGGTGGCGATCAGTGAGGCCGTCGAGCTGGCCCGGCAGATGTCGACCGACGACTCGCCGCGCTTCCTCAACGGGATGCTCGGCCGGATCGCCGAGTACGCCACCCGCTGAGCGGCGGCCGCCGCACCCGTACGACGAAAGGGCCCGTGCCGGGTGGCACGGGCCCTTTCTCCTACGAGAGCAGGTCAGGACGCGAAGAACGCCCGCGGGTCGGCGACCAGCACACCGTGCTCGGTGAGCCGCTCGATCAGGCCCGACGGCGAGGCGTCGTAGACGATGGCGAGAGCGCGCAGGTCGTCGGCGCGGATGGAGAGCACCCGGCCGTTGTAGTCACCGCGCTGCTGCTGGATGGCACGGGCGTACCGGGCGACGTAGGCGAGGTCCTCGGAGGCCTCGTCGTAGAGCCGCTCCAGGTCCAGGACGATCTTGCTGGTCGGCTCGTGGCGCACCCCGCTGCCGTCGGGCAGCAGCTCCGAGACGGGAACGCGGTAGAAGTCGGCCAGCTCCGCCAGGCGGGACACGGTGACGGCCCGGTCGCCGCGCTCGTACGAGCCGACCACCACGGCCTTCCACCGCCCGTTCGACTTCTCCTCCACACCCTGCAGGGACAGGCCCTGCTGCTGGCGGATGGAGCGCAGGCGGGCGCCCAGCGACTTGGCGTATTCAGAGGGCATTCGGACACTCCCAGTGCTGCTCGGGGTTCTCCCAGCTATCGCTACGGAGCGTGACGGTACGGGGCTTGCGACACCTGGTCAAGTGGTCGTGACATTACCGTTGGGGACCACGGGGGGAGTTATCCCCATTTCGCCACCCTGATCCTGCGGTCAGTACCGGCGGCGATCGGCCCGGTGACCGCTGGTAACGTGGCGTGAAGCCCCGGTCCGGGCCGTTCGCGGCCGGACCGGCAACCCAGACGTCCTTTAACGACCCGTCCCGTGAGGCGGGGAAGGAGGTCCGCCGTGGCCTACCCATCGGCTGCCCAGTCGTCGCCGCCGCGACAACCCTCGGTGAAGGTGATCCTCGCCGCCGCCGACGTGTCGCGGGTGGTCGACCGCATCGCCCACCAGATCCTCGAAAAGACCCAGGGCGCCGCCGACACCGTGCTGCTCGGCATCCCCACCCGGGGCGTGCCCCTCGCGAAGCGGCTCGCCGCCCGGATCAGCACCTTCGAGGACGTGGCCGTACCGGTCGGCGTGCTCGACATCACCCTCTACCGCGACGACCTGCGCCGGCACGCCACCCGCGCGGTCGGCCCGACCGAGCTGCCGACGGGCGGGATCGACGGCAAGCGGGTCATCCTCGTCGACGACGTGCTCTTCTCCGGCCGCACCGTGCGGGCCGCCCTGGACGCGCTCAGCGACGTCGGCCGCCCCGCCTCGGTGCAGCTCGCCGTCCTGGTCGACCGCGGGCACCGCGAGCTGCCGATCCGCGCCGACTACGTCGGCAAGAACATCCCGACCGCGCTCGCCGAGAGCGTGAAGGTCACCCTCGCCGAGACCGACGGCGCCGACGAGGTCAAGCTCTTCGGGGGTGCGCAGTGAGCGCGAGGAGTGCAGCGGAGCGGAGCCCCGCAGTCGCGAACGAAAGGCTGGCTCCTGTGAGCGCGAGGAGTGCAGCGGAGCGGAGCCCCGCAGTCGCGAACGAAAGGCGGCTCCGCTCATGATCCGCCACCTGCTGTCCGGGGCCGACCTGGACGCGGCCACCGCCACCCGGATCCTGGACACCGCCGCCGAGATGGCCACCGTCGCCGGCCGCGAGGTGAAGAAGCTTCCCGCGCTGCGCGGCCGGACCGTGGTGAACCTCTTCTACGAGGACTCCACCCGGACCCGGATCTCCTTCGAGGCGGCCGCCAAGCGGCTCAGCGCCGACGTGATCAACTTCTCGGCCAAGGGCTCCAGCGTCGCCAAGGGCGAGAGTCTCAAGGACACCGCGCTCACCCTCCAGGCGATGGGCGCCGACGCGGTGGTCGTCCGGCACCCCGCCTCCGGGGCCCCGCACCGGCTGGCCAACTGGGTGGACGGGTCGGTGGTCAACGCCGGCGACGGCACCCACGAGCACCCGACGCAGGCGTTGCTCGACGCGTACACGATGCGCTCCCGGCTGGGGCGGCTCGCCGGCCTGCACGTCGCGATCGTCGGCGACGTGCTGCACTCCCGGGTGGCCCGCTCCAACGTGCTGCTGCTCTCCACCCTCGGCGCCAAGGTCACCCTGGTCGGCCCGCCGACCCTGATCCCCGTCGACATCTCGGGGGCGCTCGCTCCCGGCACCGACGTCTCCTACGACCTCGACGCCGTGCTACCCGGGGCGGACGTGGTGATGATGCTGCGGGTGCAGCGCGAGCGGATGAACGACTCCTACTTCCCCTCCGCCCGCGAGTACGCCCGCCGCTACGGCCTGGACGGCCCGCGGATGCGCCGGCTGCCCGAGCACGCGATCGTCATGCACCCCGGCCCGATGAACCGGGGCATGGAGATCACGCCCGAGGTCGCCGACTCGCCCCGCTCCACCATCGTCGAACAGGTCGCCAACGGGGTCTCCGTGCGGATGGCCGTCCTCTACCTGCTGCTCGGAGGGAACAACCGGTGACCGCGTACCTGATCAAGAGCGTGAGCGTGGTCGGCGCCGCGCCGACCGACCTGCTGATCCGCGACGGCGTGGTGGCCGAGACCGGCGCGGGCCTGACCGCGCCGGACGCCACGGTGATCGACGGCACCGGGCTGGTCGCCCTGCCCGGCCTGGTCGACCTGCACACCCACCTGCGCGAGCCGGGCCGGGAGGACGCCGAGACCGTCGAGTCCGGCTCCCGCGCCGCGGCGCTCGGCGGCTACACCGCGGTCTGCGCGATGGCCAACACCTCCCCGGTCGCCGACACCGCCGGCGTGGTCGAGCAGGTCTGGCGGCTCGGCCGGGAGGCCGGGCTGGTCGACGTGCAGCCCATCGGCGCGGTCACCGTCGGCCTGGCCGGCGGGCAGCTCGCCGAGCTGGGCGCGATGGCCGACTCGGCGGCCCGGGTGCGGATCTTCTCCGACGACGGGCACTGCGTGGCCGACCCGAAGCTGATGCGCCGGGCCCTCGAATACGTCAAGGCGTTCGACGGGGTGATCGCCCAGCACGCCGAGGAGCCCCGGCTCACCGAGGGCGCGCAGATGCACGAGGGCGAGGTCTCCACCCGGCTCGGGCTGACCGGCTGGCCGGCGGTCGCCGAGGAGGCCATCATCGCCCGGGACGTGCTGCTGGCCGAGCACGTCGGCAGCCGCCTGCACATCTGCCACGTCTCCACCGCCGGCAGCGTCGAGGTGCTCCGGCACGCCAAGACGCGCGGGGTGAAGGTCACCGCCGAGGTGACCCCGCACCACCTGCTGCTCACCGACTCCAAGGCCGAGACGTACGACCCGGTCTACAAGGTGAACCCCCCGCTGCGCACCGCCACCGACGTCGCCGCGCTCCGTGCCGCCCTCGCCGAGGGCGTGATCGACATCGTCGCCACCGACCACGCCCCGCACGCCGTGGAGGACAAGGAGTGCGAGTGGGCGTACGCCCGGCCGGGCATGCTCGGCCTGGAGACGGCGCTCTCCATCGCCCTCGACGTGCTCGGCCCGCAGTGGGACCTGATCGCCGAGCGGATGTCCCGGGCCCCGGCCCGGATCGCCGGCCTGGACGGGCACGGCCTCGACCCCGCCCCCGGCGTGCCGGCCAACCTGACCCTGGTCGACCCGGCCACCCGCCGCACCATCGAACCGGCGGAGCTGGCCAGTCGCAGTCGCAACACCCCGTACGCCCGCATGACGCTGCCGGGTCGCATCGTGGCGACCTTCCTGCGCGGCGAGCCGACGGTCCTGGACGGAAAGGCAGTTCGGTGAGCGCGAGGAATGCAGCGAAGCGGAGTCCCGCAGTCGCGAACGAAAGGCCGGCACAGTGACCCGCAGACGATCGGCGATCCTCGTCCTCGAGGACGGGCGCACGTTCCACGGCGAGGCGTACGGCAGCGTCGGGGAGACCTTCGGCGAGGCGGTCTTCAACACCGGCATGACCGGCTACCAGGAGACCCTGACCGACCCGTCCTACCACCGCCAGGTGGTGGTGCAGACCGCCCCGCACATCGGCAACACGGGCGTCAACGGTGAGGACGACGAGTCCGGCCGGATCTGGGTCGCCGGGTACGTGGTCCGCGACCCGGCCCGGATCGGCTCCAACTGGCGGGCCACCGGCGGGCTGGAGGACCGGCTCGCCGCCGAGGGCGTGGTCGGCATCAGCGGCGTGGACACCCGGGCGCTGACCCGGCACCTGCGCGAGCGGGGCGCCATGCGGGTCGGCATCTCCAGCGTCGACGACGACCCGCGCGCCCTGCTGGCCCGGGTCCGCCAGTCGCCGCAGATGGTCGGCGCGGACCTCTCCGCCGAGGTGACCACCGAAAAGCCGTACGTGGTCCAGGCGCAGGGCGCGCACCGGTTCACGGTCGCCGCGCTGGACCTGGGCATCAAGCGCAACGTGCCGCGCCGGCTCGCCGCCCGTGGGGTCACCACCCACGTGCTGCCCGCCGGTTCGAGCATCGACGACCTGCTCGCCACCGGCGCGGACGCGGTCTTCTTCTCGCCCGGCCCGGGCGACCCGGCCACCGCCCACGGTCCGGTGGCCCTCGCCAGAGAGGTGCTGCGCCGGCAGGTGCCGCTCTTCGGCATCTGCTTCGGCAGTCAGATCCTCGGCCGGGCGCTCGGCTTCGGCACCTACAAGCTCGGCTACGGCCACCGCGGCATCAACCAGCCGGTGCTCGACCGGGCCACCGGCAAGGTCGAGGTGACCAGCCACAACCACGGCTTCGCCGTCCAGGTGCCGGGCGCCGGGCACGGCGCGGTCGTCCCCGACCAGGTGATCGAGACCGAGTTCGGGGGCGTCCAGGTGAGCCATGTCTGCCTCAATGACAACGTGGTCGAGGGGCTGCGGGCGAAGGACGTGCCCGCCTTCACCGTCCAGTACCACCCGGAGGCGGCGGCCGGCCCGCACGACGCGGACTACCTCTTCGACCGCTTCGCCGAGCTGATCGAGGGCCGCGGCCTCGACCAGCAGCACAGCGAAGGCCGGACCCACAGCGAGGGGCGCACGAATGCCTAAGCGGACCGATCTCAAGCACATCCTGGTGATCGGCTCGGGGCCGATCGTCATCGGACAGGCCTGCGAGTTCGACTACTCCGGCACCCAGGCCTGCCGGGTGCTGTGCAGCGAGGGAATCCGGGTCAGCCTGGTCAACTCCAACCCGGCCACGATCATGACCGACCCGGAGTTCGCCGACGCCACGTACGTCGAGCCGATCACCCCGGAGTTCGTCGAGCTGGTCATCGCCAAGGAGCGCCCCGACGCGCTGCTGCCCACCCTGGGCGGGCAGACCGCGCTGAACACCGCGGTCGCCCTGCACGAGGCGGGCGTGCTGGAGAAGTACGGCGTGGAGCTGATCGGCGCCAACATCGAGGCGATCAACCGCGGCGAGGACCGGCAGCTGTTCAAGGACATCGTCGCCAAGGCCGGCGTACGCCTCGGTCTGGACGACCCGACCGGCCTGGTGCCCCGGTCGCGGGTCTGCCACTCGATGGCCGAGGTGGAGGCCACCGTCGTCGAGCTGGGCCTGCCGGTGGTCATCCGGCCGTCGTTCACCATGGGCGGCCTGGGCTCCGGCATGGCGCACACGGCCGAGGACCTGGCCCGGATCGGCGGCGCCGGCCTGGCCGCCAGCCCGGTGCACGAGGTGCTCATCGAGGAGAGCGTGCTCGGCTGGAAGGAGTACGAGCTCGAACTGATGCGTGACCGCCACGACAACGTGGTGGTGGTCTGCTCGATCGAGAACGTCGACCCGATGGGCGTGCACACCGGCGACAGCGTCACCGTGGCCCCGGCGATGACGCTGACCGACCGGGAGTACCAGCGGCTGCGCGACCTCGGCATCGCGGTGCTGCGCGAGGTCGGGGTGGACACCGGCGGCTGCAACATCCAGTTCGCGGTCAACCCGGCCGACGGCCGGATCGTCGTGATCGAGATGAACCCGCGGGTGTCCCGCTCCTCGGCCCTCGCCTCGAAGGCGACCGGCTTCCCGATCGCCAAGATCGCCGCGAAGCTGGCCATCGGCTACACCCTGGACGAGATCCCCAACGACATCACCCTGAAGACCCCGGCGGCGTTCGAGCCGACCCTCGACTACGTGGTGGTGAAGATCCCCCGGTTCGCGTTCGAGAAGTTCCCCGGCGCGGACCCGGAGCTGACCACCACGATGAAGTCCGTCGGCGAGGCGATGAGCCTGGGCCGCAACTTCACCGAGGCGCTGAACAAGGCGATGCGCTCGATGGAGACGAAGGGCGGCGGGTTCTGGACGGTGCCGGACCCGGCCGGCGCCACGAAGGAGAACACCCTCGCCGCGCTGCGGATCCCGCACGACGGCCGGCTCTACACCGTGGAGCGGGCGCTGCGGCTCGGCGCGACCATCGCCGAGGTCGCCGCCGCCTCCGGCGGGATGGACCCCTGGTTCCTGGACCAGATCGCCGCGCTGGTCGAGCTGCGCGCGGAGATCGTGGATGCCCCGGTGCTCGACGCGGACCTGCTGCGGCGGGCCAAGCGGGCCGGCCTGTCCGACCGGCAGCTCGCCGCGCTCCGCCCCGAGCTGGCCGCCGAGGACGGCGTCCGCACCCTGCGGCACCGGCTCGACGTCCGCCCGGTCTACAAGACGGTGGACACCTGCGCCGCCGAGTTCGAGGCGACCACGCCGTACCACTACTCCACCTATGACCAGGAGACCGAGGTCGCGCCCTCGGACCGGCCCAAGGTGCTCATCCTGGGCTCCGGTCCGAACCGGATCGGGCAGGGCATCGAGTTCGACTACTCCTGCGTGCACGCCGTGATGGCCCTCCGGGAGGTGGGTTACGAGACGGTGATGGTCAACTGCAACCCGGAGACGGTCTCCACCGACTACGACACCGCCGACCGGCTCTACTTCGAGCCGCTGACCTTCGAGGACGTCCTGGAGGTCTGGCACGCGGAGGACTCCTCCGGCCGGGCGGCCGGCGGGCCGGGCGTGGTCGGGGTGATCGTGCAGCTCGGCGGGCAGACCCCGTTGGCTTTGGCCCAGCGGCTCAAGGACGCCGGGCTTCCCGTGGTCGGCACCTCCCCGGAGTCGATCCACCTGGCCGAGGAGCGGGGCGCGTTCGGCGCCGTGCTCGCCCGGGCCGGGCTGCGCGCCCCCGCGCACGGCATGGCCACCTCGTACGACGAGGCGAAGGCGATCGCCGACGAGATCGGGTACCCAGTGCTGGTCCGGCCGTCGTACGTGCTCGGTGGGCGGGGCATGGAGATCGTCTACGACGACGCCACGCTGCGCGACTACATCGGCCGGGCCACCGACATCTCCCCGGACCACCCGGTGCTGGTGGACCGTTTCCTCGACGACGCCATCGAGATCGACGTGGACGCGTTGGTCGACGCCGACGGCGAGGTCTACCTCGGCGGGGTGATGGAGCACATCGAGGAGGCCGGCATCCACTCCGGCGACTCGTCCTGCGCGCTGCCGCCGATCACCCTGGCCGGCTCCCACCTGGCCCAGGTGCGCCGGTACACCGAGGCGATCGCCCGCGGCGTGGGCGTGCGCGGCCTGCTCAACGTGCAGTACGCCCTCAAGGACGACATGCTCTACGTGCTGGAGGCGAACCCGCGCGCCTCGCGTACCGTGCCGTTCGTCTCGAAGGCCACGGCGGTGCCGCTGGCCAAGGCGGCGGCCCGGATCGCGCTCGGCGCCACCATCGCCGAGCTGCGCGCCGAGGGCCTGCTCCCGCCCAGCGGGGACGGCGGCGCGATGCCGGCGGACGCCCCGATCGCGGTGAAGGAGGCGGTGCTGCCGTTCAAGCGGTTCCGCACCCCGGCCGGCAAGGGGATCGACTCGCTGCTGGGCCCGGAGATGAAGTCCACCGGCGAGGTGATGGGCATCGACACCAATTTCGGGCACGCCTTCGCCAAGTCGCAGTCCGCCGCGTACGGCTCCCTGCCGACGGCCGGGAAGATCTTCGTCTCGGTGGCCAACCGGGACAAGCGCGGCATGATCTTCCCGATCAAGCGCCTGGCCGACCTGGGCTTCGAGATCGTCGCCACCACCGGCACCGCCGAGGTGCTGCGCCGGCACGGCATCGCCTGCGAGCAGATCCGCAAGCACTACGAGGCCGGTGCGGGCGAGGACGCGGTCTCGCTGATCCTCGGCGGCGACGTGGCCCTGGTGGTCAACACGCCGCAGGGCTCCGGCGCCAGCGCCCGCTCCGACGGCTACGAGATCCGCAGCGCCGCCGTGACCGCGGACATCCCCTGCATCACCACCGTCCCCGGCGCGGCGGCGGCGGTCATGGGCATCGAGGCCCGCATCCGCGGCGACATGCGCGTCCGCCCGCTCCAGGAGCTCCACGCCGCCCTGCGGGCCGCCCAGTGACCCCCCGGATCGCCGCGTCGATCATGAGGTTGTTGCCTCGACACGCCGAGGCGCGGGGCAACAACTTCATCATCGATCACTCCCGGGGAGGTCGGGCGTGATCTTTGAGAAGGTCATGCGGCCGGGGCTGTTCCGGCTGGGGGGTGGGGACGCCGAGGCGGCGCACGAGTGGACGCTGCGGCGGCTGGCCGCGGTGTCCCGGCGGCCGGCGGCGCTCGCCGCGCTGCGGGCCCGCTACTTCCGGCGGGCGCCGCGGACGGTGTTCGGGGTGGAGTTCCCGAACCCGGTCGGGTTGGCGGCGGGGATGGACAAGAACGGGCTGGCGCTGCCGGCCTGGCCGGCGCTCGGCTTCGGCTTCGTCGAGGTCGGCACGGTCACCGCGCACGCCCAGCCGGGCAACCCCCGGCCCCGGCTGTTCCGACTGCGGGACAGCGAGGCCGTGGTGAACCGGATGGGGTTCAACAACGGCGGCGCCGCGGCCCTGGCCGACCGGCTGGCGGCGTTGCCCCGCCCGATCGGGGTGCCGCTGGGCATCTCCCTCGGCAAGTCCAAGGTGACCCCGCTGGACGAGGCCGTCGAGGACTACCTGGCCTCCTACCGGGCGCTGACTGGGCACGGCGACTACTTCGCCGTCAACGTCTCCTCGCCGAACACCCCCGGGCTGCGGTCCCTTCAGGACAAGTCCCACCTGGACGCGCTGCTCGCGGCGCTGGTGGGGGAGAAGCCGGTGCTGGTGAAGATCGCCCCGGACCTCACCGAGCCGGCCATCGCCGAGCTGCTGGAGGTCTGCCTGAACCGGGGCGCGGCCGGGGTGATCGCCACCAACACGACGCTGGCCCGCGACGGGCTCGCCCCGGCCGATCGGGAGCGCGGCGCGGAGACCGGCGGCCTCTCCGGCCGTCCGCTCGCCGGACGCGCCCGCGAGGTGGTCGCCTTCGTGGACCGGGAGACCGGCGGCCGGCTGCCGGTGATCGGGGTCGGCGGCCTCCTGGACCCGGACGACGCGACCCGGATGTTCGACGCCGGAGCGAGCCTCGTCCAGCTCTACACCGGATTCATCTACCGTGGCCCCGCTCTGGTCCGCGCGGCCGCCCGCGCGGCGGCCGGGACAGCGGCGGTACCGGCCGGCCAGCGGTGAACCAGGGCCGGACGACGTCCCCGCGGCACCCCCCTTTGCTCTGCTGCCCCCGGCGCAACGGCCGCCGTCCGGTATCCGGACACCCGGTGTTGCCGTCGCTGCAGCAGAGCAAAGGGACCGCGGGAGCACCGTCCGGCCCCACCGGCGTGCGGCCCGGTCCGCCCGTGCCTGCCATCGGGGTGCGCAGCAGTCCCCGCGAGGACACGAAGGAGGGCCCGTGACGCCCGAGGAGATCCTGGCCGCCGACCGCCGGCACGTCTGGCACCCGTACGCGGCGCTGCCGCCGGCCAGCCCGCCCCACGTGGTGGCGAGCGCGCAGGGCGTACGGCTGCGGCTGGCCGACGGCCGGGAGCTCGTCGACGGGATGTCGTCGTGGTGGGCGGCGATCCACGGCTACCGCCACCCCGTGCTCGACGCGGCGGTCACCGACCAGCTCGGCCGGATGAGCCATGTGATGTTCGGCGGGCTCACCCACGAGCCCGCGGTGCGGCTGGCGCGCACCCTGGTCGAGCTGGCCCCCGACGGCCTGGAGCACGTCTTCCTCGCCGACTCCGGCTCGGTCAGCGTCGAGGTGGCGGTGAAGATGTGCCTGCAGTACCAGCGGGCCACCGGCCGGCCGGAACGCCGCCGGCTGGGCACCTGGCGGGGCGGTTACCACGGGGACACCTTCCACCCGATGAGCGTGTGCGACCCGGAGGGCGGTATGCACCACCTCTGGGGGGACGTGCTGCCCCGGCAGGTCTTCGCGCCGGTGCCGCCGGGCGGCTTCGACACCCCGCCGGACCCGGCGTACGAGCAGGCCCTGGTCGACGCGGTGGAACGGCACGCCGACGAGCTGGCGGCGGTGATCGTGGAGCCGGTGGTCCAGGGCGCCGGCGGGATGCGCTTCCACCACCCGCACTACCTGCGGGTGCTGCGCGAGGTGACCCGGGCGCACGGCATCCTGCTCATCTTCGACGAGATCGCCACGGGCTTCGGCCGTACCGGCACGATGTTCGCCGCCGAGCACGCCGGCGTCACCCCGGACGTGCTCTGCGTCGGCAAGGCCCTCACCGGCGGCTACCTGACCCTGGCCGCCGCGCTCTGCACGCCCGAGATCGCCCGCGGCATCTCGGCGGGCGGGGTGCTGGCGCACGGCCCCACGTTCATGGGCAACCCGCTCGCCTGCGCGGTCGCCAACGCCTCGCTGGACCTGCTGCGGGCCGGGGACTGGGCCGGGCAGGTGGCGAGGATCCAGGACGGGCTGCGGGCCGGGCTGGAGCCGCTGCGCGAGGCGCCCGGGGTGGCGGACGTGCGGGTGCTGGGCGCGATCGGCGTGGTCCAGCTCGACCACGAGGTGGACCTGACCCGGGCGACCGCGGCCGCGGTGGCGCAGGGCGTCTGGCTGCGCCCGTTCCGCGACCTGGTCTACACCATGCCGCCGTACGTCACCGACGACGCGGACGTGGCGCGGATCGTCAGCGGCGTCGAGGCGGCGGTCAAGTCCGGCTGAGGCGGCCCGGCGAGCGGGCCGACGTCCGATCCGCCGCCCGGCCGCGGGCCGCGGCCGGCAGGCGAGGAGCGGCGGCGTCCGCCGCCGTACGACCACCGCGGCGGGACGCCGCGCGAAGGAGAGGGAGAGTCGCGATGGAGAGCTTCGGCGCCCGCCTGCACCGGGCCGTGGCCGAACGGGGACCGCTCTGCGTGGGGATCGATCCCCATCCGGGTCTGCTGGCGCGCTGGGGCCTGTCCGACGACGTCGACGGGCTCGATCGGTTCGCCCGTACCGTGGTCGAGGCGCTCGGTGACCGGATTGCGGTGGTCAAGCCCCAGTCGGCCTTCTTCGAGCGGTTCGGCACCCGGGGTGTCGAAATTCTTGAGTCAACTATCCGACAGTTGCGGGATGCCGGCTCGCTCGTTCTGCTCGACGTCAAGCGCGGCGACATCGGCTCGACGGTCAGCGCGTACGCCTCGGCCTACCTCGATCCATCCAGCCCGCTGTATGTCGACGCGGTCACGGCCAGTCCCTATCTCGGGGTCGGATCCCTCGCGCCGATGTTCGAGCTGGCCGCCGCGCACGGGGGCGGCGTCTTCGTCCTGGCGCTCACCTCCAACCCGGAGGGCGCGGCGGTGCAGCGCGCCGTCACGGCCGACGGGCGGACCGTCGCGCAGACCGTCATCGACGAGATTTCCCAGCTCAACAGGGGTGCCGAGCCGCTCGGCAGCTTCGGTCTGGTGGTCGGCGCGACGGTCGGCGACACCGGCCACGACCTCTCCACGGTGAACGGTCCGCTGCTCGCGCCGGGGCTCGGCGCCCAGGGCGGCACGGCCGCGGATCTGCGCACCGTCTTCGGCTCCAGCCTGCCGTCGGTGCTGCCCTCGTACTCCCGTGAGGTCCTGCACGCGGGGCCGGACGTGGCCGCCCTGCGGGCCGCGGCGGACCGGGCCCTGGCCGACTGCCGGGCGGCGCTGGGTACGTCCTGACTGACTGACGGCTCCGTCACTATCCGTTCATCATCGCGCGCCCACGTTGCCGAAAACTCCGTTGACCGCTAGTTTTCCCCGCGCTGGGAACCAAGGACCCCTTTGGTTGCCAGCGACACCACGTTTCACAGATGCGGCGGTGCGCCCCGCCCGCCGCGATAGGGACCTGAGGAGAACTGGTGCCGCTCCCGTCACTGACCCCCGAGCAGCGCGCTGCCGCGCTGGAGAAGGCCGCGGAGATCCGCAAGGCCCGTGCGAAGCTGAAGGAGGACCTCAAGCAGGGCAAGACCAGCCTCGCCAACGTGCTTGAGCAGGCCGAGTCCGACGACGTCGTCGGCAAGCTCAAGGTCTCGGCCGTGCTGCAGGCGATGCCGGGCATCGGCAAGATCCGGGCCACCCAGATCATGGAGAAGCTCAAGATCGCTGACAGCCGCCGACTGCGTGGCCTGGGCGAGCAGCAGCGCAAGGCTCTGCTTGGAGAGTTCGCCGCCAACTGAATGCCGCAACGTGTAGAAACAAGCGGTGAGCACGGATGACGAGGCGCGCCCGGCGGCTCGGCTCACTGTCCTGGCCGGACCCTCCGGGGCCGGCACGGAGAGTGTCGTCGAGCTGGTCCGGGCGCGTCTCCCGTCCGCCTGGGTCCCCGTGGCGGCCACCACCCGGCCGCCCGGCGCGGGCGAGGTGGACGGGGTGGACCGCCTCTTCCTCGCCCCGGCCGAGTTCGAGCGGATGATCGCCGGGGACGAGCTGCTGGAGTGGAGCCGGATCGGGCCGTACCGGCGCGGCGTCCCGCGCGCGGGGATCCGCTCCCGGCTGGCCGCCGGCCGGCCGGTGCTGCTCCCGCTGGACCTGCCCGGCGCCCTCGCCGTCCGGGCCGTCGCGCCCGACGCCCAGCTGGTGCTCCTCGTCCCGCCCGGGTACCGGCCGGACCCGGCCGTGGCGGCGGCCTTCCCCCACGCCGTGACGCACGACCGTGCCGAGCGCGCGGCCGACGAGCTGGTAGGCTTGCTCGGTTCTTCTTTCCTGGCTCCGGCCCAACCGCGCCCGAGCGGTTGAGAGACCACCGCTTCCGGGCGGTGCTTAAGACGCAGAGGTTAATTCGTGGGATCCATCGCCAACCCCGAAGGCATCACCAACCCGCCGATCGACGAGCTCCTCGAGAAGACGACCTCGAAGTACGCGCTGGTGATCTTCGCCGCAAAGCGCGCGCGTCAGGTCAACGCCTACTACAGCCAGCTCGGTGAGGGCCTGCTGGAGTACGTCGGCCCGCTCGTGGAGACCACCCCGCAGGAGAAGCCGCTCTCGATCGCCATGCGCGAGATCAACGCGGGCCTGCTCACCGCCGAGCCGACCGACCAGCCGTAAGCCCGCCCGCGTCGATGTCCGCCGAGATCGTCCTCGGGGTCGGCGGTGGCATCGCCGCCTACAAGGCGTGTGAGCTGCTCCGGCTCTTCACCGAGTCGGGTCATCGCGTCCGGGTCGTGCCGACCGCGTCGGCGCTCCGCTTCATCGGGGCGCCGACCTGGGCCGCGCTCTCCGGCCGGCCGGTCGCCGACGACGTCTGGTCCGACGTGCACGAGGTGCCGCACGTCCGGCTCGGCCAGCACGCCGACCTGGTGGTGGTCGCGCCGGCCACGGCCGACCTGCTCGCCAAGGCCGCCCACGGGCTCGCCGACGACCTGCTCACCAACACCCTGCTGACCGCCCGCTGCCCGGTGGTGCTCGCCCCGGCGATGCACACCGAGATGTGGGAGCACCCCGCCACCGTCGCCAACGTCGCGACCCTGCGGTCCCGGGGCGTCCGGGTGATCGAGCCCGCCGTCGGCCGGCTCACCGGCGCCGACACCGGCAAGGGCCGGCTGCCCGACCCGGCGGAGATCTTCGCCGTCGCCCGCCGCGCCCTCGCCCGGGGGGTCACCGCCCCGGCCGACCTGGCCGGCCGGCACGTGGTGGTCACCGCCGGCGGCACCCGCGAGCCGCTCGACCCGGTCCGGTTCCTCGGTAACCGCTCCTCCGGCAAGCAGGGGTACGCCTTCGCCCGCGCGGCGGTGGCCCGCGGAGCCCGGGTCACCCTGGTGTCGGCCAACGTCTCGCTCGCCGACCCGGCCGGTGTCGACCTGGTCCGGGTGGGCACCACCGAGGAGCTGCGCAAGGCGACCCTGGAGGCCGCGGCCGGCGCGCACGCCGTGGTGATGGCCGCCGCTCCCGCCGATTTCCGCCCCGCGACCTACGCGCCTGGCAAAATCAAGAAGACGGACGACGGCAGCGCGCCGACGATCGAGCTGGTCACAAACCCGGACATCGCCGCCGAGCTGGGCCGACGCCGTCGACCGGAACAGGTGCTGGTGGTGTTCGCCGCCGAGACCGGCGACGCCGAGGCCAACGGCCGGGCCAAGCTGGCCCGCAAGCGGGCGGACCTCATCGTCATCAACGAGGTCGGCCCGGACAAGGTCTTCGGCGCCGAGACCAACGCGGCGACCGTCATCGGTGCGGACGGCTCGGTCGCCCGGCTGCCCGAGCGGTCCAAGGAGGACCTGGCCGACGACGTCTGGGATCTGGTGGTGTCCCGGCTGGCCGACAAGTCCTGAACACTGGTCACAACCGCATTGCCTGAGTCACCCTCGAGGCACGGTGACTAAACTGCCGCGGAGCGACCGTTCAAGAGTTTTCACATGCTTAGGAGTGCCGTGACACGTCTCTTCACGTCCGAATCGGTCACGGAAGGCCACCCGGACAAGATCGCCGACCAGATCAGTGACGGCATTCTGGACGCCCTGCTCACCCAGGACCCGCACAGCCGGGTCGCGGTCGAGACCATGATCACCACGGGCCAGGTGCACGTGGCGGGCGAGGTCACCACGAAGGCGTACGCCGACATCCCCACCATCGTTCGGGACACCATCCTGGAGATCGGCTACGACTCGTCGAAGAAGGGCTTCGACGGTGCCTCCTGCGGCGTCAGCGTCTCCATCGGCGCCCAGTCCGCGGACATCGCGCAGGGCGTCGACAACGCCTTCGAGCTGCGTACCGGCTCGTCGGAGAGCGCGCTGGACGCGCAGGGCGCCGGCGACCAGGGCATGATGTTCGGGTTCGCCTGCTCGGAGACGCCCGAGCTGATGCCGCTGCCGATCGCGCTCGCGCACCGGCTGGCCCGCCGGCTCGCCGCGGTCCGCAAGGACAGCACCATCCCGTACCTGCGGCCGGACGGCAAGACCCAGGTGACCATCGAGTACGACGGGCTGCGCCCCGTCCGGCTGGACACGGTGGTGGTCTCCAGCCAGCACGCCGCCGACATCTCGCTGGAGTCGCTGCTCACCCCCGACGTGCGCGAGCACGTCATCGCTCCGGAGCTGGAGAGCCTCGGGCTGGACACCGAGGGCTACCGGCTGCTGGTGAACCCGACCGGGCGGTTCGAGATCGGCGGCCCGATGGGCGACGCCGGCCTCACCGGCCGGAAGATCATCGTCGACACCTACGGCGGGTACGCCCGGCACGGTGGCGGCGCCTTCTCCGGCAAGGACCCGTCCAAGGTGGACCGCTCCGCCGCGTACGCGATGCGCTGGGTGGCCAAGAACGTGGTCGCCGCCGGCCTGGCCGAGCGCTGCGAGGCGCAGGTCGCGTACGCGATCGGCAAGGCCCACCCGGTCAGCCTCTTCATCGAGACCTTCGGCACCGAGACCGTGCCGGTCGCCTCGATCGAGAAGGCCGTCGCCGAGGTCTTCGACCTGCGCCCGGCCGCGATCATCCGGGACCTCAACCTGCTCCGCCCGATCTACCAGCAGACCGCCGCGTACGGCCACTTCGGCCGCGAGCTGCCGGACCTGACCTGGGAGAGCACCGACCGGGCCGCCGACCTCAAGTCGGCCGCGGGAGCCTGACCGGCACCAGGCGCAGCGACCGGCGACCCGCACCGGGGTCGCCGGTCGCTCGTGTCTGCGTGGACGTGCCCCTGGCCCACCTGGATCGCCCCTTCGACTACCTGGTCCCGGCCGAACTGGACGCCGAGGCGCTCCCCGGCGTCCGGGTCAAGGTGCGCTTCGCCGGCCAGCTGGTCGACGGCTGGCTGCTGGAGCGGGTCGAGCGGTCCGACCACCCCCGGCTGGCGTACCTGGAGAAGGTCGTCTCGCCGGTGCCGGTGCTCGCGCCGGAGATCGCCCAGCTGGCCCGGGCGGTCGCCGACCGGTACGCCGGCAGCCTCGCCGACGTGCTACGGCTCGCCGTGCCGCCCCGGCACGCCCGCGTCGAGAAGGAACTCGGCGGCACCGCGCCGCCCGCCGACACCGCCCCGACCGGAGCCGACGCGGTCCCGGTCGACCCGCGCGGGTGGCGGGACTACCCGGCCGGGCCCGCGTTCCTGCGCGCGCTCACCGGCGGGCGGGCGCCCCGCGCGGTCTGGTCGGCCCTGCCCGGGGAGGACTGGGCCGCCCGGTACGCCGACGCCGTCGCCGCGACGGTGGCCGGCGGTCGGGGCGCGCTGGTCGTGGTGGCCGACGCCCGGGACCTGGACCGGCTCGATGTCGCGCTGACCGGCACGCTCGGGCCCGACCGGCACGTCTGTCTCTCCGCCGCGCTCGGACCGGCCCGGCGCTACCGCGCCTTCCTCGCCGCCCGAAGGGGTGAGGCGCCCGTGGTGATCGGCACCCGAGCGGCGATGTTCGCCCCGGTGGGCCGGCTGGGCCTGGTGGCGATCTGGGACGACGGCGACGACCTGCACGCCGAGCCCCGGGCGCCGTACCCGCACGCCCGGGAGGTGCTGCTCACCAGGGCCCAGCTCGGCGGCGCGGCGGCCCTGGTCGGCGGGTACGCCCGGACCGCCGAGGCGCAGCTGCTGGTGGAGACCAGCTGGGCCCGGGAGGTGGTCGCCGACCGGGCGACCGTGCGGGCGCGTACCCCGGCGATCGTGCCGACCGGCGACGACCCGCAACTGGCCCGCGACCCCGGCGCGGCGACCGCCCGGCTGCCCAGCCTGGCCTGGACCACCGCCCGGGACACCCTGCGCGCCGACGCCCCGGTGCTGGTGCAGGTGCCCCGCCGCGGCTACCTGCCCTCGGTCGCCTGCGCCGACTGCCGGACCCCGGCCCGCTGCCCGCACTGCGCCGGCCCGCTCGCGCTGCCCTCCGCCGCCGGAACGCCCGCCTGTCGCTGGTGCGGCCGGGTCGCCGCCGCGTACGCCTGCCCGGAGTGCGGCGGGCGGCGGCTGCGCGCCTCCGTGACCGGCGCCCGGCGCACCGCCGAGGAGCTGGGCCGGGCCTTCCCCGGCGTGCCGGTCCGCACCTCGGGCCGGGAGGAGGTGCTGACCACCGTGCCCGCCGGGGCCGGCCTGGTGATCGCCACCCCCGGGGCTGAGCCGGTCGCCGAGGCTGGCTACGGGGCGGTGCTGCTGCTCGACTCGTGGGCGCTGCTCACCCGGGCCGACCTGCGGGCCGGCGAGGAGGCGCTGCGGCGCTGGCTGACCGCCGCGGCCCTGGCCCGCCCGGCCTCGGCCGGGGGCCGGGTGGTGGTGGTCGCCGACGGCGCGCTCGCGCCGGTGCAGGCGCTGTTGCGCTGGGACGCGGCCTGGTTCGCCGCCCGGGAGCTGGCCGAGCGGCGGGAGCTGGGCTTTCCGCCGGCGGTGAAGATGGCCAGCGTCACCGGCCCGGCCGAGGCGGTGGCCGACCTGCTCGCCGGGGCCCGGCTGCCCGACGACGCCGAGGTGCTCGGTCCGGTTCCCGCCGACGAGGGCCGTGAGCGGATGCTGGTGCGGGTGCCCCGGGCCCGGGCGGCCGCCCTGGCGGAGGCGCTGCACACGGCCGCCGGGCAGCGCACCGCCCGCAAGGCCGCCGACCCGGTCCGGCTCCAGGTCGACCCGCTGAGCCTCTTCTGATCCCTCGGCCCGCCGCGATCCCCGCCGCTCCCGGGATGGCGCGACCACCGTGTTCGCGCGTGATCCCGGGCACGACCTGGGCCATCCGGCGCGCTCCGGCGCCCCGCCGTCGCACACCGCGTACGGTGGGGCGCTGGGGGGCAAGTGATAGCATCGCCCGTCATGCCCGGGCGCACGGATGGCGCGACGAAGGCGGGAGCGCGTCGATCCGACGCCAAATCGATGATGTCAATCAGCCGGTGAGCAGGGGTGGACCAGTCGTGACCGTTCGTCAATCGATCGTCTTCAACGGTGACCTCGGCAGCGGCAAGAGCACCGTCTCCGTCGAGGTCGCCAAGCGGCTGGGGCTGCGCCGGGTCAGCGTCGGCGACCTCTATCGGCAGATGGCGCAGGATCGGCAGATGACCGCGCTCCAGCTCAATCTGCACGCGGAGCTGGACCAGGCGGTTGACGGCTACGTCGACCAGCTCCAGCGGGACATAGCCGCCTCCGGCGAGTCGCTGGTGATGGACTCCCGGCTGGCCTGGCACTTCTTCACCGACGCGCTCAAGGTGCACATGATCACCGAGCCGACCGAGGCGGCCCGCCGGGTGCTGGCCCGCCCGTCCGGCCCGGCCGAGAGCTACACCTGCCTGGAGGAGGCGAGGGCCAAGCTCCGGGAGCGCAGCGAGAGCGAGCGCAACCGCTTCATCGTCCGGTACGGCGTCGACAAGGCCCGGCTGCGCAACTACGACCTGATCTGCGACACCACCCGGGCCAACCCGGAGCAGGTGATCGCGCACATCATCGACGCGTACGAGGGCCGGCTCGGCGCGGACGTGCTGGCCGAAGCGCCCCCGCTGCTGCTGCTCGACCCGGCCCGGGTCTACCCGACCGAGGACATCGCCACCCTGCGCGGGCTCTGGGACTCCGAGTTCCTCGGCGAGGTGGCCGGGGCCGGCGACGAGGCCCTCGAACCGCTGCGGATCGGCTACACCGGCGAGTACTTCTTCGTCGTCGACGGGCATCGTCGGCTCAGCGCCGCCATCCAGAGCGGCTTCCCCCTCGTCCCGGCCCGGCTGGTCGCCGAGGTGGAAGAGCCGGTGGTCGGCGGGATGAGCGCGGTCGACTACTTCACCGCCCAGGTCCGCCCCAGCATGATCCACGACTGGGAGGCCGCCCACGGCATCCAGCTCCCGCTGCCGGAGCACGCCCTGCTCGGTGGCGACGCGGTGCTGGCCGGGGAGCCGGGCTCCGGCGCCTGACCGGCCGGATCAGGCGGACACCGGGCGTCGGGCCGTCGGCGAGCCCCGGCTGATGCATCGAGGTTGAGCTGCTCCGGCCGTCCCTGGTCGCCGGGGGATCGCCGGAATCGGGGGAACGGGCGCATGATGAAGGTCGCCGATCCCCCGGGAGGCTGACCGTGGATCCTGCCGACGCCCTGGCGCTGCTGATGTCCCCGCAGGGGCGGGTGAACCCCTATCCCACCTATGAGCGGTTGCGGGCGCACGGTCCGGTCGTCCAGGCCGGGCCGGTCTTCTACGCGGTCACCGGCTACGCCGAGGTCGACGAGATCCTCCGCGACCCGCGGTTCGGGGTGATGGACGACGAGCTGCGCGACCAGTTCCTGCCCGGCTGGCGGGAGAGCCCGGCCGTGGCGTCGATCTCCCGCTCGATGCTGCGCACCAACCCGCCGGACCACAGCCGGATGCGGCGGCTCGCCGCGGGAGCCTTCACCCCGCGCCGGATCGCCGCGATGCGGGACGTGGTGGTCGCCCAGGCCGCCGAACTGGTCGACGCCATGCTGGAGCGGGGCCGGGACGGGGAGCCGGTCGACTTCATGGCCGACTTCGCGTACCCGCTGCCGGTCGGGGTGATCTGCGCGCTGCTCGGCGTGCCGGCGGCGGACCGGCCGCAGTTCCGGCGCTGGGCGGCGGACCTGACCGGGGTGCTGGAGCCGGAGATCACCCCGGCGGAGCTGGCGGACGCCGACCGGGGCGCCGCCGAGCTGCGCGGCTACTTCACCGAGCTGGTGGCGGCCCGTCGCCGGGCGCCCGCCGACGACCTGACCACCGCGCTGGTGCAGGTGCACGACTCCGACGGCGAGCGACTGTCCGGGGACGAGCTGCTGTCCAACCTCGTGATCCTGCTGGTGGCCGGCTTCGAGACGACCACCAACCTGCTCGGCAACGGCCTCGTGGTGCTGCTCGGGCACCCCCGTGCCGCGGCGACGCTGGGCGGGCACCCGGAGTTCGCCCCCGGGTACGTCGACGAGCTGCTGCGGTACGACTCGCCGGTCCAGCTCACCACCCGGATGAGCACCGCCCCGGCGAGCTACGGGGGCCTCGACCTGCCCGCCGGCAGCTGGCTGATGCTGATGCTCGGTGCCGCGAACCGGGACCCCCGGCGGTACCCGGAGCCGGCGCGGTTCGACCCGTGGCGCCCGCAGATCCACCCGCTCTCCTTCGGCGCCGGGCCGCACTACTGCCTCGGCGCGGGACTGGCTCGGCTGGAGGCGCAGGTCGCCTTCCCGCTGCTGCTGCGCCGGCTGTCCGGCCTCGCCCTGGCCGGCGAGCCCGAGCGGCGGGTCCGGCTGACCCTGCGCGGCTACGCCACCCTGCCGGTGACCGTGGGTGACGCCGCCACCGGGCCGCGCACCGATCGCGGTACGCCGGCCGGGGCGGCTCCGGCCACTCCGTAGACTGGTACGGCAGAGTTCGTCCCGCCGTCGAAGGAGCCACCCCGCGTGACCGTTCAGCCCATCCGTCTGTTCGGGGATCCGGTGCTGCGCACGCCGGCCGATCCGGTGGTCGACTTCGACGCCGAGCTGCGCAAGCTCGTCGCCGACCTGACCGACACAATGCGCGAGCAGAGCGGCGCCGGACTGGCCGCGCCGCAGCTCGGGGTGGGCCTGCGGGTGTTCACCTTCGACGTCGACGACGTGCTCGGCCATCTGGTCAACCCGGTGCTGGAGTTCCCCGACGAGGAGGAACAGGACGGCCCGGAGGGCTGCCTGTCCATCCCCGGGCTCTACTTCGACACCAAGCGCCGGCAGAACGTGATCGCCAAGGGGTTCAGCGCCTTCGGTGACCCGATGCAGATCGTGGGCAGCGGCCTGATGGCCCGCTGCGTGCAGCACGAGACCGACCACCTCGACGGGGTGCTCTTCGTCGACCGGCTGGATCCCGACGGGCGCAAGGAGGCCATGAAGGCGATCCGCCAGGCCGAGTGGTACGACCAGGCCGCCCCGCCGGTGGTCAAGCTCAGCCCGCACCTGAGCAATCCGTTCGGTCTGGGCAGGTGAGCCGGTGCGTCTGATCTTCGCCGGCACCCCGGCCGTCGCCGTCCCCGCCCTGGCCGCCATCGCCGCGTCCGGCCACGAGCTGCTGGCCGTGGTCACCCGTCCCGACGCGCCGGCCGGTCGCGGGCGGGGGCTGGTCCGCTCGCCCGTCGGCGCCTGGGCCGACGCGCACGGCGTCGAGGTGCTCACCCCGGCCCGGCCCCGCGAGCCCGAGTTCCTGGACCGGCTCCGCGAGCTGGCCCCGGACTGCGTGCCGGTGGTCGCGTACGGTGCGCTGGTGCCGCCGGTCGCGTTGGAGATCCCCCGGCACGGCTGGATCAACCTGCACTTCTCGCTGCTGCCCGCCTGGCGGGGCGCGGCGCCGGTGCAGCACGCCGTGCTGCACGGCGACGAGCTGACCGGGGCCAGCGTCTTCCAGCTCGAGCAGGGGTTGGACACCGGCCCGGTGTACGGCACGCTCACCGACGAGATCCGCCCCGCCGACACCTCCGGCGACCTGCTGGAACGACTCGCCCACTCCGGCGCCGGCCTGCTGGTGGCGGTCCTCGACGCGATCGAGGCCGGCACCGCGCGGGCCGAGCCGCAGCCGGCCGACGGGGTGTCCCTCGCCCCGAAACTGACCGTCGAGGACGCCCGGGTGCGCTGGAACGATCCGGCCTTCGCCGTCGACCGGCGGATCCGCGCCTGCACCCCGGCCCCCGGCCCGTGGACGACCTTCCGCGGGGAGCGGATCAAGCTCGGCCCGGTCGCCCCGGTGGCGAACGGCCCCGAGCTGAAGCCCGGTGAGCTGCTGGTGGAGAAGGCCCGGGTGCTGGCCGGCTCGGCCACCGTCCCGGTCCAGCTCGGCGAGGTGCGGGCGGCCGGCAAGAAGGCCATGTCGGCGAGCGACTGGGCGCGCGGCGTCCGGGTAGCCGCCGGGGAGGTGTTCGCGTGACCGGGCCGTCCGAGTCCCGGGGTGAGCGCTTCTCCGAGGAGGGCCGCCGCGGCCCGTCGACGGGACGACCGTCGGGCGGCGAGCGTGGCGGGTCCGGCCGTGCCGAAGGCCCGCGCTCCGACGAGGGCGGCCGCGCGGACCGCTCCGGCGACCGGGGCCGGTCCTTCGGGGCCGAGCGCGGCGACCGGTACCCGCGCGGTGCGCGACCGGGCCAGGGCGGGGACCGTCCGCGCGGCGGCCAGTTCGGCGCGGACCGGCGGGGCGCCGGCGGGCGGCCGGTCCGGCCCGCCGTCGACCTGCCGCGCCAGGTCGCGTACCAGGCGATCGCGGCGGTGCACCGGGACGACGCGTACGCCAACCTGGTGCTGCCGGCGATGCTGCGGGAGGAGGGGCTGGTCGGTCGGGACGCCGCGTTCGCCACCGAACTGACCTACGGCACGCTGCGCCAGACCGGCACCCTCGACGCGATCATCACCGACGCCGCCGGGCGGGACGTGCAGCGGATCGACCCGCCGGTACGCGACGCGCTGCGGCTCGGGGCGTACCAGCTGCTGCACACCCGGGTGCCGGCGCACGCGGCGGTCTCCTCGACCGTCGACCTGGTGCGGTCGGTTGGTCCGGGCGCCACCGGCTTCGCCAACGCGGTGCTCCGCGAGATCGCCGGTCGGGACGTCGACGCCTGGGTGGCGAAGCTCGCCCCGGCGACGGAGACCGACCCGGTCGGGCACCTCGCGCTGGCCTACAGCCACCCGCAGTGGATCGTCCGAGCCTTCGCCGAGGCGCTCGGCGGCGACCTCGGCGAGACGGAACGGCTGCTGATCGAGGACAACGAACGACCACCGGTGCACCTGTGCGCCCGCCCGGGCCTGGCCGACCCGGTGGAGCTGGCCGACGAGGTGGGCGGCGCCCCGGGCGCCTTCTCGCCGTACGCCGTCTACCTGTCCGGCGGCGCCCCGGGCGAGCTGCGGGCGGTGGCCGAGGGCCGGGCGCACGTCCAGGACGAGGGCTCCCAGTTGGTGGCGAACGCCCTGGCGGTCGCGCCGCTCGACGGCCCGGACGGCCGCTGGCTCGACCTCTGCGCCGGTCCGGGCGGCAAGGCCGGCCTGCTCGGCGCCCTCGCCGCGCAGCGGGGCGCCCAGGTCACCGCGGTGGAGGTGGCCGAGCACCGGGCCCGGCTGGTCGAGCAGGCGACCCGGGGTCTGCCGGTTAGCGTGCTCGCCACCGACGGGCGGACGGTCGGCGCGGACCCGAAGCTGCCCGAGGGGCACTTCGACCGGGTGCTGGTCGACGCCCCCTGCACCGGTCTGGGCTCGTTGCGTCGGCGACCGGAGTCCCGCTGGCGCCGCCAGCCCTCGGACCTGCCGCCGCTGACCCGGTTGCAGCGGGAACTGCTCACCGCGGCGCTGCGCGCGGTGCGCCCGGGCGGTCTGGTCGCCTACGTCACCTGCTCACCGCACACGGTGGAGACGCACGTGACGGTGACCGAGGCCGCCCGCCGGTGCGGCCTGCCGGTCGACTTCGTCGACGCCCGGCCGCTGCTGCCGGCCGGCATGCCGGGGCTGGGCGACGGGCCGACGGTGCAACTCTGGCCGCACCGGCACGGCACCGACGCGATGTTCCTGGCGGTGCTGCGCCGGGGCTGAACTCCACCCGCGACGCCGATCCGGCGTGACACCACCCGACCCGGGGCGCGACTCGCGCCCCGGGTCGGCGCGTTCCGGTGTGACTCCGCGTTGACTATTCAATCGATACATGTAACTGTTCCGATCACATCACCCCGACTCGCTCCCCGCCGAGCCCCTACGAGGAGTCTCGATGAGACGTCGTACCCCGATCGCGGGCCTCGCGCTCGCCCTCTGCGCCGGCATGGCGGCGACGTCGGCCGCCACGACGGCCAGCGCGGCGCCCGCCGCCGCGCCCGTGACCGCGGCCGCCCCCGCCCTGGCCGCCGCCGCGCCGGACATCTCGGTGACCAACGTCCAGGCCCACCTCACCCAGCTCAACACGATCGCCACCAACAACGGCGGCACCCGCCGGGCCGGCTCCGCCGGCTACACCGCCTCGGTCAGCTACGTGAAGGGCAAGCTCCAGGCCGCCGGCTACACCGTCACCGAGCAGACCTGCACCACCTGCACCTACCCGGGCGACAACCTGATCGCCGAGTGGCCGCAGGGCCCGGCCGACCAGGTGGTCATGTTCGGCGCCCACCTGGACAGCGTCTCCGCCGGCCCGGGCATCAACGACAACGGCTCCGGCTCGGCCACCCTGCTGGAGAACGCGCTGGTGCTGGCCCAGCAGAACCAGACCATGACCAAGCGGGTCCGGTTCGCCTGGTGGAACGGCGAGGAGCAGGGCCTGCAGGGCTCGAGGTTCTACGTCAACTCGCTCAGCGCCACCCAGAAGGGCTACCTCAAGGGCTACTACAACTTCGACATGGTCGGCTCACCCAACGGCGGCTACTTCATCAACCGGGTCATCTCCACCACGGCGGCCCCGCTGAAGGCCTACTGGGACTCGTTCGGCCTCCAGCCGGAGGAGAACGTCGAGGGGCAGGGCCGCTCCGACGACTACTCGTTCTCCAACGCCGGCATCCCCACCTCCGGCTACGCCGCCGGGGCCAGCGCCACCAAGACCTCCGCCCAGGCCAGCAAGTGGGGCGGCACCGCGGGCGCGGCGTACGACGGCTGCTACCACCGCTCCTGCGACACCACCAGCAACATCAACGCGACCGTCCTCAACCGCAGCGCCGACGGCGTCGCGTTCGCGATCTGGCAGCTCGCGGTCGGCAGCGGCACCCCGACCAACGACTTCTCCGTCGTGGTGAGTCCCACCTCGGGCAGCGTGGCCCGGGGCGCCGTCACCACCGCGACCGTCAGCACCGCCACGACCAGCGGCAGCGCGCAGACGGTCAGCCTGTCGGCCGCCGGCGCGCCGAGCGGGGCCACGGTGTCGTTCAGCCCGTCGTCGGTGACCTCCGGCGGCTCCGCCACGATGACGGTCAGCGCCTCGTCGACCGCCACCACCGGCACCTTCACCATCACGGTCACCGGCACCGGCTCGGTCAGCCACAGCGCGACGTACAGCCTCACCGTGACCGGCACCGGCGGCTGCGCCGGCGGTCAGCTGATCGGCAACAGCAGCTTCGAGTCGGGCACCACGCCGTGGACCGCCAGCTCGGGCGTGATCACCAGCTCGACCAGCCAGGCGGCCCGGACCGGCTCCTACAAGGCCTGGCTGGACGGGTACGGCAGCACCCACACCGACACGCTGTCCCAGTCGGTGACCCTGCCGGCCGGCTGCGCCGGCTACACCCTGGCCTTCTGGCTGCACATCGACACCGCCGAGACCACCGCCTCGACGGCGTACGACAGGCTGACCGTCCAGGTCGGCACCACCACGCTGGCGATGTACTCGAACCTGAACGCCGCCACCGGCTACGTGCAGCGCACGTTCAACCTGGCCGGGTACGCCGGCCAGACCGTGACGCTGAAGTTCACCGGCGTCGAGGACTCGTCGTTGCAGACCAGCTTCGTCGTCGACGATGTGACGCTGCGGGCCGGCTAGGCGGGACCAGGGAGCGGGGCGGGCCGGCGCCCGCCGCGCTCACTGGATCGGCAGGCCCTTGGTCCCGGCGCCCTTCAGCGACCGGGTCAACGTGCGGTCGTCGACCCAGAGGAAGCACTGCACGCCGTGGTTGCCGTCCTGCCACTCCTGCTCGAAGGGGTGGTAGATGACCGTGCCGGCGCGGTACTGCATGTCGCTGTTGTTCGGCACCTTGACGTACCTGGCGATCAGCCCCCGGCACGCCTTGTGCGCCCGCAGCGAGGTGCGCCGGAACTCGGCGTAGCTGAGGTCCGGCGCCTGCCAGACGCCGACGAACTCGGCGTGGTGCTTGGCGGTGCAGGCGACCGGCCGCATCTGGTCGATGTCGTCCTTGACGAGCTTCGGGTTGAAGCAGCCGTAGGCGAGCGGGGAGCCCGGGGCCAGCGCGTTGCGCAACGAGGCGCCGCGCGGGGTGATGCTGCTGTCGTCGAGGCCGGCCACCTCGGCGACGTCGCAGCGGAACCAGCGGGCGCCGCCCGTCCAGGCCAGCGCCGACGGGAAGATGACGGAGACCAGCAGCCGCCCGGACCGCCAGTCGGCGCCGACCGCCTTGCTGACCTGCCTGTCGCACTCGGCGCGGGCCGTCCGCACGCCGGTCGAGCCGGCCTTCGGTGGAGCGCCCCGCTCGGCGTCCGGCCCGGTCAGCGTGCCGACGTGCAGGGTCTCCGCCCGGTGCGTGGCGGTGCACTCGACCGGGTTGTAGCCGCTGAGGTAGCCGACGTCCTGGACCGTGGGGTGGCAGGCCCCGTTCTCCGGCAGGAAGGCCTTCGCCGGCGCGAGGGCCTGCCAGTCGTCGGTCAGGTTCCGGTCCACCCCGGCGGGCGCGCCGCAACCGGCGAGCGCCAGCGCCGCCGCCCCGGTCACGACGACCGCCGTCCACCACCGCCGCATCCGCCGACCTCCCCGTCGTCCGATCGTCGCGCCGACCGGCTGGCACCGCCGGTACGCCACGGCGCAGCAGCATACGGCACCCGGGCTAGTGCCGTGTCCACAAACGTTGGCCGGGATGGTTCGGTTGGGTGAAAGTGTCGTAGGGGTGGTGTTGGCTTCGGTTCGTGCCTCGTCGTCGGGATCCCGCCGCACAGCGGGTCGTGCATCGCACCGCACGCGTCGGGTTGCGGCTCACGCCAGGCCAGCGGCGGCGGTGTTTCGGGCTGCTGCGCTCCGCCGGTGATGTGTGGGCGTGCGTGTTGGAGGTGAACGCGTGGCGGCGCCGCCGCCGGGACGTACCCCTGTCCGGTTATCAGGAGTTGTGTCGGGAGTTGGCGGCGTCGGGGCCGGGCACGTTCGCCGAACTGGACACCACGGGTGCCCGGTCGGTGTTGCGCCGGTTCTCCGATGCGTGGTTCGCGGCGGCGAAACGCCGCAGCGCCGGTGACCTGTCGGCCCGGTTCCCGCGTCGCCGGCGTGCGCTGCTGCCGGTGCGCTGGTATCACGGCACGTTCACCCTCGACGGGCACCGGGTCCGGATCCCCACCGCCAGAGGCACGTCGCCGTTGTGGATCCGTTTGGCGCGGGAGGTGCCGTACCCGGCCGAGCAGGTCCGGTCGGTCACCCTGCGGTGTGAGGGCGACCGGCTGTTCCTCGACGTGACCGCTGAGGTGCCGGTGGCGGTCTACCCGCCCGGCGAGGAACCGGACCCCGGCAGGCTGGCGGGGGTGGACCTGGGGATCATCCACCCCTACGCCGTGGCCGGCCCCGGCGGGGAGGGGCTGTTGGTGTCGGGGCGGGCGATCCGCGCCGAGCACCGCATGCACCTGGCCGACACCAAATCCCGCCGTCGTGCTGTGGCGCGTCGGGCGCCGAAGCCGGGCCAGAAGGGATCCCGGCGGTGGCGGCAGTACCGCCGTCGGGCCCGCCTGGTGGAAGGCCGGCACCGGCGGCGGGTGCGTCAGGCCCAGCATGAGGCCGCCCGCGCGGTCGTCTCGTGGGCGGTGCGGCAGCGGGTCGGTGTGCTGCACGTCGGCGACCCCCGCGGGGTGTTGGACCTGCCGGCGGGGCGGCGGCACAACCTGCGGTTGCGGCAGTGGCAGATCGGCCGGCTTCTGCAGGTCCTCACCGACAAGGCCACCCTGGCCGGCATCAGTGTTCGGCTGGTCGATGAGCGGGGCACGTCCTCCACCTGTCCCGCCTGCCACCGGCGGGTGCCGAAACCTCGTGGGCGGACGTTGTCCTGCCCGCACTGCGCGTTCTCCGGGCACCGCGACCTCGTTGCGGCTGCCAGCATCGCCACCCGTGTTCCGGGCGGCGGATCCACCACCCCGGCAGCGGTTGTGCTGCCGGAGGTGGTCACGCACCGTCGAGCCGGCCGGCACCTGCCCGGTGCCGGCCGGTCCCGACGTGACCCCCGCCGCCCACCCCGGGCGGCGCGAGGATCAGTTGGCCCGCGGAGGCCCGCCCCACCACCCAGTGGGGAGTCGCTCGCCCCCAAAGCGAGGATCCATGACACCCACCGAAAACCCGGTAAACGTTAGTGGACACCGCACTAGATGACGGGCAGTCCCTGCGGGCCGACGCCGCGCATCGAGCGGGTCAGCTTCCGGTCGTCGCTCCACAGGAAACAGCGCACCCCCCGGTCGCCCTCCTCCCACTCCCGCTGCGACGGCGGGTAGAAGATCGAGCCGGCCCGGTACGGCAGGTCGCTGTTGTTCGGCACGTTGGCGAACACCGCGATGAGCGCCATGCAGCGCCGGTGCACCTGCTGGCTCGACCGGGTGAACTCCGCCCAGCTCATGTCGCGTTCCAGGTGGACGCCGACGAACTCGGCCCGGTGCGGCTCGGTGCAGAGCACCGGCGCCATGTAGTTGAGGTTGTTGCCGATCAGCTTGGGGTCGAAGCAGCGGTGGACCAGCTGGTTGTCGCCGACCATCGCGCCGCGCAGGCTGCCCACCCGGTTGACCGGCCGGGTGTTGTCGATGCTGTCGGTCTCGGCCAGGTCGCACCGGTACCAGCGGGCGCCGGCGACCCAGGCGGTCACCGAGGGCAGCGCGATGTTCATGGTGAGCCGGGCGGAGTGCCAGTCCCCGCCGATCACCTCCCGGGCCCGCTGGTCGCATTCGGCCCGGGCGGTACGCAGCGCGGGGGAGCCCGGTTCGGGACGGGCGCCGGCCGCGGCCGGCCCGGTGAAGGTGCCGACGTGCACGGCCTCGGCCAGGTGGCTGCGCCCGCAGGCCACCGTCTCGTAGGTGCCGGCCTGCACCACTGCGGTGATCCGGGGCAGGCAGGCGTCCGTGGCGGGCATGAACAACCGGGGCGCCGGCAGGGCGGGCCAGTCGTCGATCAGGTCGCCGTCGGCCCGGTGCGGCTGGACGCAGCCGCCCAGGACCGCCGTCGCCGTGCCGGCCAGCGCCAGCGCCACGACCCACCGTCGCATCGTCCGCCCCTTCCGGGAGATGGCAGCCGGTCGCCGCGGCCCGTGCGGCGTTCCCGCCACCGGGCGTGCAGCATATGTGACCGTCCCCGGTGGAGTGTTGCGGTGTTTCCGTCGATCGGCCAGTGGCGGCTGGCTTTTCGTCCGGGATTTCTGGTCCGGGAGGGCCGATTCTGCACCACCGGTCACGGCTGGGTCACGGCGGGTCCGGGTGGGTGCCGTGCTGTGAGCGGCGGGTGACCGCCTTCGTACACTGGCCCGGTGACCGTACCGCCGCTGATCGTCGCGCCGAGCATCCTGGCCGCCGATTTCGCCCGCCTCGCCGACGAGGTCCGCGCCGTGGAGCATGCCGCCGACTGGTTGCACGTGGACGTCATGGACAACCACTTCGTGCCGAACCTGACCATCGGGCTGCCGGTGGTGCAGAGCCTGCGCGCCGCGACCGAGCTCCCCTTCGACGTGCACCTCATGATCACCGACCCGCGCCGCTGGGCGCCCGGGTACGCCGACGCCGGGGCGTACAACGTCACCTTCCACGCCGAGGCGTGTGACGACCCGGTGGCCCTGGCGAAGGACCTGCGTTCGGCCGGAGCGAAGGCGGGGCTGGCGATCGACCGGGACACCCCGATCGAGCCGTACCTCGACCTGCTGCCAAGCTTCGACACCCTGCTGATCATGACGATCAAGGCCGGGTTCGGCGGCCAGCGGTTCATCCCGCAGCTCCTCGACAAGGTGCGGGCCGCCCGCCGGCACGTCGACAGCGGCCATCTCGAGCTGCGCATCGAGGTCGACGGCGGGATCGGCGCCGACACCATCGAGCAGGCGGCGGCCGCCGGCGCGGACGCCTTCGTCGCCGGCACCGCCGTCTACGGCGCCGACGATCCGGCCGAGGCGGTACGCCGGCTGCGGGCCCTGGCGGAACGCGCGGCCGGCGGGGCCTGAGGTGGACCCGGCCGGCGAGCGACCCGACGTCATCCTGGTCGTCGACGACGACGAGGACATCGCACGCTTCGTCGAGTTCAACCTGCGGCTGCACGGCTTCGAGGTGGTCCACGCCGGCGACGGCCAGGAGGCGCTCGAGGTGATCGAGCGGCAACGGCCGGACCTGGCCGTGGTCGACCTGATGATGCCGCGCATCGACGGTCTGGAGCTGACCCGCCGGCTGCGCGCCGACCCGATGACCGCCGCCCTGCCGGTGATCATGCTGACCGCCAAGGGGATGACCGTGGACAAGGTGCACGGCCTCAGCGCCGGCGCCGACGACTACCTGGTCAAGCCCTTTGACACCGCCGAGCTGGTGGCCCGGGTCAGCTCCACCCTGCGCCGCAACAAGGAGTTCCGGGAGGTCTCGCCGCTGACCGGGCTGCCCGGCAACAGCCGGATCCGGCGGGAGATCAGCGACCGGGTCCGCAACGGCGTCGACTACGCCGTCGGGTACATCGACATCGACCGGTTCAAGAGCGTCAACGACCGGTACGGCTTCGTCCGCGGCGACGAGTTCATCTCCGCCCTGGCCCGCAGCCTGCACCGGGCGGTGGTCTCGATCGGGCTGCCACCGGCCTTCCTCGGCCACGTCGGCGGCGACGACTTCGTCATCGTCTGCACGCCGGGTCAGGTCCGGCCGCTGACCAGCCGGGCGGTGGTCGACTTCGAGAAGGCCGCGGACGCCCTCTACGACCCCACCGACCGGGAGCGCGGCTTCGTCGAGCTGAAGGACCGGCGGGGCAACATCCGGCGGGCCGCGCTGGTCACCCTCTCCATCGGCGTCTCCCTCTCCGACTCCGGCAAACGCTTCACCGACCCGCTGGAGGCGATCGCGGTGGCCTCGGAGATGAAGACGGTGGCGAAGAGCCAGCCCGGGTCGTACGTGGCGGTCGACCGGCGGCGCGGGGTCACCTGACCGTAACCGGACATCTGTGAGCTACCTCGCCTCGGTGGCGACGGGGGTGGTCCGGCGTGTAAGACTTCCGGTATACCCACCACGCGCTGGCGGGGCTCGGTGAAATTCCGAACCGGCGGTGATCCACGGTCCGACCGTGGTAAGCCCGCGACCCGGACGGCTTCGGCCGGACGGTGGACCTGGTGAGAATCCGGGGCCGACGGTGGGGAGCGGTCCGTCCGCCCCCCGACAGTCCGGATGGGAGACAGCGCGCGGGACGGGGAGGCCCCCTGCCGGCCGCTGGCACCCTCAGCGCCGCGTGGGCTCCCCGGGGTCGGCCGTGCCGTCCCCGGATCTCCGCCGCCGCCTGCCTGCGGCACGCCGTGCCGACACCTCCCGCCCTCGCCCGCGCGCGACCGGCGAGTGAGAGGGCAGGGACAGGCGATGGCGAGCGTCTCCATCGACGAGGCGATGCGTCGCGCGATCGCGCTGGCCGCCCGTGGGCTCGGCACCACCAGCCCCAACCCGGTCGTCGGCTGCGTGCTCCTCGACCCGGACGGCGAGGTCGTCGGCGAGGGCTTCCACGCGTACGCCGGAGGTCCGCACGCCGAGATCGTCGCGCTCGCCCAGGCCGGCCGACGGGCCCGCGGCGGCACCGCCGTGGTCACCCTGGAACCCTGCGACCACACCGGCCGCACCGGCCCCTGCAGTCACGCGCTGATCCGGGCCGGCGTGGCCCGGGTGGTGGTGGCCGTCGGAGACCCCAACCCGGTCGCCTCCGGCGGCGCCGCCACCCTGCGCGCCGCCGGAGTCCAGGTCGATTCCGGGGTACGCGCGCAGGAGGCCGAGGCCGGAAATGTCGCCTGGCTGACCTCGATGCGCCGCGGCTGGCCGTACGTCATCTGGAAGTACGCCGCCACGCTCGACGGGCGCTCCGCCGCAGCCGTCGGCACCAGCATGTGGATCACCTCCGAGGCGGCCCGGATGGACGTGCACGCGCTGCGCGGCACCGTGGACGCGGTGATCGCCGGGGTCGGCACCGTGCTCGCCGACGACCCCCGGCTCACCGCCCGCAACCTGCGCGACGGCACCCTCGCGATCCGGCAGCCGCTGCGCGTGGTGGTGGACAGTTCGGGGCGTACGCCCGGAGCGGCCCGCGTGCGCGACGGCGCCGCGCGGACCTGGATCGCCACCGCCGCGGAGGTCGGGGCGGGCCTGGACGGCCGGGTCGACCTGCCGGCGCTCCTGGCCGAGCTGCACCACCGCGGCGTGCGGGCGGCCCTGCTGGAGGGCGGCCCCCGGCTGGCCGGCGCGTTCCTGGCCGCCAGGCTGGTCGACAAGGTGGTCGGGTACGTCGCGCCGAAGCTGCTGGGCGCCGGCCCCACCGCGCTGCTCGACGCGGGTGTGGGCAGCATCGCCGACGCCATCGATCTGGAACTCACCGACGTTACGCAGGTCGGTCCCGACCTGCGGATCACCGCGCTGCCCCGGAAGAGGGAGGCCTGACATGTTCACCGGCATCGTCGAGGAGCTGGGCGAGGTCGTCCGGACCACGGAGACCGGGGGTGACTCCGCGCTGGTCGCCATCCGCGGCCCGCTGGTCACCTCGGACGCCCGCCACGGCGACTCCATCGCGGTCAACGGGGTCTGTCTGACCGTGGTCGACGTCGACGCCGGCGTCTTCACCGCCGACGTGATGGGAGAGACCCTGCGCCGCTCCGCGCTCGGCGCGCTCCGTGCGGGCGACCCGGTCAACCTGGAGCGGGCGGCCGCGCTCGGCAGCCGGCTCGGCGGTCACCTGGTCCAGGGCCACGTCGACGGGGTCGGCGAGCTGATCTCCCGCGAGCCGGCCGCGCAGTGGGAGACGGTCCGCTTCCGGCTCCCCGCCGCGCTGTCCCGGTACGTGGTGGAGAAGGGCTCGATCACCATCGACGGCGTCTCGCTGACCGTCGCCGAGGTCGGCGACGACTGGTTCGCCGTCGGGCTGATCCCGACCACCCTCAAGCTGACCACGCTCGGCGCCAAGGGCGTCGGCGACCCGGTCAACCTCGAGGTGGACGTGCTGGCGAAGTACGTCGAGCGGCTGCTCGGCGACCGGCTGCCGGGGGGTGGGCGCTGATGGGCCCGCTGGGTTGGCTGCTCGACGCCCAGGTGCACGTCGCCGGCTCGGGGGTGCTGGTCCGGGAGATCGTCGGCAACGTCTTCGGGCTGGCCTCGGCGCTGCTCGGGCTGCGCCGGCTGGTCTGGGCCTGGCCGGTCGGCATGATCGGCAACGCGCTGCTCTTCACCGTCTTCCTCGGCGGTGTCTTCGCCACCCCGCAGGCGCACGATCTCTACGGCCAGGCCGGCCGGCAGGTCTTCTTCTTCGCGGTCAGCGTCTACGGCTGGTGGCGCTGGACGCGCAACCGCCACTCCGGCACGGGGGAGCAGCCCGCGGTGACGCCCCGCTGGGCCACCGGCCGGGAACGCCTCGGCCTGCTCGCCGCGGCGGCGGTCGGCACCGCGGGCGGGTACCCGGTGCTGGCCGCGCTCGGCTCGTGGGGTCCGCTGCCGGACGCCTGGATCCTGGTCGGCAGCCTGCTCGCCACGTACGGCATGGCGCGCGGCTGGGTCGAGTTCTGGCTGATCTGGATCGCCGTCGACGCGGTCGGCGTGCCGCTGCTGCTGCGCGGAGGCTTCTACCCGTCCGCCGCCATGTACCTGGTCTACGGCGCGTTCTGCGTCTGGGGCATGGCCGCCTGGTGGCGCGCCTCGCGGGACACCCCGCCGGCGCCCACCTCGATCCCGCCCACCTATTCGGAGGCAGTGGCATGAGCGAGCGCAGCGAGCGAATCATCAGGTCCAGTCCCTTGGTGCCTCATGACGGCACGGAGCGAAGCGGAGTGCCGGCATGAGCGCCTTTGGCAGCATCGAGCAGGCGGTGGCGGACATCGCCGCCGGCCGGCCCGTCGTCGTGGTCGACGACGAGGACCGGGAGAACGAGGGCGACCTGATCTTCGCGGCCGAGCTGGCCACGCCCGAACTGGTCGCGTTCATGGTCCGCTACACCTCGGGCTACATCTGCGTGCCGCTGACCGAGAGCGAGTGCGACCGGCTGGACCTGCCGCCGATGCACCACACCAACCAGGACCGGCGGGGGACCGCGTACACGGTGACCGTGGACGCCCGGGAGGGGGTCAGCACCGGCATCTCCGCGGCCGACCGGTCGCACACCATCCGGCTGCTCGCCGACGCCGCCACCGACCCCACCGACCTGGCCCGCCCCGGGCACGTGGTGCCGCTGCGCGCCCGCGAGGGCGGCGTGCTGCGTCGGCCGGGGCACACCGAGGCGGCCGTCGACCTGACCCGGCTGGCCGGACTGCGCCCCGCCGGCGTGCTCTGCGAGCTGGTCAACGACGACGGCACCATGATGCGCCTGCCGGACCTGGAGAAGTTCTGCGCCGAGCACGGGCTGACCCTGATCACCATCGCCGACCTGATCGCGTACCGGCGGCGGACCGAGAAGCAGGTCGAGCAGGTCGCGGACGCGCGGATGCCCACCCCGTACGGGGTGTTCCGGGCGCTCGGCTACCGCAGCGACTACGACTCCGCCGAGCACGTCGCGCTGGTGATGGGCGACCTCGGCGACGGGCAGGATGTGCTGGTCCGGGTGCACTCCGAGTGCCTCACCGGGGACGTCTTCGGCTCGCTGCGCTGCGACTGCGGCCCTCAGCTGCAGGCCGCGCTGGCCCGGGTGGCGCAGGAGGGGCGCGGGGTGGTCCTCTACGTACGCGGGCACGAGGGGCGCGGGATCGGCCTGCTGCACAAGCTCCAGGCGTACCAGCTCCAGGACCAGGGCCGGGACACCGTGGACGCGAACCTCGACCTGGGGTTGCCCGCCGACGCCCGGGACTACGGCACCGGCGCGCAGATCCTCTACGACCTCGGCGTCCGCTCGATGCGGCTGCTCACCAACAACCCGGCCAAGCGGGCCGGCCTGGAGGGCTACGGCCTCACGGTGAGCGGCCGCGAGGGCCTGCCGATCCGGTCGAACCCGGAGAACGTGCGGTACCTGCGGACCAAGCGGGACCGGATGGGGCACCTGCTGGACGAGCTGGACGAGGTTACCGAGGCGCCGATGGGCCGCCCGGTCGACGGCGACGAGATCGGAGCGTAGACATGGCGGGTTTCGGCGAACCGGGCGTGACGACGGTGGACGCCGCCGGGCTGACCGTCGGCGTGGTCGCCGCGCGCTGGCACGGCGACCTGACCGACCACATGGTCGACCGGGCGGTCGCCGCCGCGCAGGCGTGCGGCGCCCGGGCGGTGGTGGCCCGGGTCGCCGGCTCGGTGGAACTGCCCGTGGTGGCCCAGGCGATGGCCCGCCGGTACGACGTGGTGGTCGCCCTCGGCGTGGTGGTCCGTGGCGCGACGGCGCACTTCGACTACGTCTGCCGTTCGGTCACCGACGGGCTGACCCGGGTGGCCCTGGACGAGGGCAAGCCGGTCGCGCACGGGGTGCTCACGGTGGAGACGATCGAGCAGGCCCGGGACCGGGCCGGGCTGCCCGGCTCGGCGGAGGACAAGGGCTGGGCGGCCACCGTGGCCGCGCTGGACGCCGCCCTGGCCATCCGCAACCTGGCCACCAACGGCCACCGCGTCGGCTTCGCCGGCTGACCCGCCCCGCCCCCTGCCCCGCGCCCGAGGCGGTGACCATGAAGTTGTTGCCGGTGTCAGCGGCGTGTCGAGGCAACAACTTCATGATCGCCGTCTGCCGCGGGGTGCCGATGGGCCGTGGGGAAGGTGGCGCGCCCGGACCCGGAGCGCGTCGCCGGTCCGGGTGACTGGAAGAATCGCATCCCGTGAAGACGTTCGAGGAGTTGTTCGCCGAGCTGCATGCCAAGGCCGCTGCCGGCACCCCGGGCTCCGGCACGGTCGCCGCGCTGGAGCAGGGGGTGCACTTCATCGGCAAGAAGGTCGTCGAGGAGGCGGCCGAGTCGTGGATGGCCGCCGAGCACGAGGGCCCGGAGCGGGCCGCCGAGGAGATCTCGCAGCTGCTCTACCAGGCCCAGGTGCTGATGCTCGCCACCGGTCTCGAGCTCAAGGACGTGTACCGACATCTGTGAGTGCCCCCACCCGTTGATCAATCCCGATCGAAGGAGCACTCCGTCATGCTGCGTGTCGCCGTTCCCAACAAGGGCACCCTGGCCGAGCCGGCCGCCGGGATGCTGCGCGAGGCCGGTTACCGGCAGCGCCGCGACCCCAAGGACCTGGTCTGCCGGGACGAGGCCAACGACGTCGAATTCCTCTACCTGCGTCCCCGGGACATCGCCACCTACGTCGGCTCCGGCGACCTGGACCTCGGCATCACCGGTCGGGACCTGCTGGTCGACTCCGGCGCCCCGGCCGAGGAGGTCGTCGACCTCGCCTTCGGCGGCGCGACCTTCCGCTTCGCCGCCGGCCCGGACACCATCGACTCGCCGAAGGAGCTGGGCGGGCACCGGATCGCCACGGCGTACCCGGGGGTGGTCCGCCGCTACCTCGACGACAACGGGCTGACCGCGGACGTCATCCGGCTCGACGGCGCGGTGGAGAACGCCGTCCGCCTCGGCGTGGCCGACGTGGTGGCCGACGTGGTCTCCACCGGCGCCACCCTGCGCCAGGCCGGGCTGCAGATCATCGGCGAGCCGCTGCTCGTCTCCTCGGCGGTGCTGGTCCGGCGTGTCGGCGCGCCCGGCTGCGCCCAGGCCGAGCAGCTGCTCCGCCGGCTGCACGGCGTGCTGGTCGCCCGGCGCTACGTGATGCTCGCCTACGACGTGCCGGCCGGTCTGCTCGACCGGGCCAGCTCGCTGACCCCCGGGATCGAGTCGCCGACCGTCTCCCCGCTGCACCGGGAGGGCTGGGTCGCCGTGCAGGCGATGGTGCAGCGCGACGACGTGCACCGGATCATGGACGAGCTCTACGAACTGGGCGCCCGGGCGATCCTGGTCACCAACATCCACGCGTGTCGGCTGTGAGGCCGCTCCCTTCGTCGGCCGCCCTCGCCCTGGTGGTGCTGGGCGGGGCGGCCTCGGCGGCCCAGGGCGTGGTCAACGCCGAGCTGGGCGAGCGCGCCGGCAACCCGGTGCTCGGCGCGGTGGTCAACAACCTCGGCGGCAGCCTGCTCGTCGCGGTGGGGCTGCTCGCCGTCCCGTCGATGCGCGCCGGGCTGGCCGCGTTGCGCCGGTCCGGGCTGCCCTGGTGGTCGTACCTGGGCGGGTTCGGGGGCGCGGCGATCGTGGTGATCGGCACGTACGTCGTCCCGGTGCTCGGGGTGGCGGTCTTCACCATCGCCCAGGTCGCCGGCGGCAGCGTCGGCGGGCTGGCCGTGGACCGGTCCGGCCTGGCTCCGGCGGGGCGCCTGCCGTTCACCGTGCCCCGGGTGGCCGGGGCGCTGCTCGGCGTCGGCGCGGTGACCCTGGCCCAGCTCGGCCGGCCGGTCGGCGACCTGGCGGTCGGGCTGGTGCTGCTCGCGGTGGCGGGCGGCCTGGCGGTCGCCCTCCAGTCGGCGCTGAACGGCCGGGTCTCCGCCGCCAGCACCACGGCCGCCGGGATCGCGGTCAACTTCGCCGTCGGCACCCCGGTGATCCTGGCGGTCGCGGCGCTGGTCGGCGCGTTCGCCGCCCGCCCCAGCTGGCCGGGGCAGTGGTGGTTGTACGGGGGCGGCCTGCTCGGCGTCGGCATCGTGCTCTCCCTGCTGGTCGGGGTACGCGCGGTCGGCGTGCTGCGGACCGGCCTGGCGCTGGTCGCCGGGCAGCTCGGCGGCGCGCTGCTGCTGGACGTCCTGCTGCCCGGGGGCGCCGGCGCGCGGCTGCCGGTGCTGGCCGGCGCGGCGCTCACCGTGGTCGCGGTCGTGGTGGCCGGTGGCCGGCGACGCGCCCCGGTCCGCGTGGCACCGGACCGGAGCCCGGAGCCGGATGGCAGACTGGTGGGGTGAGCGATTCCCTGGTGACCCTGCGGCCGCGGCGGATCCGGCTGGTCTGCTGGGCCTCGGCGGCGACCCTTCTGGTGGTCTTCAGCCTGGTGGCGACCTCGCTGACCGGCCGGACCGGTGACGGCTACGGCACCTTCCAGCGCGGCGACCAACTGGCCATGATCGGGCTGGGCGTCTTCGGCGCGCTCGGCATCCTGCTCTTCACCCGGCCCCGGGTGGTGGCCGACGCCAGGGGCGTCCGGGTCCGCAACGTGATCGGCTCGTACGAGCTGCCCTGGGAGGTCGTCCGCGGGGTCCGCTTCGACCGGGGCGCCCCGTGGGCCAGCCTGGAGCTGCACGACGACGACCTGCTGCCGATGGTCGCCCTGCAGGCGGCCGACAAGGAGCTGGCGGTCGAGGGCGTGCGCGCCCTGCGCCGTCTCCACCAGGCGCACCTGACCGCCCTCGCCGGCGACCCCGCCGCCCGCTGAGCCGGAAATCCGCAGGCCGGGGCGCAAGCGGACGGGCGGGGCGAGTTGGGGATGGCTGGGGCGAGGGTGTAGTCTTGCCAAGTCGACCAGACTGCCCCCGTTCCGACGTGCGGGCGGTCGTGAAGCGGAGCGCCTGCTCCCACCCGAGTTGCCCCTGACGGTGGCCGGGTCCGGTCACCGGTTCCGGGGACATCCCGGTCCCGGATGCGCGATCCTGTGATCGTGCCGACCGGTCGAGCGGGCCCTGGCATGCGCCGGGGCCTTCTGCTTTCCGGGTCGGCTCCCGTCCGGGAGCCCGCGGAGTCGGCACCGCAGGAGACTCGACTCGAGGAGGCCCCATCAGCGTCGAACCACGCGTGAACGAACAGATCCGGGCACGTGAGGTCCGACTGGTCGGCCCTGAGGGTGAGCAGGTGGGCATCGTCCCGCTGGAGCGCGCCCTGCAGCTGGCCGCGGACGTCGACCTGGACCTGGTCGAGGTTGCGCCGATGGCGCGCCCGCCGGTGTGCAAGCTCATGGACTTCGGCAAGTTCAAGTACGAGAGCGCACTGAAGGCGCGCGAAGCGCGGCGTAACCAGCAGCAGACCGTCATCAAGGAGATGAAGCTCCGGCCGAAGATCGACCCGCACGACTACGAGACCAAGAAGGGTCACGTGGTGCGGTTCCTCAAGGCCGGCGACAAGGTCAAGGTGACGATCATGTTCCGCGGTCGCGAGCAGAGCCGCCCGGAGCTGGGTTACCGGCTCCTGCGCCGGCTCGAGTCGGAGATCACGGACCTGGGATACGTCGAGGCCGCTCCGAAGCAGGACGGTCGAAACATGATCATGGTTCTCGCCCCGCACCGGGCCGTGAAGGCCTCCGCGGTCGCCGCCACGGCGTCCCGCGGTGGACCTCGGGAACGGGCCGCGGAGGAGGCCGGTGCTCCAGAGGCCGGCGAGACCCCGGAGGCCGGCGAGACCGCAGCAGCCGGCGAGACCGGCCCGACCGCTGACACCAGCGGCCAGTAACAGGGAGAAGACGTTCCACATGCCGAAGATGAAGAGCCACACGGGTACGGGCAAGCGGGTCAAGGTGACCGGCAGGGGCAAGATCGTTGCCCAGCAGGCCGGCCTCCGCCACAAGCTGGAGAAGAAGTCCTCCACCCACACCCGGCGGCTGACCGGCACGGTCGAGCTGGCCAAGGCCGACGTCAAGCGCATCAAGAAGCTGCTCGGCCGCTGACGCGCGCCACCTGAGCCGAAGAAGGAGTTGAGATGGCACGCGTCAAGCGGGCTGTGAACGCCCAGAAGAAGCGTCGTACCCTGCTGGAGACCGCGAGCGGTTACCGCGGTCAGCGCTCCCGCCTGTACCGCAAGGCCAAGGAGCAGGTGCTGCACTCGATGCAGTACGCCTACCGGGACCGTCGTGACCGCAAGGGCGACTTCCGGCAGCTCTGGATCCAGCGGATCAACGCTGGCGCCCGGGCCAACGGCATGACCTACAACCGGCTGATCCAGGGCCTGCGCCTGGCCGGCATCGAGGTCGACCGCAAGATCCTGGCCGACCTGGCCGTCAACGACGCCGCGGCGTTCGCCGCGATCGTCGAGCTGGCCCGCGCCGCCGTGGCGGCCGAGGGCACCGGTGGCGCCGCGGCCCAGGCCGCCTGATCCACCCGCAGCAGATCGAGGCGTCTCCCATGCAGTCACCATCGCGCGGGAGGCGCCTCGACGCTGTCTCCGGCCCGTTCACCCCGCGTACCCCCAGGGTGGTCGCCGCCCGCCGGCTCCAGCGCCGCCGGGACCGCGAGGCCACCGGCCGGTTCCTGGCCGAGGGCCCGCAGGCGGTCCGCGAGGCCCTGGCCCGCGCCGGGACGGTCACCGAGCTGTTCGGTACGCCGGCTGCCCTCGACCGGTACGCCGACCTGGCGGCCCAGGCCGCCCGCGCCGACGTGCCGGTCTCCGAGGTGACCGAGGAGGGGCTGGCCGCGCTCGCCGAGACCGTCGCCCCGCAGGGCCTGGTCGCCGTCTGCCGGCACCTCGATGTCCCCCTGGACACCGCCCTGTCCCGGAGCCCGCGCCTGGTCGCGGTGCTTGCCGAGATCCGCGACCCGGGCAACGCTGGCACCGTGCTCCGCACCGCCGACGCGGCCGGCGCCGGGGCGGTGGTCTTCGCCGGCGACGCCGTCGACCCGTACAACGGCAAGTGTGTGCGGTCCTCGGCCGGCAGCCTCTTCCACGTCGACGTGGTCCGCGCCCCCGACCCGCTCGCGGCGGTCGAAGCGCTACGCACCGCCGGGCTCTCGATTTTCGCCACCACCGGGTACGGCGACAGCGACCTGGACGACCTCATCGACTACGGGCGGCTCGCCGCCCCCACCGCCTGGCTGTTCGGCTCCGAGGCGCACGGGCTGCCCGAGGAGCTGACCGCCGCCGCCGACGCCCGGGTCCGGGTGCCGCTGCACGGGCGCGCCGAGAGCCTGAACCTGGCTGCGGCCGCCGCCGTCTGCCTGTACGCTTCAGCCAGAGCGCTGCGCTGACCGTCACCCGGTCGCGCGGCAACACAGCAGGGGAGTCGTCCGCATGGTGAACGCGCCACGGCGTTCGTTTAGCCAGCCCGCCGGTGTCGGCGGGCGGCGGGCCTGACCCTTCCTCCTGCGTAACTCCCACCGGCGGGCTGCGGCACAGCCGCGCGTCCGTAGACTCGCCTAGCCGCCCGTGAGGGTCGGCGCCGCCGTGAGGGAGTGCCCGTACGCCATGAGCTACCGCAACGATCCGTACGACCCGAAGCAGGTCGCCCTGCTCGACCCGGACGCCCTGGCCGCCGCCGTGGCCGACGCCGAGAAGGCGTTCGCCGCCGCCGCCGACCCGGACGCGTTGACCGCGCTGCGCCCCGCGCACCTCGGTGACCGGTCCCCGGTCTCCCTGGCGCGGCGGGAGATCGGCGCGCTGCCGCCGGCCGCCAAGTCGGACGCCGGCAAGCGGGTCAACGAGGCCCGCCGCGCCATCGAGGCCGCGTACGCCGCCCGGCAGGAGACCCTGGAGCGCGAGCAGGCCGAGCGGGTGCTGGTCGAGGAGCGGGTCGACGTCACGCTGCCGTACGACCGGCGTCCGCCCGGCGCCCGCCACCCGATCAGTCTGCTGATGGAGCAGATCAGCGACTTCTTCGTCGGGATGGGCTACGAGGTGGCCGAGGGGCCCGAGGTCGAGCTGGAGTGGACCAACTTCGACGCGCTCAACATCCCCGCCGACCATCCGGCCCGAGGCTTGATGGACACGTTCCACATCGCACCGCCGGAAGGGGCGGAGAGCTCCGGACTGGTGCTGCGCACCCACACCTCGCCGGTGCAGGCGCGCACGATGCTGACCCGCAAGCCGCCGATCTACGTGATCGTGCCCGGCCGGGCCTACCGCACCGACGAACTGGACGCCACCCACGCCCCCGTCTTCCACCAGGTGGAGGGGCTCGTGGTGGACAAGGGCATCACCATGGCGCACCTGCGTGGCACCCTGGACCACTTCGCCCGGGCGATGTTCGGGCCGGAGGCGAAGACCCGGTGGCGGCCGCACTACTTCCCGTTCACCGAGCCGTCGGCCGAGTTCGACGTCTGGTTCCCGGAGCACCGCAGGGGGCCGCAGTGGGTCGAGTGGGGCGGCTGCGGCATGGTCAACCCGCGGGTGCTGCGCGCCTGCGGCATCGACCCGGAGGTCTACTCCGGATTCGCCTTCGGCATGGGCATCGACCGGACGGTGATGGTCCGGCACGGGGTCGGCGACATGCGGGACATGGTCGAGGGGGACGTGCGGTTCACCCGCGCCTTCGGGGCCGGGGCGTAGGCGATGCGGGTACGGACAACGGAGACGGTGGTCTGAGTCATGCGAGTTTCTGTCAGTTGGCTGCGGGAGTACGTCGACCTCCCCGCCGACCTGCCCACCGGCGACCTGGAGCAGGCGCTGGTCGACCTCGGCATCGAGGTCGAGTCCATCGTCGACCTGCGGGAGACGGTCACCGGGCCGCTGGTGGTCGGTGAGGTACGCGAGATCGAGGAGCTGACCGGCTTCAAGAAGCCGATCCGGTTCTGCCTGGTCGACGTCGGTGACGCCAACGGCACCGGCGAGCCGCAGGAGATCGTCTGCGGGGCGACGAACTTCGCCCCGGGCGACAAGGTGGTGGTGATCCTCCCCGGCGGCGTGCTGCCCGGGAACTTCGTCATCGGCGCGCGCAAGACGTACGGGCGCAACTCCAACGGCATGATCTGCTCGGCCAAGGAGTTGGGCCTGGGCGACGACCACTCGGGCATCATCGTGCTGCCCGAGGACACCCCGGCCAAGCCCGGCGACGACGCCCGCCCGGTGGTCGGCCTCGACGACACCGTGGTCGAGATGGAGATCACCCCGGACCGCGGGTACGCGCTGAGCGTGCGCGGCATCGCCCGGGAGCTATCGCACGCTCTCGGCGTGCCGTTCCGCGACCCGGCCCTCGCCCCCGCGCCCGGTGCCAGCGAGCGTCCGGCGTACCCGGTCGAGGTGCGGGACCCGGTTGGCTGCGACCGGTTCGCCGCCCGGATGGTCCGCGGGATCGACCCGACCGCGGACACGCCGGGCTGGATGTCCCAGCGGCTCACCGTCGCCGGCATCCGCAGCATCTCGCTGCCGGTCGACATCACCAACTACCTGATGGTCGAACTCGGCCAGCCGATGCACGCGTTCGACGCCGACCGGATCACCGGTCCGCTGGTGGTCCGCCGCGCCGAGCCGGGGGAGAAGCTGACCACGCTCGACGGCGTCAGCCGCACCCTCGCCCCCGAGGACATGGTGATCTGCGACGCTGGGCTGCCCAGCCCCCTCGCGGGCGAGGGCGCCGGCGTCCCGATCTCGCTCGCCGCGGTGATGGGCGGCGAGACCAGCGAGGTGATCGCCTCCACGACCAATGTGCTCTTCGAGGCCGCGCACTGGGACCCGGCGATGGTCGGCCGGACCGCCCGCCGGCACAAGCTGTTCAGCGAGGCGGCGAAGCGCTGGGAGCGGGGCGTCGACCCGGCCATGGCGCTGGTCGCCCTGGAGCGGGCGGTACGGCTGCTCACTGAGCACGGCGGCGGCATGGTCGGCGAGGAGATCCTCGACATCAACCACGTCCGGCCGATGCGTCCGGTGACCATCCCGGCGGACCTGCCGTCCCGGCGGGTCGGGGTGGCGTACTCCCCGGAGCGGGTGGTTGCCCTGCTGGAGCAGGTCGGCTGCACGGTCGTCCGGGCCACCGACCGGCTGGCCGAGGACCCGGGCGAAGTCGGGGTGGCCGCGGGGAACGGCGACGTGCTCACTGTGACCCCGCCGACCTGGCGGCCCGACCTCACCGACCCGGCCGACCTGGTCGAGGAGGTGGTCCGTCTCGACGGGTACGACCGGGTGCCGTCGGTGCTGCCGACCGCGCCCGCCGGCCGCGGGCTGAGTTGGCAGCAGCGGCGGCGCCGGGCGGTGGCCCGGTCGCTCGCCGAGCGCGGGTACGTCGAGGTGCTGGCCCACCCGTTCGTCTCCGCCGAGCTGCCCGACCTGCTCGGCCTGCCCGCCGACGATCCCCGTCGGCAGGCGGTCCGGGTGGCGAACCCGCTGTCGGAGGAGGAGCCGCTGCTGCGCACCACGCTGCTCGGTCCGCTGCTCGGCATCCTCAAGCGGAACGTGGGTCGCGGCATGCGGGACGTCGCACTCTACGAGATCGGCGCGGTGTTCCACCCGCGTCCGGGCGCCGGCACCCCGCCCGCCATGGGCGTGGACCGTCGGCCGACCGACGCCGAGTTCGCCGCCGCCGACGCGGTGGTGCCGGACCAGCCGCGGCACGTCGCCGTGGTGCTCGCCGGCGACCTCGAGCCGGCCGGCTGGTGGGGCGCCGGTCGCGCGGCCGGCTGGGCGGACGCGGTGGAGGCCGGCCGCGCCGTGCTCGCCGCCGCCGACATCCCGGCCGACCGGATCACCGTCCGGGCCGCCGAGTACGCCCCCTGGCACCCCGGCCGCTGTGCCGAGCTGCTGGTCGACGGCACGGTGGTCGGGCACGCGGGCGAGCTGCACCCGGCGGTGGTGGCCGCGCTGGAGCTGCCGCGCCGGACCAGTGCCATGGAGCTGGACCTGGACGCGCTGCCCGCCGCGCCGTTGGTCACCGGGCCGGCGATCTCCACCTTCCCGCCCGCGCTGATCGACGTGGCGCTGGTGGTGGACGAGTCGGTCCCGGCCGCCGAGGTGCAGCGCGCGCTCACCGAGGGGGCCGGCGAGCTCCTGGAGGACGTCCGGCTCTTCGACGTGTACGCCTCCGAACAGCTCGGCGCCGGCCGCAAGTCGCTGGCGTACAAGCTGACGTTCCGGGCCCCGGACCGGACGCTCACCGTCGAGGAGGCGGTGGCCGCCCGCGACGCGGCGGTTGCCGAGGCAGCCTCCCGGTTCGGCGCGGTCCTCCGCGGCGCCTGACCGGTCGGGGAGGGTCTGCGCACTACCTGCGCAGGCCCTCCCATCAGGTTCCGGTGCCGCGCACACCGTCGCGGTCGACGCCGACGTCTGCGGACAGTTCGCGCTGTCTGGTCTCGCGAGACAGCAGGACCGCGATGATCGTGATGACCGCCGAGCCGGCAAGGTAGATCGAGATCGGCGTCGACGAGCCGTAACGGGCGAGGAGCGCGACGGCGATGATCGGGGCCAGGCTGCCCGCGAAGACGGACGCGAGCTGGTAACCGATCGAGGCACCGCTGTAGCGCACGGTGGTCCCGAACAGCTCGGCGAAGTAGGCGGCCTGGGGCCCGTACATCATGGCGTGCAGGACAAGGCCGGCGGTGACGGCGAGGGCGATCGCGACGAACGACCTGGTGTCGATCAGCGCGAAGAACGCGAACCCCCAGAGGCCGACGCCGATCGCGCCGGCCAGATAGAGCGGCCGCCGGCCGATACGGTCGGACAGCGCGCCCAGCAGCGGGATCGCGACGAGTTGGACGGCCGACGCGATGAGGACGGCGTTCAGCGCGGTGTCTCGTGTCAATCCCACCTCTCTGGTCACGTACGTCAGCACGAAGACGGTGAAGAGGTAGTACGAGACGTTCTCCGCGAGGACGAGCACGGCGCTCAGCAGGAACGGCACGCGCCAACCCCAGGCCTCGAACGCCGCGTCGTCCAGGGTGGCGGCGAAGAGGAAGAGCACGCCCACCGCCAGCAGGTTGCCGGCGGGCACTCCCGCCTGCGGCCAGCTCGACCAGAAGCCACGCCGCTTGGCACCGCCGTGTTCGGCGACGATGAGGATCGCGCCGCCCCACTCTCCGCCGACGGCGAACCCTTGCAACAGGCGGAAGATCACGAGCAGTATCGGCGCCGTGATGCCCACCGCCGAGTAGGTGGGCAGGAGGCCGATCGCAAAGGTCCCGGTTCCCATGATCAGGAGGCTGAGCACGAGCATCTTCTTGCGTCCGACCTTGTCGCCGAAGTGGCCGAACACCAGCCCGCCGAGCGGGCGTGCCGCGAATCCGACGGCGTAGGTGGCGAAGGCGAGCAGGGTGCCGACCAGCGGGTCGAAACCGGGGAAGAACAGCTTGTTGAACAGCAGCGCGGCGGCCGAGCCGTAGAGGAAGAAGTCGTACCACTCGATCGTGGTGCCGATCAGACTCGACGCCACCACCTTGATCAAGGATCCCGGGTCGGATGCGCTCCGGTTCGCGGTGGGCGGAGACGACATAGCGCTCCCAGGCTCGACAACGTGGGTCAGGGGTGCCTCGGACCGCCCGCAGGATGCCCAGGTGGCGCCCTTCCTGAACCTTTTGTCAGTTTAGGTCGCTCCACGTGCTTCTGCGGGCGTTCCGCGAGCCGCCGGCGCTGGCCGACTGCGAGCGTCGGCGGTCTCTCTATTTTCATGCAGCGGACGGCATGAACTTGCACCGGGATCTCGGCCCTGCTAGCCTACGTTGCATAGTCATGCGGAGGTGAGTATGGGTATCCGGGTTGCGGTCGCCGGGGCCAGCGGGTACGCCGGCGGCGAAGTGCTGCGCCTGGTCGCCGGGCACCCGGAGTTCGACCTGGTCGCGGCCACCGCGCACAGCCAGGCCGGCCAGCCCGCCACCGCCGTACACCCGCACCTCGCGGGCCTCGACCTGGTGCTCGGGGCGACCGACCCGACCGCCCTGGCCGACGCGGACCTGGTCTTCCTGGCCCTGCCGCACGGCGAGTCGGCCGCCCTGGCCGCCGCCCTGCCCGAGACGGTCAAGGTGGTCGACCTCGGCGCCGACCACCGGCTGCGCGACGCCGCCGGCTGGACCCGCTACTACGGCGGCGCCCACGCCGGCGCCTGGACCTACGGCCTGCCCGAGCTGCCCGACCAGCGGTCCGCGATCGCCGCCGCGACCCGGGTGGCCAACACCGGCTGCTACGCGGTGGCCACCACGCTCGCCCTGGCCCCGCTGATCGCGGCTGGCGCGGTGTCGCCCGCCGACGTGGTCGTGGTCGCCGCCTCCGGCACCTCCGGCGCCGGCCGGGCCGCCAAGGCCCACCTGCTCGGCAGTGAGGTGATGGGCGACCTGTCGCCCTACAAGGTCGGCGCCCACCAGCACGTCCCGGAGATCAAGCAGGCCACCGGCGCGACCAGCCTCACCTTCACCCCGGTGCTCGCCCCCATGCCGCGCGGCATCCTCGCCACCGTCACCGCCGTGCCCACCGGCGACACCGACCCGCGCGCGGTGCTCACCGCGGCGTACGCGGACACCCCCTTCGTGCACGTGCTGCCCGAGAGCGCCTGGCCGCGCACCGCGGCCACGGCCGGCTCCAACTCCTGCCACCTGCAGGCCACCGTCGACGTGGACTCCGGCCGGGTGATCGTGGTCAGCGCCATCGACAACCTGGGCAAGGGCGCCGCCGGCCAGGCCCTGCAGAACGCCAACCTCATGTTCGGCCTCCCCGAGACCGCCGGCCTCTCAGTCTTCGGAGTAGCGCCATGACAGTGACCACCCCCCGGGGCTTCCGGGCCGCCGGGGTCGCCGCCGGGCTCAAGAGCAGCGGCGGCGCCGACATCGCCCTCGTCGTCAACGACGGCCCCGACGCCGGGGTCGCCGGCGTCTTCACCGCCAACCGGGTCAAGGCCGCGCCGGTGCTGTGGAGCCAGCAGGTGGTCCGGGGCGGCGTGGTCCGCGCCGTGGTGCTGAACTCCGGCGGCGCGAACGCCTGCACCGGCCCGGCCGGCTTCCAGGACACCCACGCCACCGCCGAGCACACCGCCGCCGCGCTCACCGCCAGCAGCCCCCGGCTGATGCTCGGCGCCGGCGAGGTGGCGGTCTGCTCCACCGGCCTGATCGGCGAGCGGCTGCCGATGCAGAAGCTCCTCCCCGGGGTGCGCACCGCCATCCGCGGGCTCGCCCGTGACGGCGGCGCGGCGGCGGCCGAGGCGATCATGACCACCGACACCCGGCCGAAGACCACCGTCGCCAAGGGCAGCGGCTGGACCGTCGGCGGCATGGCCAAGGGCGCGGGGATGCTCGCCCCGGCCATGGCCACCATGCTCTGCGTCCTCACCACCGACGCGGTGGCCGGGCCGGAGACCCTGGACGCCGCGCTGCGCGCCGCCACCCGGGTCACCTTCGACCGGATCGACTCCGACGGCTGCATGTCCACCAACGACACGGTCCTGCTGCTGGCCAGCGGCGCGTCGGGCATCGAGCCGACCGAGGCAGAGCTGACCGCCGCGGTCACCGCCGCCTGCCACGACCTGGCCCAGCAGCTCATCGCCGATGCCGAGGGCGCCACCAAGCAGATCGCCATCGACGTGGTCGGCGCGGCGAGCGAGGACGACGCGGTCGAGGTCGGCCGCTCGGTGGCCCGGAACAACCTGGTCAAGACCGCGCTCTTCGGCAACGACCCGAACTGGGGCCGGATCCTCGCGGCCGTCGGCACCACCTCGGCCGCGTTCGAGCCGGACGGCGTGGACGTCGCGGTCAACGGCGTCTGGGTGTGCCGCTCGGGCGCCGCCGCCGAGGACCGGTCCAAGGTGGACCTGACCGGGCGGGACGTCACGATCCGGATCGACCTGCACGCCGGCGACGCGGCGGCGACGATCTGGACCAACGACCTGTCGCACGCGTACGTGCACGAGAACTCGGCGTACTCCACATGAGCCTCTCCGCGGACCTCACCCGGGCCCAGGCCAAAGCCGAGACGCTGATCGAGGCCCTGCCCTGGCTGGCGAACTTCTCCGGCGCGACCGTCGTGGTCAAGTACGGCGGCAACGCCATGGTCGACCCCGAGCTGCAGCGCGCCTTCGCCGCCGACATGGTCTTCCTCCGGTACGCGGGCCTCAAGCCGGTCGTCGTCCACGGCGGCGGGCCGCAGATCTCCGCCATGTTGCACCGGCTCGGCATCGCCAGCGAGTTCAGGGGCGGCCTGCGGGTCACCACCCCCGAGGCGATGGACGTCGTCCGGATGGTGCTGGTCGGTCAGGTCGGCCGGGAACTGGTCGGCCTGATCAACGCGCACGGCCCGTACGCCGTCGGCCTCTCCGGCGAGGACGCCGGGCTCTTCACCGCCGTCCGCCGCCCGGCGTACGTCGACGGGGAGCCGGTAGACGTCGGGCAGGTCGGCGACGTGGAGTCGGTGGACATCTCGGCGGTGACCGACCTGATCGCGGCCGGCCGGATCCCGGTGATCTCCACCGTCGCGCCGGACGCCGACGGGGTGTTGCACAACCTCAACGCCGACACCGCCGCCGCCGCCCTCGCGGTCGCCCTCGACGCCCGCAAGCTGGTCGTCCTCACCGACGTCCCCGGCCTGTACGCGGACTGGCCGGACACCGGCAGCCTGGTCAGCGAGATCGGCACCGACGACCTGGCGAAGCTGCTGCCGTCCCTGGAGTCGGGGATGGTCCCGAAGATGGAGGCCTGCCTGCGGGCGGTGCGCGGGGGAGTGCCCGCCGCGCACGTCGTCGACGGCCGGGTCGCCCACTCCACGCTGCTCGAGGTCTTCACCTCGGAAGGGTTCGGAACGATGGTGATCGCGTCATGAGCACGCTGGTGCAACGGTGGGGCCAGTCCCTGATGGACAACTACGGCACCCCGCCGCTGGCGCTGGTCTCCGGTTCCGGCGCGGTGGTGGCCGACGAGGCCGGTCGGGAGTACGTCGACCTGCTCGGCGGCATCGCGGTCAACGCCCTCGGTCACGCCCACCCGGCCGTGGTGGCCGCCGTCACCAAGCAGGTCGCCACCCTCGGCCACGTCTCCAACCTCTTCGTCGCCGAGCCGCCGGTGGCCCTGGCCGAACTGCTGCTGGCCCTGGCCGGCCGCCCCGGCAAGGTTTTCTTCGCCAACTCCGGCGCCGAGGCCAACGAGGCCGCGTTCAAGCTCTCCCGGCTCACCGGCCGCACCCACGTGGTCGCCGCGCGGGGCGGCTTCCACGGCCGCACCATGGGGGCGCTCGCGCTCACCGGCCAGCCGGCCAAGGCCGACCCGTTCCACCCGCTCCCCGGCGACGTCACCCACGTGGCGTACGGCGACGTGGCGGCGCTGGAGGCGGCCGTGACCGACGCGACCGCGATGGTGATCCTGGAGCCGATCCAGGGCGAGAACGGCATCGTGGTCCCGCCCGCCGGCTACCTCGCGGCGGCCCGGCGGATCACCGCCCGGCACGGCGCGCTGCTGGTGCTCGACGAGGTGCAGACCGGCGTCGGCCGGACCGGACACTGGTTCGCCCACCAGGCCGAGGGCGTCGAACCGGACCTCGTCACCCTGGCCAAGGGCCTCGGCGGCGGCCTGCCGATCGGCGCCTGCCTGGCCTTCGGCCGGGCCGCCGAGCTGCTCGGTCCCGGCTCGCACGGCACCACCTTCGGGGGCAACCCGGTCAGCTGCGCCGCCGCCCTCGCCGTGATCGCCACCATCGCCAACGAGGGGCTGCTCGACCACGTCAAGCGGGTCGGCGAGCGGCTGCGCCGGGGGATCGAGGCGCTCGGTCATTCGCTGGTCGCCGAGGTACGCGGGGCCGGACTGCTGCTCGGCGTCGTGCTGACCGAGCCGGTCTCCGGCGCGGCGGCGACCGCGCTGCGCGAGGCGGGCTTCCTGGTCAACCCGGTGCAGCCCGGCGTGGTCCGGCTCGCCCCGCCGCTGATCCTCACCGCCGAGCAGGCCGACGCCTTCCTCACCGCCCTCCCGGCGGCGCTCGACGCGGCGACCCCCGCCGCGCCGGTCCCGGCCGACCTCGCGGCGGCCGCCGCCGGCTCGACCACGACGGAGGTCAGCGCATGATCCGGCACTTCCTGCGGGACGACGACCTGACCCCGGCCGAGCAGGCGGCGGTGCTCGACCTGGCCGCCCGGATGAAGGCTGACCGGTTCGCCCACAAGCCGCTCGCCGGGCCGCGGTCGGTGGCGGTGCTCTTCGACAAGCAGAGCCTGCGCACCCGGATCTCCTTCGACGCCGGCATCGCCGAGCTGGGCGGCCACCCGCTCGTGGTGGACACCCAGGTCACCCACTTCGGCCGGGGTGAGACCCTGGCCGACGCCGGCCGGGTGCTCTCCCGGTACGTCGCCGCGATCGTGCTGCGCACCCACGGCGACGACCGGATCGCCGAGGTCGCCTCGCACGCCACCGTGCCGGTGGTCAACGCGCTCACCGACGACTACCACCCCTGCCAGCTGATCGCCGACCTGCTCACCGTCCGCGAACGGTTCGGCGCCGTCGCCGGGCGCATCCTGACGTACGTGGGGGACGCGGCGAACAACATGGCGCACTCGTACCTGCTGGCCGGGGCGACCGCCGGGATGCACATCCGGATCGCCGGCCCGGTCGGCTTCCAGCCCGCCCCTGAGATCCTGGCCCGGGCCGAGAAGATCGCCGCCGGCACCGGCGGCTCGGTGCGGGTGCTGACCGACCCGGTCGAGGCGGCACGCGGCGCCGACGTGCTGGCCACCGACACCTGGACCTCGATGGGCCAGGAGGACGACGGGCTGGACCGGATCACCCCGTTCCTGCCGTACCAGGTCAACGCCGCGTTGCTCGGCCACGCCGCGCCGGAAGCGATCGTGCTGCACTGCCTGCCCGCGCACCGGGGCGAGGAGATCACCGACGAGGTGCTCGACGGGCCGCGGAGCGCGGTCTTCGACCAGGCGGAGAATCGCCTGCACGCCCAGAAGGCGCTGCTGACGTTTCTCCTGGAGGCATCCACCTCATGACCGCCCCGCTGACCCGTACCGCCCGGCACGCCCGCATCGTCGAGCTGATCCGCGACCAGGCGATCCACTCGCAGACCGAGCTGGCCGACCTGCTCGCCGGCGACGGCATCCAGGTCACCCAGGCCACCCTCTCCCGGGACCTCAAGGAGCTGGGGGCGGTCACCGCGCGCGGCGGCGACGGCCGGGGCGTCTACCTGATCCCCGAGGACGGCCACCGGCCGCTGCGCGACGCCGAGGCCGCCCCGGCCCGGCTCGTCCGGCTGCTGCACGAGCTGCTCAACGGGGTCGACTCCAGCGGCAACATCGCCGTGCTGCGCACCCCGCCGGGCGCAGCCCACTACCTGGCCAGCGCGTTGGACCGAGCGGGCCTGCCCGAGGTCGTCGGCACCATCGCCGGCGACGACACCATCCTCGTCGTGGCCCGCGAGGCCCTCGGCGGGGCCGCGCTCGGCGACAGGCTCGCCGGCTGGGCCCGCCGGGAAGACAACGTTGAAGGGAGCAGCACCCCATGACCGAGCGGGTCGTCCTGGCGTACTCCGGGGGTCTCGACACCTCCGTCGCCATTCCCTACCTGGCCGAGCAGACCGGCGCCGAGGTGATCGCGGTCGCGGTCGACGTCGGGCAGGGCGGCGAGGACCTGAACGCCATCCGGCAGCGCGCCCTGGACTGCGGCGCCGTCGAGTCCGAGGTGGTCGACGCGCGCGACGAGTTCGCCGCCGACTACTGCCTGCCGGCGATCCGGGCCAACGCCCTCTACATGGACCGCTATCCGCTGGTCTCCGCGCTGTCCCGGCCGCTGATCGTCAAGCACCTGGTCGCCGCGGCCCGCAAGCACGGCGGCACCATCGTGTCGCACGGCTGCACCGGCAAGGGCAACGACCAGGTCCGCTTCGAGGTCGGCCTGGCGGCGCTCGCCCCCGACCTGAAGATCGTGGCCCCGGCCCGGGACTTCGCCTGGACCCGGGACAAGGCGATCGCCTTCGCCGAGGAGAAGGGGCTGCCGATCGACGTGTCGGCCAAGTCCCCGTACTCCATCGACCAGAACCTGTGGGGCCGCGCGGTGGAGACCGGCTTCCTGGAGGACATCTGGAACGGCCCCATCGAGGACCTGTACTCGTACACGTCCGACCCGGCCGAGCCGCGGGACGCCGACGAGGTCGTGATCACCTTCGACGCCGGCAACCCGGTGGCGATCGACGGCGAGACCGTCACCCCGTACCAGGCGATCCTGGAGCTGAACCGGCGCGCCGGCGCCCAGGGCATCGGCCGGCTCGACATGGTCGAGGACCGCCTCGTCGGCATCAAGAGCCGCGAGGTGTACGAGGCCCCCGGCGCGATCGCGCTGATCACCGCCCACCAGGAGCTGGAGGCGGTCACCGTCGAGCGGGACCTGGCCCGGTTCAAGCGTGGCGTCGACCAGCGCTGGGGCGAGCTGGTCTACGACGGCCTCTGGTTCTCGCCGCTGAAGAACTCCCTCGACGCGTTCATCGCCGACGCCCAGCAGCACGTCTCCGGCGAGGTGCGGCTCACCCTGCACGGCGGCCGGGCCACCGTCACCGGCCGGCGCTCCGAGGCCAGCCTGTACGACTTCGGCATGGCCACCTACGACACCGGCGACACCTTCGACCAGTCCCTGGCGAAGGGCTTCGTGCAGCTCTGGGGCCTGCCGAGCAAGATGGCCGCCGCGCGGGACGCCCGGTTGGGTGGCTCCTGACCGTGGGCACCACAATGGGCGGGGTGGACGACAAGAGCCTGACCGAGAACAGCGCCGCCACCAACCGGACGAGCCTGTGGGGCGGCCGCTTCGCCGGCGGCCCCGCCGAGGCCCTCGCGCGGCTGTCGGTGAGCGTCCAGTTCGACTGGCGCCTCGCCCCGTACGACATCGCCGGCTCGCGGGCGCACGCCCGGGTCCTCGCCGGCGCCGGCCTGCTCGACCCCGACGAGCTGGGCCGGATCCTGGCCGCGCTGGACGACCTGGAGGCGGCCTGCGCCTCCGGGCAGTTCCGCCCGACCGTCGACGACGAGGACGTGCACACCGCCCTGGAACGTGGCCTGCTGGAGCGGCTCGGCAGCCTCGGCGGCAAGCTGCGTGCCGGGCGGTCACGCAACGACCAGGTCGCCACCGACCTGCGGCTCTACCTGCGTGACCACGCCCGCGGCGTGGCTGCCCGCCTGGTGGAGCTGGCCGAGGCCCTCGTGGAGCAGGCCGGGCGGCACGTGGACACCGCCGCGCCCGGCATGACGCACCTGCAGCACGCCCAGCCGGTCACCTTCGGGCACTGGCTGCTCGCCCACGTGCAGCCGCTGCTGCGCGACCTGGAGCGGCTGCGCGACTGGGACCACCGGGCGGCGATCAGTCCGCTCGGCGCGGGCGCCCTCGCCGGCTCCGGCCTGCCGCTGGACCCGGTGGCCGTCTCCAAGGAGCTGGGCTTCCGCACGTCCTTCGCCAACTCCATGGACGCGGTCGCCGACCGGGACTTCGTCGCCGAGTTCCTCTTCGTCACCGCGATGATCGGCGTGCACCTGTCCCGCCTCGGCGAGGAGGTGGTGCTCTGGACGTCGCACGAGTTCGGCTGGGTCGAGCTGGACGACGCCTTCGCCACCGGCTCGTCGATCATGCCGCAGAAGAAGAACGCGGACATCGCCGAGCTGGCCCGGGGCAAGTCCGGCCGCCTGGTCGGCGGGTTGATGAGCGTGCTGACCATGCTCAAGGGCCTGCCGATGACGTACGACCGCGACATGCAGGAGGACAAGGAGCCGGCCTTCGACGCGGTCGACACGCTGGAGCTGCTGCTCCCGGCCCTCGCCGGGATGATCTCCACGATGACGGTCCGGGTCGACCGCCTCGTGGCCGCCGCGCCGGTCGGCTTCTCCCTGGCCACGGAGGTGGCCGACTGGCTGGTTCGCAAGGGCGTGCCGTTCCGCGACGCGCACGAGATCACCGGCAAGCTGGTGGCGCTCTGCGTGGCCCGGGACTGCGCCCTGGACGAGGTCTCCGACGCCGACCTGGCGACGGTGAGCGAGCACCTCGACCCGTCGGTGCGCGACGTGCTGTCGGTCCGCTCCGCCCTCGCCGCGCGCATCACGCCCGGTTCGACCGGCCCCGGCCCGGTCGCTGACCAGCTCGCCGCCGCCGCCGACAAGCTGGTCGGCTGGCGGGAGTGGGCCGCCGAGCGGGTCGTCCCCCGCTGAGGTCGTCGGATCGGCGCGGGTGGCCCCACCCGCGCCGATCCTCAGCCCGTCGGGCGCTCCCGCTTCGGCAGCTTCGCCACCACCACGTCGTACGACCCGTCGACGGCGTCGGTCAGCTCCTCGTCGCCGATCCCGCCGTCCAGGCGCAGCGTGTTCCAGCCGGACCGCCCGATGTACGGCGACGCCTTCGCGTCGTCTGGGAAGCGGTGCAGCCACTCGTCGGCGACGTCCCGGTTGGGGCCGCACTTCACCCCCACCCGCGCCTCGCCGTCCGGGGAGCCGAGGAACGCGAAGATCCGGCTCCCCACCTTCACCACCTCGTCGCCCTCCCACGGCTGGTCCAGCCAGGCGCCCGGCTTGGCCAGGCAGTACGCCAGCATCTTCTCGCGCGTCATCGCGTCCTCCCGTCGCCCGGTTGCGGGCTCAGTCTCGCGCATGCCTGCGACGCCGCCGCTCAGTCGCCGGTGCCGGTCCGGACGGTCAGCCGCTCGTAGCGCTGGCGGGCCGCCTGGGCGCTGCCCAGCCCGAGCCCGAAGGCGATCGCCTGCCAGGTCAGGCCGCGGCCGCGGGCCACCTGCAACAGCCCCGCCTCCAGGGCGTCGACCTCGGCGCGGACGTGCGGGATCAGGGTCAGCGCGGCCGTCAGGTCGGCCTGGTCGACCGGCTCCTCGCCGGGCTCCAGCTCGGCCCCGCCGGCGAGGGCCATCACCAACGTCGCCGCCTCGTAGGCGTCCGGCACGTCCGGGTGGGCGTACCGACGGCGGCGGGCGTCCGTGCCGGCGTGCCGCTCGGCGATCCGCAGCAGCGCCGCGTAGTTGCGGTGCGCGCGGGCCTGGGCAGCATCCGGAGCGGTGAACGGGTCGTTGTCCAGCGTGACCATGTGTTCCATCAGAACCGCTTGAATGCCTCTTTGTCAACAGGTTGTTGAAAGCAAGTCGTGCTCATCTCCGTGACGCCGGTTAGGGTCGACGCCATGACCACCGCTGACCCCGTCACCGCCGCCGGGCTGGCCGACCTGCTCGCCGGCCCGGTGGTGCCGGCCGCGCGCGGACTGCTCGGCTGCCGGCTCGCCGCGGGCGGGGTCACCGTCCGGATCACCGAGGTCGAGGCGTACGCCGGCACGGCCGGGGACGCGGCCTCGCACGCCTACCGGGGGCGCACCCCGCGCAACGCGGTGATGTTCGGGCCGGCCGGCCATGCCTACGTCTACTTCACCTACGGCATGCACTGGTGCGTGAACGTGGTGACCGGTCCGGACGGGGAGGCCTCGGCGGTGCTGCTGCGGGCCGGCGAGGTGGTCGACGGCCTCGACGCCGCCCGGGCCCGGCGCCCCGCCGTGCGCCGGGACGTGGACCTCGCCCGCGGGCCCGCCCGGCTCTGCGCGGCGCTCGGCATCGACCGCTCCGCCTACGGCCTGGACCTGCTCGGCGACGGCCCGTTGCGGCTGCGACCGCCCGTCGGGCCGGTGGCCGAGGCGGCGATCGAGGCCGGCCCGCGGGTCGGCGTCACCGGGGCGCACGACGTGCCGTGGCGGTTCTGGACCTCCGGCGATCCGACGGTGAGCGCCTACCGGCGGCACGTGCCCCGGGTACGACGCTGAGCCCCCGGCGTGGCCGGGCGGAATTCTGGGAGCCGCTGACCGTCGGGCTGCCCGAGAGGCCGTTCCACCCGTCCGTGCTGCGCGACGCGATGTGCGGGGACGACGCCGACCCGGCCGGCGTCTACTTCGGCACCCGCTCCGGCGAGGTCTACGCCAGCCGGGACGAGGGGAACTCCTGGTCCCTGGTCGCCGCCCACCTGCCCGACGTGCTCTGCGTCCGCGCCGCGGAGGTCTGAGTGGTGACCGTGCTGCTGCCCGGCCCGCTGCGCGGCGAGGCCGGCGGCGCGAGCCGGCTCACCGTGGCGGCCACCGGCACCCTGCGGGGGTCCTCGACGAGCTGGCTGGGGCGTGGCCCCGGCTCGCCCGCCGGATCCGCGACGAGCGGGGCGAGCTGCGCCGGTACGTCAACGTCTACGTCGACGGCGAGGACTGCCGGCACGTCGGCGGCCTGGACACCCCGGTCGGCGACGGCGCCGAGGTGCAGGTGCTCCCCTCGGTGGCCGGCGGCTGACGCCGTCGCCCACCCGGGCCCGTCGCCCACCTGGGGCCCGCCGCCCGGCCGGGGCGGCGCGGCCTCAGGGCAGCTCGTACTCCAGCACGTAGCGGTGGCCGCCGTCCGCGCCGGCGATGATCTGCCCGCCGCCGCGTAGCTCCCGCAGCTCGTCGGTGCCCGAGTCGGGCACGACGGTCCAGGACAGCGCCGATCCCGCGTCGGCGTGCGCGGACGCGCTGTGGTGCAGCACGAAACTACCCTTCCGGCCGGCCAGGGTGCCGGTGAACCGCTCGAACCCCGCGTACGCCGCGGAGGTCTCCACCTGCGCCCGGCACATCAGGATCCGGGTGGTGCTGGCGCCGGTGAGGTCGCCGGTGAAGGTCTTGGTGATCCGGGCCTCGGCCAGCACCGCCCCGTCGGCCTCGTCGTACGCTTCCTGGTCCCAGCTGTCGGGGGTGAAGGTGCCCTCCGCGCGTCCGTTCATGCACTTATCCTCCGCGCCGAGGCTGACATCCCCCGTCAGGTACGGCCGGCGTTTCCGGCCCGTTCCGGGCGTGAGGTGGGCCACCCGCGGGCAGGCCCGCCACGGAATAGTTGCTACGTCAAATATGTTGTGCGGGGTGATCCGGGCCACGGTGGTCCGGCGGCACGCGAGGAGCTGGTCATGCAGTTCGGAGTCTTCACCGTCGGCGACGTCACGGTCGACCCGACCACGGGACGGCTGCCGTCCGAGCATGAGCGGATCAAGGCCATGGTGGCCATCGCCCTCAAGGCCGAGGAGGTCGGGCTCGACGTCTTCGCCACCGGCGAGCACCACAACCCGCCGTTCGTGCCCTCGTCGCCGACCACCATGCTCGGCCACATCGCCGCCCGCACCGAGCGGCTGCTGCTCTCCACCTCGACCACGCTGATCACCACCAACGACCCGGTGAAGATCGCCGAGGACTACGCGATGCTCCAGCACCTGGCCGACGGCCGGGTCGACCTCATGATGGGGCGCGGCAACACCGGACCGGTCTACCCGTGGTTCGGCCAGGACATCCGCACCGGCATCCCCCTCGCCATCGAGAACTACGACCTGCTGCGCCGGCTCTGGCGCGAGGACGTGGTCGACTGGCAGGGCAAGTTCCGCACCCCGCTGCAGTCGTTCACCTCGACGCCCCGCCCGCTCGACGGCGTGCCGCCGTTCGTCTGGCACGGCTCCATCCGCAGCCCGGAGATCGCCGAGCAGGCCGCCTACTACGGTGACGGCTTCTTCGCCAACCACATCTTCTGGCCCAGGGAGCACACCCAGCGGATGGTCGGCCTCTACCGCCAGCGGTTCGCCCACTACGGCCACGGCACCCCGGAGCAGGCCATCGTCGGGCTCGGCGGGCAGGTGTTCATGCGGCGCAACTCCCAGGACGCGGTCCGTGAGTTCCGGCCGTACTTCGACAACGCCCCGGTCTACGGGCACGGGCCGTCGCTGGAGGAGTTCACCGCCCAGACCCCGCTCACCGTCGGCAGCCCGCAGCAGGTCATCGACCGTACGCTCGGCTTCCGCGAGTACGTCGGCGACTACCAGCGCCAGCTCTTCCTGATGGACCACGCCGGGCTGCCGCTGAAGACCGTGCTCGAACAGCTCGACCTGCTCGGCGAGGAGGTCGTTCCGGTGCTCCGCAAGGAGTTCGACGCGCTGCGTCCCGCCCACGTACCCGAGGCGCCCACCCACGCCTCGCTGGTCGCGGCCCGCGACGCGGTGGCGGACCTGACCGGCGCGGAGAACGGCCGATGACCCGGCGCACCCTGGCCGTGGTCTCGGCCGGCCTCGGCCGGCCCTCCTCGACCCGGCTGCTCGCCGACCAGCTCGCCGCGGCCACCCGCGACGAGCTGGACCGGCGCGGCGCCAACGTTGAGCTCCACCCGATCGAGCTGCGCGAACACGCCCACGACGTGGTGAACCACCTGCTCACCGGCTTTCCCTCGCCGGCACTGCGGCACGTGCTGGACGCGATGGCCGGCGCGGACGGGCTGATCGCCGTCACGCCGATCTTCAACGCCTCCTACAACGGGCTGTTCAAGTCCTTCTTCGACGTGGTGGACAAGGAGGCGCTGGCCGACCGGCCGGTGCTGATCGGCGCCACCGGCGGCACCGCCCGGCACTCGCTCGCCCTGGAACACGCGGTCCGGCCGATGTTCGCCTACCTGCGCGCGCAGGTCGTGCCGACGGCGGTCTTCGCCGCCCCCGAGGACTGGGCCGGCGAGGGAGCCGACGGGGCGCTGCGCGCCCGGATCCGGCGCGCCGCCGGCGAACTCGCCGACCAGGTCGACCGCCGTCCGGCCGCGGTCGGTCCCGCCGACCCGTTCGCCCTCACCACCAGCTTCGAGGACCTGCTCGCCGGCCGCGACCCGGCTTGAGCCGGTGCCCGCGCTCGCCCCAACAGGGCGGGCGCGGGCTCAGTCGACGGGCTCGTACGGGTGGGCGACCAGCACCGGGCAGTGGGCGTGCTGCACCAGCGCCTGGCTCACCGAGCCGAGCAGCAGCCCGGCGAAGCCGCCCCGACCCCGGGAGCCGACCACCACCAACTCGGCCTCCCCGCTCGCCTCGATCAGCGCCAGTTCCGGCTTGGCGGCCCGGACCGGGCGCTCGGTCACCGTCAGCCCGGGATGGTCGGCCCGCACCCGGCCGGCCACGCCGGCCAGCAGCTCGGCCGATCCGGCCTGCTCGGCCGCCCCCGACTCCGCCACCTCCTCGGGCAGACCCCCGGGCCGGCCGTCGGTTCGTACGTGCATCAGCACCAAGGCCCTGTCCCGGCGTGCCGCCTCGTCGGCGGCCTGCCGGACGGCGAGCGCCGCCGACTCGGAGCCGTCCACCCCGACGACAACCCGCCCGCCCACCGGGATCGGCTCGTCGGCCGGCCGGACCACCAGCACCGGGCAGTGCCCGTGCTGGGCGACCTGGCCGCTGACCGAGCCCAGCAGCAGGCCGGCGAACCCGCCGTGGCCGCGGCTGCCGACCACCACCAGCTCGGCCCGGCGCGACTCCTCCACCAGCGCGGCGCCCGGCCCGCCGGCCACCTGGCGCACCTCCACGCCCAGGCCCGGATGGCGCTCGGTGAGTTCCGCGGCCACCTCTTCCAGCATCTTCTGGGCCGCCTCGGTCGGCGCCGGCACCCCGAGGTCGTACGGGTTGAGCGGCACGCCGTAACCGAGCGGGTGCAGGTAGCCGTGCACCAGGTGCAGCGGCCGGGACCGCTGGACCGCGTTCCGCGCCGCGTGCTCCGCGGCGACCAAGCTGGACGATGATCCGTCGATGCCCACCACGACAGGTCGGTTCATCAGCTCCCCCAGAGGTCGATCAGGTCATTGTCGACGTACCCACCGCCGCCCGTCCGCATTTGCCCCGGCGCCGCCCCGGCCACGCCCCGACCGGACGGTCGTCCGCGCCGGCCGGGGGCGGCCGACGCGGACGGTGTGCGCGGGCGGGTCAGGCGGGGTCGCCGCCCGGGTGGTGCCGGACGATGGCCAGTGGGCTGCGCGCGTGGTGCAGCACCGCGTGGCTGACCGAGCCGAGCAGCAGCCCGAGGAAGGCGCCCCGGCCGTGCGCGCCGACCACGGTCAGCTGCGCGTCCGTCGACTCCTCCACCAGCGCCCGGGCCGGTGCGGCGGCGACCAGCCGCTGCCGTACCGGTACCTGCGGGTAGCGCTCGGACCAGCCGGCGAGGGACTCGGCGAGCACCCGCCCCTCCTCGGCGGCGAAGGCCTCCGGGTCGTACACCAGCGGCACGATGTCGCCGGGGCCGACCGGCGTAGGGTACAGCCAGGCGTGCACGGCCACCAGGGACGTGCCGCGCTGCGCGGCCTCGGCGAAGGCGAAACCGATCGCCTCGGTCGACAGCGGGGAACCGTCCACCCCGACCACGACCGGGCCGTCAGCGCGCGGCTCGCCGCGGACCACCAGCACCGGGCAGTCGGCCCGAGCGGACAGCTGCACGGCGGTCGACCCGACCAGCAGCTCGGCGAAGCCGCCGAGGCCGCGGTGGCCGAGCGCCAGCAGGGCCGCGTCCCGGCTCTCCCGCAGCAGCACCGGGGTCGCCGCGCCCTCCACCACCTCGCCGGTCACCTGCAGCTCGGCCGAGACCTTGCGGGCCTCGTCGACCGCCTCGGCGACCAGCTTCTCCGCCTCCTGCCGCAGGCCGCCGTCGAGCGGGGCTGCGGGAACCGGGCCGAGCGGGACGCCGTACAGCGGCCAAACGAAGGCGTGCACCACCCGCAGCGGCCGGTGCCGGGCCGCCGCTTCCCGGGCGGCCACCCGGACCGCGTCCAGGGCCGACGGGGAACCGTCCACGCCCACCACGACAGGGGCACCGGATCTGTTGGTCATCACGTCCTCCTTCGTCCTGCCTTCAGCCTGCTACCACGGAACCGCCGCCGTCAGGGGCACAGGACCCGGCCGCCGGGCCGTTGGTCCCGGGCCGTGGGGTGCAGGTGGCGCTCGACTTCCTGGTGCCGGGGCGCGGTGATGTGGGGATCGAGACGATCGGCGCGGGCGGGGTGCTCGGCGGGTCGTGGCTCTTCCCGCCGTACCGCTGGCAGTTCGGGGCGGTGGCCACCCAGCGCAGCACGGCCGTCGAGTTCACCGCCGACGGAGTACGTCGCCTGATGGACACCGACGACGCGCTCGGCCGCCAGCTCACCTCCCACCGTTCATGCGTGTGGTGGTGGATCGGCCGCAGGCGTCCCGGGTACGCCTGCTCGACCTCTACGGCTACCCGGCGGCGCTGCCGCCGACCGGCTGACCTGCCGAGTGCCGGTGGACGATCAGCTCGTCCACCTCCAGCCGGCCGATCCGCAGCTCGCGGATCACCGCTCGGCGCACGGCCAGCCGTCCGATCGCCAGCGTGCCCACCGCCACCGCCCCGAGCGCGGCAGCGGCGAGCGCCAGCGGGCCGGCCGCCGTGGGGCCCAGCGCCCGCGGGCCGGCCACCTTCGGGCCCGTGACCGAGGCACCGCGGACCCGCACCGGGATCGCCGGGCGGGGCCGGCGGTGACGCATCCTGTTCATGCGACGATCCTCCGCCGCTACCCGGGCGCGTCGCGCCGGTTCCCGGGCGCGGTCCACCAGCCAGGTGACCGCCGCCCGGCTGGTGCGCGGTCCGGCAGGGCGGGCCGCCGCCGGTCAGCGGGCCGGTGGTCCCGAGTGCGTCGGTGGGCCTGCGTATCCTCCGGCGGGTGACCTCAGACGTGCGCCTCCGCCCGGTACGCGACGCCGACCTGCCCGAGTTCTTCGCCCACCAGCAGGATCCGCAGGCCAACTGGATGGCCGCCTTCGGCCCCGCCGACCCGGCCGACCGGGCGGCGTTCGACGCGCACTGGGCGCGCATCCGCGCCGACCCGCGCATCGTCACCCGCACCGTGGTGGTCGACGGGGAGGTGGTCGGGCACGTGGCGGCCTTCCCGGTCGACGAGCGCACCGAGGTCAGCTACTGGATCGACCCGCGCCGGTGGGGCCGGGGCCACGCCACCGCCGCGGTGGCCGCGCTGCTGCGCGACCTGCCGCGACGCCCGGTGCACGCCCGCGTCGCCAAGGACAACCGCGCCTCCCTCGCCGTGCTGCGCAAGTGCGGCTTCGTCGTCGTCGGCGAGGACTCCGGGTACGCCAACGGCCGCGGCGCCGAGGTCGAGGAATGGGTGCTGGAGCTGCCCGCCGACGGCGCTGACCTGGGCGACCACTAGTCTCCCCGGGGTGAACTGGCTGGAACTCGTCGGCTGGGCCGGCTCCGCGCTGCTGGTCTGGTCCCTGCTGCAGACGCGCATCCTGCGGCTGCGCGCGCTGAACCTGCTCGGCTGCCTCATCCTGATCGGCTACAACGCGGCGGTGCACGTCTGGCCGATGGTCGGCCTCAACGTGGTGCTGGCCGTGATCAACGTCTGGTACCTGCGGAAGATGCTCGCCACCCGGCACGACGAGCAGACGTACCAGGTGGTCGAGGTGGGCACCGGCGACGCGTTCCTGGCCCACACGCTGCGGGTGCACGCCGCCGACATCGCCCGGTTCAACCCGGACTTCCAGTGGGACCCCGAGGACCGGCGACGCTCCGCCTTCCTGGTGGTCCGCGCCGACGAGGTGGTCGGCGTGGTGGTGTCGCACGCCGAGGCCGGCGGGGTCGCCCAGATCGACCTGGACTACGTCACCCCACCGTTCCGCGACTTCACCCCGGGCGAGTTCGTCTACCGGCGCAGCAGCCTCTTCACCGATCGCGGGTTCCGCCGGGTGGTCAGCCCGCCCGGCATGGTCGCCCCCTACTACCACCGGCTCGGCTTCCGTCCCGAGGGGGACGCGTACGTCCTCGACCTGCCCGGACCGGCCTGACCGCCCGCCGCCACCGGGAGGATTCAGCCACCCCGCCGCTGGGCACAGTGGGGCCTACGCCGACCGGGTCCCCGGCCGGCGGCGTCGGCCGGGGAGGCCGGCGCTGGTCGCGGTGAGGGAGAGAACCGGGCGTGCAGAGCTACTGGAGCCAACTGGCCCTGGTCGGAGTCCTGGTCATCGTCAACGCGGCCTTCGCAGGCAGCGAGATGGCGCTGGTCTCGCTGCGGGACAGCCAGCTCCAGCGGCTCGAGCGGACCAGCCGCGCCGGCCGGACCCTGGCCCGGCTGGCCAAGGATCCGAACCGGTTCCTGGCCACCATTCAGATCGGCATCACCCTCGCCGGTTTCCTCGCCTCGGCCGCCGCGGCGGTCTCCCTGGCCAAGCCGCTCGTACCGCTGCTCGGGGTGTTCGGCGACGCGGCCGAGACGGTCGCCATCGTGGCCGTCACCCTGGCCCTGACCTTCGTCACCCTGGTCTTCGGCGAGCTGGCCCCGAAGCGGATCGCCATGCAGTCCGCCGAGCGGTGGGCGCTGGTCGTGGCGAGGCCGCTCGACCTGCTGGCCACCTTCACCCGGCCGGCCGTCTGGGCCCTCGGCGCCACCAGCGACCTGGTGGTACGCCTCTTCGGGCTGAACCCCCGGCACCAGCCCGAGGAGATCGGCCCGGACGAGCTGCGCGACATCGTCGCCGGCAACCACGGCTTCACCAAGGAACAGCGGACGATCATCGCCGGCGCGGTGGAGATCGCCGACCGGCAGCTGCGGGCGGTGCTCGTACCCCGGCTCCAGGTCTTCACGCTCGACAGCGGGACCACCGCGGAGGCCGCCCGGCTGGTGCTGGCCGCGACCGGCCACTCCCGGGCCCCGGTGGTCCGGCACGGCGGCCTGGACGACGCGGTCGGCGTGATCCACCTGCGCGACCTGGTCGGCGTGCCGGACGACCGGCCGGTCGACGAGTGCGCCCGACCGCCGATGCTGCTGCCCGACTCGCTGCCGGTGGTCGACGCGCTGCGCCAGTTCAAGGCCGAACGGCAGCACATCGCCCTGGTGGTGGACGAGCGCGGCGCGGTCGACGGGATCGTCACCCTGGAGGACATCCTCGAGGAGATCGTCGGCGAGATCTACGACGAGACCGACCGCGACCTCAGCTCCGTCCGCACTGAGGACGACGGCACACTGGTGCTGCCCGGCACCTTCCCGGTGCACGACCTGGCCGACCTGGGCGTGGCGCTGCCCGGCCGGCCGCCCGGCGACTACACCACCATCGCCGGGCTGGTGCTGACCTGCCTCGGGCACATCCCCACCGTCTCGGGGGAGAGCGTCACCGTCGACGGCTGGGAGCTGGTGGTGGCCGACATCGACCACCGGGCCATCACCGAGGTCCGGGTCCGCCGCCACGCCGACGCGGCGACCGACGCCGACGCCCCGCTGCTGGACGAGGCCCGGAGCTGACCGTCGCGCCGGCCCGCACCGCCGGCCCGGGCCGACCGGTCAGTCCGTGCCGTCGGGCGGGCCGAACGGAAAGCCGGACACCGGCGGGGAGAGCCGCACCTGGTCGGCGGGGAACTGGTGGGTGCTCCGACCGAGCACCCGGGCGACCACCCGGAGCAGCCACGGCCCCGACGGGTGCAGCTCTGGGCCGATCAGGCGGCTGGTGACCCGCGTCCACCAGTGACCGGCGACGATCACGTCGGTCAGCCGTAGCCGGTCGGGTGGGAGGCCACCCCGGACCACCACGTCCACCACCCGCCCGAGCCGCCGCCCGTGCAGGTCGTACACGGTCCTCCCGAGCAGCTCACCCGCTCGCACGGTTCGCTCCCGGGATCCGGTCGATGACGTGCCGGCGCAACCAGCCCTCGACCGGTGGCGGTGGCAGGTCGGCCGCCCGGACGCGCAGCCGTACGGCGCTGTCCACCCGGTCGATCAGGGCGACCGGGATCCGTACCGGCCGCACCGGCGGATCGTCGACGAACCGGTCGGCGAACCCGACCAGGATCCGCCCGACCCGGCCGCCCATCCGCTGCCCGAGCGCCCCCTGCCCGGTGAGCAGGCAGTCCACGTACGTGAACCCCTCGTCGTCCACGGCGAACGCGATGTCGTCGACCCGGCCGAACAGCCGGCCGTCCCGGTCGACGATCTGCCGGTCGAGCAGTTGCTTGGCGAGCTGGACCCTCACTGTCCCATCCTCGTGATGATCGCCAACGGGATCGCCGCCACCGACGCGACGACGATGAGCAGCAGGAACAGCGCGCCGAGCAGATTGTTCCAGCGGCCGTTCACCCGGTCGCCCAGGTAGTTCCGGTCGTTCGCCACCACCAGGATCGGCAGGTACGTCAGCGGCAGCACCACCGCGCTGAGCACCAGCATGTACTCGGTGAGCCGGACCGGGTCGATCGTGGTCAGCAGCAGCAGCACCCCGAGCAGCACGCTGACCAGCAGCACGCTGTGGAACCGGGCCGCCTCGCGCGGGCTGACCCGCTTGCCCCACTGCCAGCCGAAGTACTGCGACGCCGCGTACGCGGCCGACAGGCCGGTCTCCAGCGCGGCGCCGAAGGTCACCGCGAAGAACGCCAGCACGGCCACCGCCAGCCCGATCCCGCCGAACGCCAGCACCACCGGGTGCGCCACCTGGTCGAGGGTGTCCAGCGACGCCCCGCCGGGGTGGTAGACCACCGCCGCGGTGGCGATCAGCGACAGGGCGAGGAACCCGCCGACCGGGAAGCCGATGAGCACGTTCGAGCGGGCGTGGGCCAGGTCGGCGGCGCTCCACCGCTCCTCCACCCCGCCCGAGGAGAAGAAGAAGACCTCGTACGGGCTGACGGTGGAGGCGAAGAGCGCCACCGCGATGAACCAGTAGGCGCTCGAGCCCTGCCCGGCGGCGCTGAGGTGCACCGCCTGGTGGCCGAGCCGCCCCCAGTCGGTGGGCAGGGCGAACAACGCCACCGCGAAGACCAGCAGGGCCATCCCGGCGAGCCCGAAGACCCGTTCCATCAGCTCGAAGCGCATCCGCCACAGCACCAGCCAGACGGCGAACGCGGCCACCGGCACCCACAGCAGGTAGCTGACCCCGGTGGCCAGCTGCACCGCCAGCGCCACCCCGCCGAGCTCCGCCGCCAGGGTGACCACCGTGACGAGGTAGGACGCGACCAGGTTGAGCAACGCCACCCGCGGCCCCAGCCGCTCCCGGACCAGGTCGAACACCGCCCGGCCGCTCACCGCCGCGATCCGTCCGGTCATTTCGGCGTACGCGCAGATGCCGAGCACTCCGACGAGCAGCACCCAGGCGTGCGCCATGCCGAAGCGGGCGCCGGCCTGGCTCGCCGCCACCAGGTCGCCGATGTCGACGAAGCCGCCGATGGCGGAGAGCACGCCGAGGGTGGCGGCGAGGAGCTTCCTCACTTCGGCGGGGTAGCGGGTGGTGTCATCGACGCGACGATATCCGCGCCAGCCGCTCATTTCAGGTCGAATCGGGCAGCGCGTCGGCCGGGCGGGAGCCGCCCCTGGTGGAGCGGACCGGCGGCGGTCAGCGGGCGGTGAGGTTCTGCAGGCGCACCTGGCCGCGGGACACCAGTCGCCCGTCGTCGTCGGTGATCTCCACCTGCCAGAGCTGCTGGCTGCGGCCTCGGTGCACCGGCGTGCCCACCGCCGTCAGCTCACCCTCGCGGACCGCCCGCAGGAAGTCGGTCTGGTTGGACACCCCGACCACCTGGCCCTTGTCGCCCAGCCAGAGCGAGCCGCCGATGCTGGCCGCCGTCTCGACCACCGAGCAGTAGACCCCGCCGTGCTGGATCCCGAACGGCTGGTGCAGCTCCGGGCGCACCTCCCAGCGGATGACCACCTTCTCGCCGCTGACCTCGTCGAACTTCAACCCCAGCAGGGCCACGAAGCCCCCGGTCAGGTCCGGCATCTCCACCGCAGCTCCTCCTCGCCTCGTAACCGAGCCGCCAGCCTAGTCGTCCCGCCGAGAGGCAAACCCGGTACGGCCCGAGGGATGTGATGGGGGAGAATCGGTGACCGTGACCGACAGCAACCTCCCGCACGGGCGGGACTCCCTGACCGAGGACCTGCGGTGGCGGGGCCTGATCCAGGATTCGACCGGCCTCGACGAGCTGCGCGAGCTGCTCGACGGCGGGAGCGCCACCTTCTATGTGGGCTTCGACCCGACGGCCCCGAGCCTGCATGTCGGCCACCTCATGCAGGTCATCACGGCCCGCCGGTTGCAGCTCGCCGGGCACCGGCCGCTGCTGCTGGTCGGCGGCGCCACCGGGCAGATCGGCGACCCGAAGGAGAGCGCCGAGCGGACCCTCAACCCGCCCGAGGTGGTCGAGGGCTGGGTGCGGCGGATCCACGACCAGCTCGCGCCGTTCGTCTCGTACACCGGGGAGAACGCCGCCCGGCTGGTCAACAACCTGGACTGGACCGGCGAGATGTCGGTGGTCGAGTTCCTGCGCGACGTGGGCAAGCACTTCCCGGTGAACAAGATGCTGGCCCGCGAGGTGGTCAAGGCGCGGCTGGAGACCGGCATCAGCTTCACCGAGTTCAGCTACCAGCTCCTGCAGGCCCACGACTTCTTCGAGCTGCATCGCCGGTACGGCTGCCAGCTCCAGTACGGCGGCTCCGACCAGTGGGGCAACATCACCGCCGGCGTCGACTACATCCGCCGCCGCGGCGCGGGACCGGTGCAGGCGTTCACCACGCCGCTGGTCACCAAGTCGGACGGCACCAAGTTCGGCAAGACCGAGGGCGGCGCCGTCTGGCTCGACCCGGAGATGACCAGCCCGTACGCCTTCTACCAGTTCTGGCTCAACGCCGACGACCGCGACGTCGTCCGCTACCTGCGCTACTTCAGCTTCCGCTCCAGGGAGGAGCTGGAGGAACTGGAGAAGGCGACGGCCGAGCGTCCCCAGGCCCGGCTTGCCCAGCGGGCCCTCGCCGAGGAGCTGACCACCCTGGTGCACGGCGAACGGGAGATGGCCCAGGCGGTCGCCGCCAGCCAGGCGCTCTTCGGACGGGGGGCGCTGGACCAGCTCTCCCCCGAGACGCTGCGGGCCGCGCTGACCGAGGCCGGCCTGGTGCACGTCACCGAGCTGCCGGACGTGGCCGGTCTACTCAAGGAGTCCGGGCTGGTGCCCAGCATGAAGGAGGCCCGGCGGGTGATCGCCGAGGGCGGCGCCTACGTCAACAACACCCGGATCTCCGAGGTGGACGCCACCGTCGCCTTGGCGGACCTGCTGCACGGTCGGTACCTGGTGCTGCGCCGCGGCAAGCGTTCCTTCGCCGGGGTTGAGCTGCGCAGATAGTCGTACGTCGAGAGTGTGACGCGGGACGCGCCCGGCGGATTTGACGATCAATCCGCTGGGCGCGTAGCTTTCTCTCTGCCAGCGCGGAACGGACGAAACAGGCGAAAGACCTGGAGGCCGGAGCGCGGGAATGACCCCCAGGGTCAGATGGTTGTCATCGGACCCTGGGCCGGGCGGTGCCCCGGATTCGCCGCGAGGCGGATTTGGTGAGGCGGAACCGACCGGGTAAGGTTATCGGCCGGCAGGGAAACGGGCGAGCTTGCGGGAGACCGCAGCGGCCGTCCTGTCGAAACCCACGAAGCGCCCGGCGCGAGCCGGTCGAATAGTGGTGCCCGGCAAAGGGGTTGGCGTTATGACAAACCGCGAAACACCGGTTTGACACGGCGAAAACCACCGGGTAACGTAGTAAAAGTGCCCGGCGCGGGAGCGGCGGGTGCGACGAACGAAATGCCCCGGGTTGGGGGCTCCACTGGGTGGGGTTTCCGGGCGGTGTGTGGTTGTTCTTTGAGAACTCAACAGGGTGCTTGATAAGCCAGTGCCAAATTGATTTATACCCCGGACTGGCAATCCTTCTTCGGGAGGGTTTGCTGGTTGGGATTCCTTTGGCAACACTTTTTGTTGTCGGGACAGTTTTTCAACAAGTTTTTGTTGGAGAGTTTGATCCTGGCTCAGGACGAACGCTGGCGGCGTGCTTAACACATGCAAGTCGAGCGGAAAGGCCCTTCGGGGTACTCGAGCGGCGAACGGGTGAGTAACACGTGAGCAACCTGCCCTAGGCTTTGGGATAACCCCGGGAAACCGGGGCTAATACCGAATAGAACCTGGCCTCGCATGAGGCTGGGTGGAAAGTTTTTCGGCCTGGGATGGGCTCGCGGCCTATCAGCTTGTTGGTGGGGTGATGGCCTACCAAGGCGACGACGGGTAGCCGGCCTGAGAGGGCGACCGGCCACACTGGGACTGAGACACGGCCCAGACTCCTACGGGAGGCAGCAGTGGGGAATATTGCACAATGGGCGGAAGCCTGATGCAGCGACGCCGCGTGAGGGATGACGGCCTTCGGGTTGTAAACCTCTTTCAGCAGGGACGAAGCGTAAGTGACGGTACCTGCAGAAGAAGCGCCGGCCAACTACGTGCCAGCAGCCGCGGTAAGACGTAGGGCGCGAGCGTTGTCCGGATTTATTGGGCGTAAAGAGCTCGTAGGCGGCTTGTCGCGTCGACTGTGAAAACCCGCAGCTCAACTGCGGGCCTGCAGTCGATACGGGCAGGCTAGAGTTCGGTAGGGGAGACTGGAATTCCTGGTGTAGCGGTGAAATGCGCAGATATCAGGAGGAACACCGGTGGCGAAGGCGGGTCTCTGGGCCGATACTGACGCTGAGGAGCGAAAGCGTGGGGAGCGAACAGGATTAGATACCCTGGTAGTCCACGCTGTAAACGTTGGGCGCTAGGTGTGGGGGGCCTCTCCGGTTCCCTGTGCCGCAGCTAACGCATTAAGCGCCCCGCCTGGGGAGTACGGCCGCAAGGCTAAAACTCAAAGGAATTGACGGGGGCCCGCACAAGCGGCGGAGCATGCGGATTAATTCGATGCAACGCGAAGAACCTTACCTGGGTTTGACATGGCCGCAAAACCGGCAGAGATGTCGGGTCCTTCGGGGGCGGTCACAGGTGGTGCATGGCTGTCGTCAGCTCGTGTCGTGAGATGTTGGGTTAAGTCCCGCAACGAGCGCAACCCTCGTTCGATGTTGCCAGCGCGTTATGGCGGGGACTCATCGAAGACTGCCGGGGTCAACTCGGAGGAAGGTGGGGATGACGTCAAGTCATCATGCCCCTTATGTCCAGGGCTTCACGCATGCTACAATGGCCGGTACAATGGGCTGCGATACCGTGAGGTGGAGCGAATCCCAAAAAGCCGGTCTCAGTTCGGATCGGGGTCTGCAACTCGACCCCGTGAAGTCGGAGTCGCTAGTAATCGCAGATCAGCAACGCTGCGGTGAATACGTTCCCGGGCCTTGTACACACCGCCCGTCACGTCACGAAAGTCGGCAACACCCGAAGCCGGTGGCCCAACCCCTTGTGGGAGGGAGCCGTCGAAGGTGGGGCTGGCGATTGGGACGAAGTCGTAACAAGGTAGCCGTACCGGAAGGTGCGGCTGGATCACCTCCTTTCTAAGGAGCACCTTCACCCGAAAGGGTGCAAGGAGCCCGCGCCATCCGAATGTGGTGGCGGGGTGCTCAATGGCGGAGACACTGGTTAGTCAGATGCCGGCAACGGTCTCGGATGTCTAGTACACGCCCTTCGGGGTGCAGGAACGGCGGAAGTGATGCGGCTGGGGTTTGGCGTAAAGCACCCTGTTGGGTCCTGAAAGAACAACCGGTGGTTGTTTCTTTCGGAGCCTTGAGCGGAGCGTGAGCTTCGCGGGCTGCCAGGCATGGCCTGGCCTCGCATACCGCCGGCGGATCGTCGGGTTTGGTGTGGGGCGGATCGGGTTGTGGGTTGGTCGTTTGTTGAGAATTGCACAGTGGACGCGAGCATCTTTGTGGTCAAGTTGTCAAGGGCGAACGGTGGATGCCTTGGCACCAGGAGCCGATGAAGGACGTGGGAGGCCGCGATAGGCCTGGGGGAGCTGTCAACCAAGCTGTGATCCCAGGGTGTCCGAATGGGGAAACCCGGCACCAGTCATGTGGTGTCACCTGCACCTGAACACATAGGGTGTATGGAGGGAACGCGGGGAAGTGAAACATCTCAGTACCCGCAGGAAGAGAAAACAAATAGTGATTCCGTGAGTAGTGGCGAGCGAAAGCGGATTGAGGCTAAACCGGCTGCGTGTGATACCTGTCAGGGGTTGCGTGGTCGGGGTTGTGGGACCCTGCTCAACAGGCTGACAACTGTTGGAGAAGTTACCAAGTCAGTGGCTAGTCGAACAGTCTGGAATGGCTGACCGTAGACGGTGAAAGTCCGGTAGGTGAAAGTTGCTGACCTTCTGTGGGTGTTCCCGAGTAGCGGCGGACCCCTGAAATCTGCCGTGAATCTGCCAGGACCACCTGGTAAGCCTAAATACTTCCTGGTGACCGATAGCGGACAAGTACCGTGAGGGAATGGTGAAAAGTACCCCGGGAGGGGAGTGAAATAGTACCTGAAACCGTTCGCCTACAATCCGTCGGAGCCTTGCGGGGTGACGGCGTGCCTTTTGAAGAATGAGCCTGCGAGTTAGTGGCACGTGGCGAGGTTAACCCGTGTGGGGGAGCCGTAGCGAAAGCGAGTCTGAATAGGGCGATTCAGTCGCGTGTCCTAGACCCGAAGCGGAGTGATCTAGCCATGGGCAGGCTGAAGCGCGGGTAAGACCGCGTGGAGGGCCGAACCCACCAACGTTGAAAAGTTGGGGGATGACCTGTGGTTAGGGGTGAAAGGCCAATCAAACTCCGTGATAGCTGGTTCTCCCCGAAATGCATTTAGGTGCAGCGTCGCGTGTTTCTTGCCGGAGGTAGAGCACTGGATGGTCTAGGGGGCCCACAAGCTTACCGAAATCAGCCAAACTCCGAATGCCGGTAAGTGAGAGCGCGGCAGTGAGACTGCGGGGGATAAGCTTCGTAGTCGAGAGGGAAACAGCCCAGATCACCAGCTAAGGCCCCTAAGCGTGTGCTAAGTGGAAAAGGATGTGGAGTCGCATAGACAACCAGGAGGTTGGCTTAGAAGCAGCCACCCTTTAAAGAGTGCGTAATAGCTCACTGGTCAAGTGGTTCCGCGCCGACAATGTAGCGGGGCTCAAGCACACCGCCGAAGCTGTGGCATTCACATTTCAACCTCGCTTGGACTTGATTCCTTGTGCAGGTGTGTGGATGGGTAGGGGAGCGTCGTGCCGGGGGTGAAGCAACGGGGTGACCCAGTTGTGGACGCGGCACGAGTGAGAATGCAGGCATGAGTAGCGAAAGAAGGGTGAGAAACCCTTCCGCCGGATGACCAAGGGTTCCAGGGCCAGGCTAATCCGCCCTGGGTGAGTCGGGACCTAAGGCGAGGCCGAGAGGCGTAGTCGATGGACAACGGGTTGATATTCCCGTACCCGCGAAAGAGCGACCCTGACGAACCTCGTTGTGCTAACCACCCGAGCTGTGGGCGGTCTTCGGACCAAACGCGGTGAGCGTGGGAACCTGACGGGTAGTAGTCAAGCGATGGGGTGACGCAGGAAGGTAGCTGAGCCCGGCCGGTGGTTGTGCCGGGGTAAGCGTGTAGGCCGCACCATAGGCAAATCCGTGGTGCACATAGGCTGAGACGTGATGCCGAGCCGATTCAGGTGAAGTCAGTGATCCTATGCTGCCGAGAAAAGCCTCTAGCGAGTTCTTAGCGGCCCGTACCCCAAACCGACACAGGTGGTCAGGTAGAGAATACCGAGGCGATCGGGCGAACTGTGGTTAAGGAACTCGGCAAATTGCCCCCGTAACTTAGGGAGAAGGGGGGCCGGACGCGTGAAGGGACTTGCTCCTGGAGCGTGGTATGGCCGCAGAGAGCAGGGGGAAGCGACTGTTTACTAAAAACACAGGTCCATGCGAAGAAGTAATTCGATGTATATGGACTGACGCCTGCCCGGTGCTGGAACGTTAAGGGGACCTGTTAGCTCTTCGGGGCGAAGCGGAGAACTTAAGCGCCAGTAAACGGCGGTGGTAACTATAACCATCCTAAGGTAGCGAAATTCCTTGTCGGGTAAGTTCCGACCTGCACGAATGGCGTAACGACTTCCCCACTGTCTCAACCACAGGCCCGGCGAAATTGCATTACGAGTAAAGATGCTCGTTACGCGCGGCAGGACGGAAAGACCCCGGGACCTTTACTATAGCTTGACATTGGTATCTGAATTAGCTTGTGTAGGATAGGTGGGAGCCGGTGAAGCTCATACGCCAGTATGGGTGGAGGCAATCTTGAAATACCACTCTGGTTGATTTGGGTATCTAACTTCGGACCGTTATCCGGTTCAGGGACAGTGTCTGGTGGGTAGTTTAACTGGGGCGGTTGCCTCCTAAAGGGTAACGGAGGCGCCCAAAGGTTCCCTCAGCCTGGTTGGCAATCAGGTGTTGAGTGCAAGTGCACAAGGGAGCTTGACTGTGAGACTGACAGGTCGAGCAGGGACGAAAGTCGGGACTAGTGATCCGGCACTGGCATGTGGAAGCGGTGTCGCTCAACGGATAAAAGGTACCCCGGGGATAACAGGCTGATCTTCCCCAAGAGTCCATATCGACGGGATGGTTTGGCACCTCGATGTCGGCTCGTCGCATCCTGGGGCTGTAGCAGGTCCCAAGGGTTGGGCTGTTCGCCCATTAAAGCGGTACGCGAGCTGGGTTTAGAACGTCGTGAGACAGTTCGGTCCCTATCCGCCGTGCGCGTAGGATACTTGAGAAGGGCTGTCCCTAGTACGAGAGGACCGGGACGGACGAACCTCTGGTGTGCCAGTTGTCCCGCCAGGGGCACGGCTGGTTAGCTACGTTCGGAAGGGATAACCGCTGAAAGCATCTAAGCGGGAAGCTCGCTTCAAGATGAGGTATCCCACCCACTTTGTGGGGTAAGGCCCCCAGCTAGACGACTGGGTTGATAGGCCGGAAATGTAAGCCCGGTAACGGGTTCAGTTGACCGGTACTAATAGGCCGAGGACTTGACTACCAAGCTGCTACGCGTCCACTGTGCAACTCCCGACAAACGAACAACACCCCAGCATCGCTGGTTGGTTGGTTGTTTGACATGTCGATAGAGTTACGGCGGTCATGGCGGAGGGGAAACGCCCGGTAACATTCCGAACCCGGAAGCTAAGCCCTCCAGCGCCGATGGTACTGCACTCGGGAGGGTGTGGGAGAGTAGGACACCGCCGGACAATCTTCCAGTCGAGGGCCGCCCCATCCGGGTCGGCCCTCGACTGCGTTAGCGTCCCTGGGGGACGCAATCAGGAAGGATGTACCTGTGAGTTCAGGACCGCAGGGCGGCGATCGCCCCCGTCGTTACGAGGACCGCGCCGACCGCGAGCAGGGGCGCGGTGACGCTCGCCGCGACGACCGTCCCCCGTACCGGGGTAACCGCGACGACCGCTCGGGCGGACCGCGCAGCGGTTCCGGTGGCGAGCGACGCGAGGGCGGATTCCGCGGTGGCGACAACCGCGAGGGTGGCTACCGTGGCGGCGCCCGCCGCGAGGGTGGCTTCAGTTCGGGGCCGCGCGAGGGCGGCTTCCGGCGGGACGGTGACGCGCCCCGCGAGGGCGGTTTCCGGGGCGGCGAGCGCCGCGAGGGCTTCCGGCGCGACGACCGCGAGGGCGGATTCCGTGGTGGCGACCGTCGGGGCGGTGGCTTCCGTTCCGGTTCCCGCGAGGGTGGCTTCGCCGGCGGCGACCGCCGCGAGGGCGGATTCCGCGGTGGCGACAACCGCGAGGGTGGCTACCGTGGCGGCGACCGCCGTGACGGTGGTTTCCGCGGCGGGGAGCGCCGCGAGGGCGGCTTCCGCCGGGACGGCGAGGCGCCGCGCGAGGGAGGCTTCCGCGGCGGCGACCGTCGTGAGGGCGGCGCGCCGCGCGAAGGCGGTTTCCGTGGCGGCGAGCGCCGTGAAGGCGGTTTCCGCGGCGGTGACCGTCGTGAAGGTGGCTTTGGCGGCGGCGAGCGCCGCGAGGGTGGCTTCCACGGTGGTGACCGTCGTGAAGGCGGTGCGCCCCGTGAGGGCGGCTTCCGTGGCGGCGAGCGCCGTGAAGGCGGTTTCCGCGGTGGCGAGCGCCGTGAGGGCGGCGCGCCGCGCGAAGGCGGCTTCCGCGGCGGCGAGCGCCGTGAGGGCGGTGCGCCGCGTGAGGGCGGCTTCCGTGGCGGCGAGCGCCGTGAGGGCGGCTTCCGTGGCGGTGACCGTCGTGAGGGCGGTTTCCGTGGCGGCGAGCGCCGTGAGGGCGGTGCGCCGCGTGAGGGCGGCTTCCGTGGCGGCGACCGTCGTGAAGGTGGCTTTGCCGGCGGCGAGCGTCGTGAGGGCGGTTTCCGCGGTGGCGAGCGCCGTGAGGGCGGTGCGCCGCGTGAGGGCGGCTTCCGTGGCGGCGACCGTCGTGAAGGTGGCTTTGCCGGCGGCGAGCGTCGCGAGGGCGGTTTCCGCGGTGGCGACCGTCGTGAAGGCGGTGCGCCGCGTGAGGGTTTCCGTGGCGGCGACCGTCGCGAGGGTGGTTTCCGTCGTGAGGGAGGTGCGCCGCGTGAGGGCGGCTTCCGTGGCGGCGAGCGCCGCGAGGGCGGCTTCCGCCGGGACGACCGCGAGGGCGGTTTCCGTGGTGGCGACCGTCGCGAGGGCGGGTTCGCCGGTGGAGAGCGCCGTGAGGGTGGTTTCCGTGGCGGTGACCGTCGTGAGGGCGGGGCGCCGCGCGAGGGCGGCTTCCGGGGCGGCGAGCGTCGCGAGGGCGGCTTCCGCCGGGACGACCGCGAGGGCGGTTACCGCGGCGGCCCGCGTACCGAGCGGGACGGCGAGCGGCGGGGCTACGGTGACCGGCCGGGCCGGGACGACCGGGCGCGGCAGGGCGGCTACGGCGCCGGCCCGCAGGACCGGCGGGACGACCGTCGGGACCGGGCCGAGGGCGGCGAGCGGGTCACCGGGCCGGCGCTGCCGGACGAGATCGTCGCGACCGACCTCGACTCGACCGTCCGGGCCGAGCTGCTGTCGCTGGCCAAGCCGGTGGCGGAGACCGTCGCACGGCACCTGGTCGCCACCGGCCAGCTGATCGACGAGGACTCTGCGGAGGCGCTGGCGCACGCCCTCGCCGCCCGTCGGCTCGCCTCGCGGATCTCCGCGGTGCGGGAGGCGGTCGGGCTGGCCGCGTACCACGCGGGGGAGTGGCAGACGGCCATCGCCGAGCTGCGCACGTACCACCGGATGACCGGTCTGCAGAGCCACCTGGCGGTGCTGGCCGACTGCGAGCGGGCCCTGGGGCGTCCGGAGCGGGCGATCGACCTGTTCCGGGGCGCCGACCGGGAGAAGCTCGACCAGGCCGTCGCGATCGAGCTGTTGATCGTCGCCGCCGGGGCGCGGGGCGACCTCGGCCAGAAGGACGCGGCCGTGGCGATGCTCCAGGTCCCCGAGCTGACCGCCGACTCGTCCGAGCCCTGGGCCGCGCGACTGCGCTACGCGTACGCCGACGCGCTGCTCGCGGTGGGCCGGCGCGAGGAGGCGCGGGAGTGGTTCTCCCGGGCCGCCGACCTGGACTCCGAGGGGGAGACCGACGCGGCGGAGCGGCTGCTCGAGCTCGACGGCGTGGTGATCGAGGGCGACGAGGAGGACGAGGAGTCCCCGGTCGAGGAGTTCGCCGCCGGCCCGGGCGCCCCGGGTGCCGTGCCGGCCCGTCCGAACGCCGACCTCACCGGCGGTGACAGCGAGCCGGACGAGGACACGGACGACGAGGACGACGACGAGGACGACGACGAGGACGACGACCTCGACGGCGACGCCCGCTACGACGACGAGGACGACGAGGACGACGACCTCGACGACGAGGGCGACGACCGGGACCGTGGCGGCGATGCCCGGTACGGCGAGGGCGACGACCTGGCCGAGGACGAGCTGACCGACGGCGAGGCGCGCGTGGTCGCCGACCAGGTCCGGTCCGGTGAGAGCGACCCGGCAGCCGGCGCGACCGGCGGCGAGCCGGCCCGCGGGTCGGAGCCGGACCAGCGATGACCGCGGACGCCGGGGAACGGCTGGTCGACGGGTACACCCTGGTCGTCTTCGACCTTGACGGGGTGATCTACCTGATCGACCGGCCGATCCCCGGTGCCGTCGAGGCGGTCGGCCGGCTGCACGCGGACGGCCGAGCGGTGGCGTACGCCACCAACAACGCCTCGCGCCGCTCGAGTGAGGTGGCCGACCTGCTCACCGGCATGGGCGTCCCGGCCCGGCCGGAGGAGGTGCTCACCTCGGCCGCCGCCACCGCCGAGCTGCTGCGCGACCGGCTTCCCGCCGGCGCGCCGGTGCTGGTGGTGGGCGCCGAGGCGCTGCGCGCCGAGATCCGTGCCGTCGGCCTGCGCCCGGTGTCCCTGGCGGAGGAAAAGCCGGCCGCCGTGGCCCAGGGTTACGGCCCGCAGGTCGGCTGGGTGGACCTGGCCGAGGCATCGCTGGCGGTCCGCGCCGGCGCCCCCTGGTACGCCACCAACACCGACCGCACGCTGCCCAGCGACCGGGGCCCGCTGCCCGGCAACGGGTCGCTGGTGGCCGTGCTGCGGACCGCCCTGGAGCGGGATCCGGACGTGGTGGTCGGCAAGCCGGAGCCGGCGCTGTTCGCCACCGCCGCCCGTCGGGCGGGCACCGGGCGGACCCTGGTCGTCGGCGACCGGCTGGACACCGACATCGAGGGCGCCCGTCGCGCCGGTCTGGACAGCCTGCTGGTGCTCACCGGCGTCAGCGGCGTACCCGAGCTGCTGGCCGCCCCCGAGGCGCGCCGGCCGACGTACGTCGCCATGGACCTGGCCGGGCTCTTCGACCCGGCGGCGGTGGTCCGGCTGCCCGGCGCGCCCGACGGCCGGGGCTGGTCGGTGACGGTGACCGATGGCGGCCTGGCGCTCGACGGCGCCGGCCGCCCGCTGGACGCCCTGGCCGCGCTCTGCGCGGTCGCGTGGGCGGCCCCGGCGGGCCCGGCGGTGCGGGCGCTGTCGCCGGAGGCGGCCGCGGCGCTGGCGGCGCTCGGCCCGTCGGCCTGACGCACCGGCCGGAGTCGGCCGAAGCCGACCGGGCTCAGAGCAGTTTGCGGAGCTTCATCAGGTCGAGCGGGTTGGCCTTGATGGACACCCGACGGGCGGCCAGCGCCTTGGTGATGTCGAGCTGCCCGTGCACGAGGGCGATCAGGTCGTCACTGCCGGCGCTCAGCGCGATCTTGGCCTTCGGGTCGTCGCCGTCGGAGAGGTCGACCAGTCGGCCGCCGGAGAGCCGGCCGTGGAACGCGGTGCCCAGGTCGGTGACCCGGCAGGCCAGCGTCCGGTCCAGGTCGATCTTGTCCTGCACGTCCGCGTGGCGGTCCAGGCGGTCGGCCAGCTCCTGCAACGCCTGCCGGCACTCGTCCACGCTGGCCACATCGCCTCCTCACACATGCCACGCCGTTCCCCGGCACCGTACCGCAACAGGCGGCCGCAGGGGCCCGGTAGCGTGACACCTGCACACCCCCGCCCCGCGGAAGGACTCAGGTATGCAGGACGCGTGGCGCGCCTACCTCGAGCTGGCCATGGGCCTGACGGAGGCGCCCCGGAAGAGGGCCCAGGACGCCGTTCGGCGCGTGGTCGGCCAGGGCGGCGTCACCGCCGGCCAGTTACAGGCGCTGGCCGAGGAACTCGTCTCAACCGGCCTGGCGAACCGGGAGGCGCTGACCAAGCTCGTGCGCTTCGAGGTGGACCGGGCGCTCGGCGCGGTCGGGCTGGCCACCGCCGACGAGGTGGCGGAGCTGACCCGCCGGGTGCGCGAGCTGGAACGGCAGCTGCGCGAGGCCAAGGCGGTCCCGGCGGACGCCTCCGCCGCCGCGCCGGTCTCCGCGCCGCCGGGCCGCCCCGCGCCCACCCCCACCAGCGCGGTCGCGAAAAAGGCGGTGGCGAAGAAGGCCGTGGCGAAGAAGGCGATCGCGAAGAAGCCGCCGGCCACCGTGTCGCGCAGGCCCGCCGACGAGTCGCCCGCCGCGCCCGTCCGGCCGGCGAAGAAGGCGCCGGACCCCGAGCAGGCGCCGGGTGGCGCGGCGTGAGCGCCCCCACCGGCCGCCGGTCCGCGCCGTGACCGGCCCGTACCGTCCGGGCCCGCCGCCCGGTCCGCGCCCCGGCCCGCCGGCTGGCGCGCGCCCCGGTCCGCCCCCCGGGATCCGCCCCGGCCCGGAGCCGTCGGTCGAGGACGTCGAGGACGCCCGGCACCCGGCGGTGGACGCCGCCGTGCAGGCCATGATCAACGCCGCGGTGCTCTCCCCGGCGGACCAGATCGCCCAGTACGAGGCGGCGTACGAGACGCTGCGCGAGACCCTGGCCAGCATCGACCAGGCCTGACCTCACCGGAGACGAACCCCCATGGCACGTCGCAACCGGCTGGATGCCGAACTCGTCCGCCGCGGCCTGGCCCGCTCCCGCGAGCAGGCCGCCGCGCTGGTGGAGGCCGGCCGGGTCCAGTTGCACGGGGTGCCCGCCCGCAAGCCGGCGGCGATGGTCGACCCCGCCGACCCGCTGCTGGTCACCGGCGAGGATCCCACCGCCGAGTACGTCTCGCGCGGCGGCCACAAGCTGGCCGGCGCCCTCGCGGCGTTCGCCCCGGGCGGGCTGACCGTGGCCGGGCGGCGGTGCCTGGACGCCGGGGCCTCCACCGGCGGCTTCACCGACGTGCTGCTGCGCGCCGGCGCGGCGGAGGTGGTGGCGGTCGACGTCGGGTACGGCCAGCTGGCCTGGCCGCTGCGCAACGACGAGCGGGTGCGGGTGTTCGAGCGCACCAACGTCCGTACGTTGACCCCGGAGGCCATCGACGGCGAGGTCGACCTGACCGTCGCCGACCTGTCGTTCATCTCGCTGCGGCTGGTGCTGCCCGCGCTGGCCGGCTGCACCCGGGCGGACGGCGACCTGGCGCTGATGGTCAAGCCGCAGTTCGAGGTCGGCAAGGAGCGGGTCGGCGCGGGCGGCGTGGTGCGCGACCCGGAGCTGCGGGCCGAGGCGGTGCTCGACGTGACCGCGGCGGCGGCGCAGCTCGGTCTGGGCCTCGCGGACGTGGCCGCCAGTCCGCTGCCGGGGCCGAGCGGCAACGTCGAGTTCTTCGTATGGTTACGCCGGGGCGCGCCCGCCGCGGACCCGGAGCGGGTCCGCGCGGTCGTGGCCGCCGGTCCCGAGGGCGTCCCGCCACCCGCGGATCCCACGATCGAGGAGGTCGCCCGGTGAGCCGGACCGCTCTGCTGGTGACGCACACCGGCCGCCGACGCAGCACCGAGCACGCCCGCGCGGTGGCGGCGGACCTGATCGCCGCCGGTTTCGAGGTACGGGTGGTGGCCGAGGAGGCCGACGACCTGGACCTGCCGGGCGTCGTCCCGGTCACCGGTCCGGAGGCCGCCGAGGGCGCGGAGATCGTCTTCGCGCTCGGCGGCGACGGCACCTTCCTGCGCGCCGCCGAGCTGGCCCGGCCGGCGAAGGCCCCGCTGCTCGGCATCAACCTCGGCAAGGTGGGCTTCCTCGCCGAGGCCGAGATCGACGACCTGGACTCCGCGGTTCGGGACGTGGTCGGGCGCAACTACACCGTCGACGAGCGGCTCACCCTCGACGTGACCGCCGAGTTCGAGGGCGGCCCGACCATCGAGTCGTGGGCGCTCAACGAGATCAGCGTCGAGAAGGGCGAGCGGGCCCAGATGCTGGAGCTGCTCGTCGACGTCGACGGCCGGCCGCTGTCCCGGTACGGGTGTGACGGGGTGGTCTGCGCGACCCCCACCGGCTCCACCGCGTACGCCTTCTCCGGCGGCGGGCCGGTGGTCTGGCCGGAGGTGGAGGCGTTGCTGCTGGTGCCGATCAGCGCGCACGCGCTGTTCAGCCGGCCGCTGGTGACCGCGCCGACGTCGACCTTCGTGATCACCGTCGACCCGTTCACCACCTTGGCGGTGCTGTGCTGCGACGGGCGACGGGTCTACGACCTGCCCCCGGGGGCTCGGGTGACGGTGCGCCGGGGCGCGCTGCCGGTGCGGATCGTCCGGCTCCGGGCCCGACCCTTCACCGACCGGCTGGTCGCCAAGTTCGACCTGCCGGTGCAGGGCTGGCGGGGCAGCCGCCGCTGACCCGGGCGTCCCGTCGCCGGTCGCCACCCGCGGCAACCCACCGGACCTCCCGCGGTCCGGCCCCGGTCGTCCGTTGTCCACCTGGCGACATGTCGCCCATGCGGCGGCCCGCGGCTAGTGACCATCGGCGATCTCCGTCGCAGACTCCGAGCGGTCGATCTCCTGGGACCGACCACTGGAGCAGAGGAGCACATCGCATGCAATGGCCCCCACGCTGGCTCACCGCCGGCGCGGTCGGCGCGCTGGTGGTCGGGCTCGCCGGACCGGCGTCCGCCGACCTGCCCGCCCGGCCCGCCGGCCCGATTCCGGCCGCGCCCGCCCCGGGCGCCGCGCCCGTCCGCCTCACCCTGATCACCGGCGACCAGGTCGACCTGGTCCAGGCCGCGCCCGGCCGGGTCGCCGCCACGGTCCACCCCGGCGCCGGTCGGGAGCGGGTCACCTTCCACACCGTGCAGGCCGACGGCGGGCTGCGGGTGCTGCCCAGCGACGTCGTGCCGTACGTCTCCGCCGGGGTGCTCGACCCCAATCTGTTCGACGTGCAGGAACTGGCCGCCGAGGGCTACGGCGACGCCGCGCAGGACGCGCTGCCGTTGATCGTGCGTTACCAGGCACCGGCCGCCGGCCGGGTCCGGCCGCTCGCCGGCGCCACGGCGGCCCGGCCGCTGGAGAGCATCAACGGCGCGGCACTGCGGGTCGGCAAGGGCAACCTCGACGAGCTGTGGACCATGCTGCGCGGCACGCCCGCCGCGCGTACCACCGCTGCCGGGCCGGTGCGGCTCGGCGCCGGCATCGCCCGCGTCTGGCTGGACGGGCGGGTCCACCCGGCGCTGGAGCACAGCGTGCCGCAGATCGGCGCCCCGGCGGCCTGGGCGGCCGGCCGGGACGGCAGCGGCGTCCGGGTGGCGGTGCTCGACACCGGCGTCGACGCCACCCACCCCGACCTCGCCGGCCGGATCGCCGAGGCACAGGACTTCTCCGGCAGCGGCAGCGCCCGGGACGGGCACGGCCACGGCACCCACGTGGCGGCCACCATCGCCGGCAGCGGCGCCGCGTCCGACGGACTGCGCAAGGGCGTCGCGCCCGGCGCGCAGCTGCTGATTGGCAAGGTGCTGGACGACGGCGGCAGCGGCTACGACTCGGGGATCATCGCGGGCATGGAGTGGGCCGTCCACTCCGGCGCGAAGGTGGTCAGCATGAGCCTCGGCGGCCCCCCGACCGACGGCACCGATCCGATGAGCCAGGCGGTCAACGACCTGACCGCCGAGACCGGCGCCCTCTTCGTGATCGCCGCCGGCAACTCGGGCGAGGCGGGTACCGTCGGGACGCCCGGCGCGGCCAGCGCGGCGCTCACGGTCGGCGCGGTGGACCGCGACGACAACCTGGCCGACTTCTCCAGCCGCGGCCCGCGCCTGGGCGACAACGGCCTGAAGCCCGAGATCACCGCGCCCGGTGTCGGCATCGTCGCCGCCCGCGCGGCCGGCACCACCATGGGTACGCCGGTCGACGACGCGTACACGAAGGCGTCCGGCACGTCGATGGCCACCCCGCACGTCGCCGGCGCGGCGGCGATCCTCGCCCAGGAACACCCGGACTGGACCGCCGGCAAGCTCAAGGACGCGCTGGTCAGCACCGCGAAGAACAACTCGGCGCTGACCGTCTTCGAGCAGGGCGCCGGCCGGGTCGACGTGGCCCGCGCGCTGAGCCAGCGGGTGTACGGCTCGGCGACCGCCGACTTCGGCCGGCTGAGCACCGGTGGTGCGGTGGCGGAGAAGACCGTGACCTACACCAACGGCACCGGCGCGGCGCAGACCCTGCGCCTGGCGCTGGAGCTGCGCAACCTGGACACCGGCGCGGCGGAGACCGACGGGGTGTCGGCCGGCGTCACCGAGGTGACCGTGCCGGCCGGCGGCAGCGTGGCCGTCCCGCTGCGCGCCGACCCGGCGAAGCTGGACCGCGGACCGCACGGCGGGTGGCTGGTGGCCACCGGCGCGGACGGCGTCGCGGTACGCACCGCCGTCGGGCTCACCCTCAGCGGCCCGATCCACACCGTCAGCCTGCGTGCCCTGGACATGGCCGGGCAGCCCGGCCTGGCGCCGGTGGCCACGCTCTTCGGCGAGCACTCCGAGTCGGACCACCTTCTCTGGCTTCCCCCCGGCGGGGCGGAGGTGCAGGTCGAGGAGGGCCCGTACCTGCTCGAGGGGCTGATCGAGCACGGCGCCCCGCTGGACGAGCAGATCACCCTGGTCACCGACCCCGAGCTGATGGTCGACCGGGACCTGACCGTGGTGCTCGACCCGCGCAAGGGCACCCCGGTGCGGATCGAGACGCCGAAGCCGACCGAGCAGCGGGCGGCGATCAGCTTCTACGAGCACCGGGTCTTCGGCAACGGGCGGCAGATCGACCACGGCGTGATGACGTTCAGCACGATCCAGCAGGTGAACGTCACGCCGACCCGGCCGGTGAGCCAGGGCGAGTTCGAGTTCGCCTCCCGCTGGCAGTTGGTCGCGCCCATGGTGGACGCCCGGATCAGCGGAGTGTCCGGTCCGCTGGACATCAACCTGCTGGGCCAGTCGCCGGCGCCCACCGGCCGGCGGAAGCTGCCGCTGGTCTGGGGCGGCACCGGCACCGCCGCCGAGCTGGCCGGAGCCCGGGGCGCCGCCGTGCTGGTCACCGGCAGCCTGGACCGCTCCGAGGACGAGCAGATCGCGGCGGCCACGGCCGCCGGCGCCGCGACGGTGCTCATCGTCCGGCCGGCGGACTGGAGCGCGTGGACGGTCTGGCGCCCGGACGGGGACCGGTTGCCGATTCCGTCGCTGGTGGTCGCGTACGACGACGGCCAGCGGCTGATCGCGGCGGCGCGGGCCGGCGGCGCGATGCTGGACCTGACGCTGACCGTGGACAGCCCCTACCTGTACGACGTGTGGCAGGTGTCGAAGGGCCGGGTGCCGGAGCGGATCGTGCACACGGTCACCGCGGATAACACCGCCGAGGTGACCGCCCGGTACGCCGACACCGGTGGGTTCGACTGGGCCAGCGAGCAGCGCTTCGGCTGGCGCCCCTGGCAGGAGTACTCCTGGAACGACGACCAGCGGATGGTGCGTACCGGCACCACCCGGCAGGAGTTCGTCAGCGCCGGGGACTCCTGGTGGCAGCAGCGGGTGCTGCACCAGCTCACCTGGTCCTGGGGGCAGCTGACCGGCGGGCTCACCCAGCAGCCCCGCCGGTACGACGCCGATGACCGGGTCACCGAGACCTGGCACTCACCGGTGGTTCGGCCGGCCGTGCCGGCCGGTTCCGGGGCGCCGGTGCCCACGCGTACCGGCGACAACCTGAACCTGTGGCTGGCCGAGTACGTCGACGCCGACGGCCATTACGCCCCGGCCGGCGGCAGCGAGGAGCAGGACACGGTGCAGGCCCGGCTCAGCCGGGACGGGCAGCAGATCGCCGACCTCTCCGGCGGCTGGGTACCCGTGCCGACCACCCCGGACCCGGCCCGCTACCGGCTGGACCTCACCACGCAGCGGTCCTCGGACGAGTGGCGGTGGGCCACGCGTACCGAGACGGCGTGGCAGTTCACCTCGGCCCGGCCGGCCGGGGACGCCGCCCGGCCGCTGCCGCTGCTGCAGGTGGACTACCAGGTCCCGGCCGACCTGCGGGGCGAGGTGCCCGGCGGCCGGCCGCACCAGCTCGGGCTGACCGTGCGCCAGCCGGCCGGACTGCCGGCGCCGACCGGCGTCGGGGTGCGGGTCGAGGTGTCGTTCGACGGCGGGCACAGCTGGACGACGGTGCCGGTGCACGGCTCCGGCATCGGGTTCAACGCCACGGTGCCGGCCGGACGCGGCACGGTGTCGCTGCGGGTGCACGCCGGTGACCGGGTCGGAAACACCGTCGACCAGACCGTGATCGACGCGTACGGCCTGCGCTGAGCGTCCCGTCGGGCCGCCGGGGTTCCCACCAGGGGGTGTTGGGAACCCCGGCGGCGCCGCGGCCGGCGGTCCGCCACGGAATCCGTCTCTCAGGTTGACGGGACCGTGGCGGTTCGCCCGGCCGGTGGTCGTGGGGTGTCGGACGGGTCAGAGCCAGCCCCGGCGGGCGGCCTGGTACGCCAGACCCGGTCGGGTATCGACCCCGGCCAGGGTCATCAGGTCGGCGAGCCGCCGCTGGATGGTGCGGCGGCTCAACCCGAGCTGAGAGGCGATGGACTTGTCCGGCACCCCCGCCACGAAGAGCGACAGCAGCAGCCGCTCGTCGGCGTCCGGGCCGCCGTCCGCGCGGGGGTCGACCCCCGACAGCAGCGGGGTGGCCGCGGTCCAGTGGCTGTCGAAGAGGGCCAGCAGCGCGTCGAGCAGCTGGCTGCGGCCGATCACCGCGGCGCTCGGCTCGCCGCTGGCCCGGTCGGGCACCAGCGGGCAGATCGCGGTGGTCCGGTCGGCGATGGCCAGTCGTACCGGGAGCAGGTCGGTGACCCGGGCCTGCTCACCGCTGCGGACCGCCTTCTCCACGTCGGCGAGGGCGCCCGGCTCGGCCAGCAGGTCGCGTTCGTAGATCGCCCGGTAGCTGACCCCGCGGGCCAGCGCGGCGAACTCCTCCACGTTCTCCGGGCCCGACATGGCCAGCGGGTTGGCCCGGCAGAACCAGAGCACCTCCACGCGGGCGTCGTCCTGTAGCCGGTGCAACCGGGCGCGCAGCGCGTCGCTGCCGGTGACGATCTCGACCAGGTGGTCCGCGTCGTGCCGCCGCACGCCGGCCCGGTACTCCTCGGTGAGCTGGGCGACCCGGCGGCGGGCGGAGTCGAGGGACTGCTGGTGGCGCAGCAGCTCGTCGCCGAGGGCCACGTCCGGTGGCAGCGGCCGCAGCGGCGGGTCGGGCTCGGCGCCGGCCGGCGCGACCAGCCCGCGCTCCCGCAGCCCGGCCAGCGCCCGAGCGACCCGGTCGGCCGGCAGCGGCACCTGCCGCGCCAGTTCCGCCCGCCCGGCGGCGGAGACCCGCAGCAGCGCGCGGTAGACCTGTTCCTGGTCCTCGTCCAGGCCGAGTATCCGCAGCACCTGCCGCCCACCGCTCGTGGAGTCCACGAGCGGTGATGCTACGGCCGGCCGCCGCGCCGCCCGCGCCGGCTGGTCAACTGTCGGTGGCCGCGTCTACTGTCGGGTGCTGTGCTGGAAGAGCTGCGCATCACCGGACTGGGCGTCATCGAGGACACCACGCTGCCGTTGACCGGCGGGATGAACGTCATCACCGGCGAGACCGGTGCGGGCAAGACCATGGTGGTGACCGGCCTCGGTCTGCTCTTCGGCGGCCGGGCCGACGCCGGGCGGGTGCGGGCGCAACCGGGCCGGGCGATGGTGGAGGGGCGGCTGCGCCTCGACGGCCGGGTGGCCGACACCGTGCACGCCCGGGTCACCGACGCCGGCGGCGAGCCCGACGAGGACGGCTCCCTGCTGCTGAGCCGCACGGTCACCGTGGAGGGCCGGTCCCGGGCGCACCTGGGCGGCCGGAGCATGCCGGTGTCGATGCTCGGCGAGGTCGGCGAGCAGGTGGTGGCCGTGCACGGCCAGTCCGACCAGCTGCGGCTGCTGCGCCCGGCCGAGCAGCGGGCGGCGCTGGACCGGTTCGCCGGCCCGGCGCACGAGAAGCTGCTCGACGCGTTGCGCGAGGCGTACACCGGGTGGCGGGTGGTGGTCGACGACCTGGCCGACCGACGGCGGAACGCACGCGAGCGCAACCAGGAGGCGGATCTGCTCCGGCTCGGCCTGGACGAGATCACCCGGGTCGATCCGCAGCCCGGCGAGGACGACGAGCTGAAGGCGGAGGCGCAGCGGCTCGAACACGCCGAAGGGCTGCGTACCGCCGCGCAGCTGGCCCAGCAGTGCGTCGCCGGCGGCGTGGAGGCGACCGACGAGACCCCGGACGCGACCGCGCTGCTCGGCACCGCCCGGCGCACCCTGGAGGCGCAGGCCGGCACCGACCCGGCGCTCGGCGAGCTGGCGGTCCGCCTAGAGGAGGCGGCCACCCTGGTGACCGACGTCTCCGCGGAGCTGTCGGCGTACCTGGCGGCGCTGGACGCGGACCCGGCCCGGTTGCAGGTCCTCCACGAGCGGCGGGCGGCGTTGCGCGCGCTGACCCGCAAGTACGCCGACGACGTCGACGGCGTGATCGCCTGGGCCGAGCGGGCCCGCACCAGACTGTCCGACCTGGACACCTCCGACGAACTCCTGGCCGAGCTGGACCGGGAGGCGTCCCGACTGGCCGGCGAGGTGGCCGAGCTGGCCGCGCGGGTCTCCACCTCCCGGCAGGAGGCGGCGGTCCGCTTCGCCGAGCAGGTCACGGTAGAGCTGGCCGGGCTGGCCATGCCGCACGCCCGGATCGAGGTGGCGGTGCTGCCCCGCCCGGCCGGTCGGGCCGAGCCGAGCCTGCCGGTCAACGGGGTCGAGGCCGGCGTCGGCCCGGACGGCGCGGACGAGGTGGAGCTGCGCCTGCTGGCCCACCCGGGCGCGCCGTCGCTGCCACTGCAGCGGGGTGCCTCCGGCGGTGAGTTGTCCCGGGTGATGCTCGCCATCGAGGTGGTCTTCGCCGGTTCCGGCGGCCCGCCCACCCTGGTCTTCGACGAGGTGGACGCGGGCGTCGGCGGGCAGGCGGCGGTGGAGATCGGCCGCCGGCTGGCCCGGCTGGCCCGCAGCCACCAGGTGCTGGTGGTCACCCACCTGCCGCAGGTGGCCGCGTTCGCCGACCGGCACCTGGTGGTGGCGAAGGACACCGGGGGAGCGGTGACCACCAGCGGGGTCCGTGTGGTGGAGGACACGGAGCGTGCCCGGGAGCTGGCCCGGATGCTCGCCGGTTTGCCGGATTCCGATCTGGGTATCGCGCATGCCGAGGAACTCCTGGCCGTGGCGGCCAAGGAAAGGCGACCGTGACGCCGGGTTTGTGAGCGCAAGCACACCGGCGTGCGCTCCGGTGTGCTTTTCTGGGTAGGCGGCCCTGCTCAGCATGTCGCGACAGCAGAACCTGCCTCACATGCCAGGATGGTCACGATGCGTCTACCCACGTTGCGCCGGACCCGAAACGCGGACCCGGGCTCAGTCCTCGGCACCGCGCGCCTCGACCGCCGTACGAAACGGCTGGTGGGCCGGCTCCGACCCGGCGACATCGCGGTCATCGACCACGTCGACCTGGACCGGGTGGCGGCGGATTCGCTGGTGGCCGTCGGCGTCGCCGCGGTGCTCAATGCCAAGCCCTCGGTCTCCGGGCGCTACCCCAACCTGGGGCCGGAGGTGCTGGTCGCCGCCGGCATCCCGCTCCTGGACGACCTGGGCGAGAGCGTCTTCGAGCAGATCCGCGAGGGCGACACCGTCCGGATCGAGGGCAACACGGTCTTCGTCGGCGACGAGCCGGTCGCGCTCGGCGCCCTGCAGGATGCCGAGACGGTGGCCAAGGCGATGGCCGACGCCCGGGAGGGGCTGTCGGTCCAGTTGGAGGCGTTCGCCGCCAACACCATGGACTACCTCAGGCAGGAACGCGACCTGCTGCTCGACGGGGTCGGCGTACCGGAGATCCAGACCCAGATCCAGGGCCGGCACTGCCTGATCGTGGTCCGCGGCTACGACTACAAGGCCGACCTGGACGTGCTGCGCCCGTACATCCGGGAGTTCAAGCCGGTGCTCATCGGCGTGGACGGCGGCGCGGACGCCCTGGTCGAGGCGGGCTACACCCCCGACATGATCATCGGTGACATGGACTCGGTCACCGACGACGTGCTGCGCTGCGGCGCCGAGGTGATCGTGCACGCCTACCCGGACGGCCGGGCGCCCGGCCTGGCCCGGGTCGAGGGCCTCGGCGTGCCGGCGATCACCTTCCCGGCCGCCGCCACCAGCGAGGACCTCGCCATGCTGCTGGCCGACGAGAAGGGCGCCTCGCTGCTGGTCGCCGTCGGCACCCACGCCACCCTGGTGGAGTTCCTCGACAAGGGCCGCGGCGGCATGGCCTCGACCTTCCTGACCCGGCTGAAGGTCGGCGGCAAGCTGGTCGACGCCAAGGGCGTGAGCCGGCTCTACCGGCAGAGCATCTCCGGCTCCTCGCTGCTGCTGCTGGTCCTCTCGGCGCTCGCCGCGATGGCCTCCGCGGTGGCGGTCTCCACCGTCGGGAAGGCGTATTTGGGCGTGGTCTCCGAATGGTGGGACAATTTTGTGTTCCAGCTCGGCCAGCTCTTCTAGCTCCCCGACGATCAAGAGGCTGCAAGCGTGATCAACTTCCGCTACCACGTGGTGTCCCTCACCGCGGTTTTCCTCGCGTTGGCGATCGGCCTGGTGGTCGGCACGGCCGCCCTCAACGGACCGGTCGCCGACTCGCTCAAGGAGAACGTCAACGCGCTGCGCAAGGACAACCAGCAGATGCGCCAGTCGGTCAACAGCCTCCAGAAGGAACTGGACATGGAGGAGGACTTCGCCGCCGAGATGGCGCAGACCGTCCTCCCCGGCAAGCTGACCGGCCGCCGGGTGCTGGTGCTCGACCTGCCCAGTGGCCGGGAGCACACCGACGGCGTGCGGAAGATGCTCGAACTCGCCGGCGCGAACGTCACCGGCCGGATCGACCTGCAGGACAAGTTCATCAACCCGGACAGCAACAACAACCTGCTGGAGCTGGCCGTCACCGCGGCCCGCCCGAACAGCGCCCCCACGTCGGGGCTGCCGGGCAACGGGCACGGCGTGGAGACCTCCAGCGCCCTGCTGGCCAGCGTCCTGCTCGACCGCGCCCAGGGCAACCCGCCGGTCTCCGACGCGGACCGCCGGGCCGTGCTGTCGGCGTACTCTAACGCCGGCTACCTCAGCACAGAGAACAAGGTCACCGGGGCGGCCGAGGCGGTGGTCCTGGTCACCGGCCAGCCGTACGTGGACAAGGACTCGGCGAAGAAGGACGAGTCGGTGGTGAAGGTCGGCGAGCAGTTCGACCGGACCGGCGCGATCGTGGTCGGCGGCAACGGCTCCGCCGGGGGCAACGTGGTCGCCGTCGTGCGCGGCGACCCGGTGCTCTCCCAGACCATCTCCACCGTCGACAACGCCAACACCGTCCAGGGTCAGCTGGTCACGGCGCTCGCCCTGGTGCAGCAGCTCACCGAGAAGAAGGCCGGCCAGTACGGTGTCGGCGACAACGCCGCGGCGCTGCTGCCTAAGCTGCCCCAGTGAGCGGCCGACCGCTGTCCGGTCTGCACCGCATCGCGCTGGGTATCTGGATCGGAGGGGTCGCGTGACACTGGGTCGGCTGCTGGCCGCGGGCGCGGGGGCGATCGTCGCCCGGTACGTGCTGCGGGAGGTGCGTACCGCCCCGGTGGGGCCGGCGCTGGAACGGACCAACTTCCGTGGCCGGACCGTCACCCTGGCGGCCGGCCCGGCGCTCGCGGTCGGCGCCGCCACGGCCGGCGCGCTCGGCGCGGGCAGCGCCCCCGCCGGTGGGGCCGCGCTGGTCGCGGGGCTCGGCGCGGGGGCGGTCGGACTCTACGACGACGTGGTCGGCGCGCGCCCCGAGCAGAAGACGGCCAAGGGCTTCGCCGGGCACCTCGCCGCACTCCGCGAGGGGCGGGTCACCGCCGGCCTGGTCAAGATCGTCGGGGTGGGCGCCGCCGGTCTCGGCGCGGCCGCGCTGCTCGCCGCCGACCCCCGGGTCGCCGCCCACCCCCGCCGGCAGCGCCACGGCACCCTCGGTCGCGGCGTCGACGTGTTGCTCGGCGCGGGCGTGGTCGCCGGCACCGCCAACCTGCTCAACCTGCTCGACCTGCGTCCCGGCCGGGCGCTGAAGTCCGGCATGCTGCTCGGCGCGCCGCTGGCCGGCGGGGCGCACGGCGGCATCGCCGTCGGCGCGGTCGGCGCCGCCGCCGGGCTGATCCGCGACGATCTGGACGAGCGGGTGATGCTCGGCGACAGCGGCGCCAACGCCCTCGGCGCGCTGCTCGGCGTCAGCCTGGCCGCCCGGACCGGACCGCTCGGCCGGGCCGGCGCGCTCGCCGTGCTCGCCGCGCTCACCGCCGCCAGCGAGAAGGTCAGCTTCACCCAGGTGATCCAGCGGACTCCGGGGCTGCGGGAGCTCGACGCGCTGGGCCGGCTCGACGACTGACGTGAAGAGCCCGGCACCCCTCGCCGGCGCCGGCCGCGTGGCCGGAGCGGCCGCCCTCATCGCCGTACTCACGGTGGTCAGCCGGCTGGCCGGCTTCGGTCGTACCGCCGTGTTCACCTGGACCCTCGCCCCGACCGACCTCGGCGGCGCGTACGTCGTGGCGAACAACCTGCCGAACTTCATCTTCGAGATCGTGGCCGGCGGCGCGCTGGCCAGCCTGGTCGTACCGCTGCTCGCGGGCGCGGTGCAGGCCGGCGACCGGCGGGGCGTGGCCGCCACCACCGGCGCCCTGCTGACCTGGACGGTCACCCTGCTGATCCCGCTCGCGGTGCTGGTGGCGCTGCTCGCCGACCCGCTGATCGGGCTGCTCGGCCCCGGCCTCAGCCCGGAGCAGCGGCAGGCCGGCGCGCGGATGCTGCTGGTCTTCGCGCCGCAGTTGCCGCTCTACGGCGTCGGCATCGTGCTCACCGGGGTGCTCCAGGCGCACCGACGGTTCGCCTGGCCGGTCATCGCGCCGTTGCTGTCCAGCGTCACCGTCATCGCCGTGTACCTCGCCTTCACCGCCGCCGAGGGACGGCTGGCGACCGTCGGTGGGGTGGGCCGCGGCGGCGAGCTGCTGCTCTCCGGCGGCACCACGCTCGGCGTCGTGGTGCTCTCGCTGTCCCTGCTGATCCCGCTGCGCCGGCTGGGGCTGCGGCTGCGCCCGGGCTACGGCTTCCCCGCCGACGCCCGCGCCCGGGTCGGCGCCCTCGCAGTCGCCGGGGTGGTGACCGTCACCGCCCAGCAGATCGCCCTGATGGTCAGCCTCAGCCGGGTCACCTACGGCGGGGCGGCCAACCCGGGCGTCTACAACATCGCGCAGAGCATCTACTTCCTGCCCTGGGCGGTGCTGGCCGTGCCGCTGGCCGTCGCCGCGTACCCCACCCTCGCGGCCGCCCGCGCGGCCGGTGACGAGCGGACCTACCGGGAGACCCTCGCCCCGGCGGTCCGTGGGGTGGTCCTGTTCAGCCTGCTGGGCGCCGCCGCGCTGGTCGGCACGGCGGTGCCGGTGGGGCAGTTCTTCTTCGACCGGCCGGTGGCCGGTACAGCGGCGGCGGCCATCGCCGGGTTCGCGCCCGGCCTGCTCGGCTACGGCCTGTTCGCCGTGCTCACCCGGGCCCTCTACGCCCGCGGCGAGACCCGGGCGGCGACCATCGCCACGGCGGCGGGCTGGCTGACCGTGCCGGCCCTGGCGGTGCTCCTCGGGCGCCTGCTGCCGCTGACCGACCGGGTCCTGGCGGTCACCCTGGCCACCTCGGGCGGCATGCTGGTCCTCGGTGGCCTGCTGATCGCCGCGGTGCTCCGCTCGGCCGGCCGCGACGCGCTGGCCGGGGTGGGCCGGGCCGGGGCCGCCGGTCTGCTCGCCGGCGTGGTCGCCGGGCTCGGCGGGGTCGCCACCTCCCGCTGGCTCGCCGGGCTGGGCGACGGGACCCCGACGACAGCGGAGGCGCTCGTTCAGGGCATGCTGTCCGGGGTCGTGGTCGGCGCCCTGTTCCTCGCCGTCGCCTGGCTGACGGACGAACGGGACGTGCGGCCGCTGCTCACCGCCGTGCTGCGCCGGCTGGGCCGGGGACGCCCGCCCGCCGCGGCCGGCGCGCAGGAGGACCAGATCCCCCCGGACCGGGGTGACGGGAAGGAGACGGTGTCCCGGTGAGCGCGAGGAGTGAGCCGGGTCTGCGAGCCCCGCAGTCGCGAACGGAAGGCAGGCTATGACCGACGCCACGTCGGCGCAGCGGTGGCCCGGCTCGGTGGCCCTGGTGCTCGCCTCCAGCACGGGTGGGGTGGGACAGCACGTCCGCTCGATCGCCCGCGGCCTGACCGCGGCCGGCGCCACCGTGCTCGTCTGCGGCCCGGCCGCCACCCAGGACCAGTTCGACTTCACCGGGGTCGGCGCCCGCTTCACGCCGGTGGAGATCCCGGCCAGCCCCACGCCGGCCGACGGGCGGGCCGTCGCGGCCCTGCGCCGGGCGCTGGCCGACACCCCCGTCCAGGTCGTGCACGCGCACGGGCTGCGGGCCGGCCTGGTCGCCGCCCTCGCCCGCCCGGCCGCCCCGCTGGTGGTCACCTGGCACAACGCGGTGCTGGCCGGCGGGCTGCGCGGTCGGCTCTCCCGGCTGGCCGAGCGGATTGTCGCGCGCTCCGCCCGGGTCGCGCTGGGCGCCTCCGCCGACCTGGTGGAGCGGGCCGCCGCGCAGGGCGCGACCGACGCCCGGCTGGCCCCGGTCGCCGCGCCCGCGCTGCCCGCGCCGCGCCGCCGCCGCGCCGCCGTCCGCGCCGAGTTCGGCGTCGCCGCCGACCGTCCGCTGATCCTGTCGGTGGGCCGGCTGCACCCACAGAAGCGGTACGACGTGCTGGTCGACGCCGCCGCCCGGTGGCGTACCCGGATCCCGGCGCCGGTGGTGGTCATCGCCGGCAGCGGCCCCGCGTACCTCCAGCTCGCCGCCCGGATCTCGACCGCCCGGGCGCCGGTGACCCTGCTCGGGCACCGCACCGACGTGGCCGACCTGCTCGCCGGCGCCGACCTGGCCGTGGTGACCAGCGACTGGGAGGCCCGCCAGCTGTTCGCCCAGGAGGCGCTGCGGGCCGGCGTGCCCCTGGTGGCGACCGCCGTGGGTGGCCTGCCGGAGCTGGTCGGCGACGCCGCGGTGCTGGTCCCGCCCGGCGACGTCGACGCGGTCGACGCGGCGGTGCGGGAGCTGCTGGATGACGGCGCCCGCCGGGCGGAACTGGCGCGCCGGGGCGCCGCCCGGGCTGCGACCTGGCCGACCGAGGCGGACACCGTGGCCAGCCTGGCCGACCTCTACGCCGAGCTCGCGCCGGCCGCGGCCGATCCGTCGACGGGACGCCGCTGATGCTGCGCAGACTGACCCCGGTCCTGCTGACCCTGGTCGTGGTGGCGCTCGGCATCACCGCGCTGGCCGATCGGCCGGACACCGGCCCGCCGGGGCGCGGCGCCGACTTCGTGGTGCTGGCCGGGGTGGCCGGGCTGCGCTGGGACGACGTGGACCCGCAGACCACCCCGACGCTGTGGCGGATGGCCGAACAGGGGTCGATCGGCTCCCTGTCGGTACGCTCCGCGCACCGGCCCACCTGCCCGGTGGACGGCTGGCTCACCCTCGGCGCGGGCAACTTCGCCGCCTGGAACGGCAGCCGTCCGCAGGGTGGCTGCCCGCCCGCCGGGGTGACCGTGGAGCAGCCGGACGGCATCGGCGCCAACCTCCCCGACCAGGAGGGTGTGGTCCGGTACAACCAGGACCGGCTGTCCTGGGGTACGACGCCGGGTGCGCTGCCGGAGTCCGTCCGCTGCTCGGTGGCGGTCGGGCCGGGGGCGGCGGTGGCCGCCGCCCGCCCGTTCGGCCGGGTCGACCGCTACGCGCCGGTACTCCCCGCCGACCCGGCCAAACTGCTGGGCTCCTGCGTGTTGAGCATCGTCGACCTCGGCAGCGTCGACGGCGAGGACCGGGCGTCCCGGGCGGCGCAGGCCCGGCAGGCGGACGCCCAGCTGGCCCGGGTGCTCGCCGCCCGCCCGCCCCGCTCGCTGGTGATCGTCGCCGGCGTCTCCGACACCGACCAGCCGTCCCGGCTGCACGTCGCCGTGGCCGACGGCCCGGGCTGGGAGCGGGGCTGGCTCACCTCCGCGAGCACCGCCCGGGAGGGCTACCTCCAGCTCGTGGACCTGGCGCCGACCGCCCTGGCGACGCTCGGCCGGCCCATGCCGGAACGGCTCTTCTTCGGCCGCCCCGCAGTCTCGGTCGGCGGCCGACCGGCGGACCTGCGGGCCGCCATCGACCAGCCGGCCGACGCCGACCGCGAGGCCGCCGCCCAGCGCCGGGTCGCCGGGTGGTTCTTCACCCTGCTCGCCGCCGCCCAGGTGGCGCTCGCGCTCGCGGTGCTGCCGCTGCTGCGCCGGGCCCGCCGGCACGCCGGCCCGCACGGACCCGAACCCGTCTCCCGACGGGTGGTGGCCGCGGTGGAGCTGCTGCTGGTCGCCGCCGCTCTGGCGGTGCCGGCGGCCCTGCTCGCCGACGCGGCCCCCTGGTGGCGGGGCCACCACGCCGGCTGGTGGTTCGCCGTGGTGACCGCACTGCTGATCGTGGGCGGCACGGCCGCGGTCCGGTTCACCCCCGGGCACGACCGCACCCTCGGCCCGCTCGGCGCGGTCGCCGGCCTGGCCACCCTGGTGGTCGGGGTGGACGTGGTCACCGGGTCGCGGTTGCAGCTCAACGGCGTGGTCGGCTACTCCGCGCTCGAAGGCGGCCGGTACGCCGGGCTCGGCACCGTCGGCCTGGGCGTCTTCATCGCCGGTTCGTTGCTCAGCGCGGGCTGGCTGGCCCAGCGGGTCCGCCGCGCCTGGCGACCGATGGTGATGGTGGCCGTGGGCGGCGCCGCCGTGGTCGTCGTCGGCAGCCCCTACCTCGGGGCGGACTCGATCGGCGCGATCGCGCTGACTGCCGGGGTGAGCGTCGCCGCGGCGATCAGCACCGGCGGCTGGCTGACCGTGAGCCGACTCGCCTGGGCCACCATGGCGGGGCTGGCGGTCACCATCGGCTTCGCCGTGGTGGACGTGCGCCGCCCGGCGACGGAGCGGGGCACCCTGGGCCGGTTCCTGGCCGCGCTCGGCGACGGCACCGGCGGCCTCACCGTGCACCGCGCCAGCACCGCCAACCTGGAGACCCTGGTCAACAGCCCGCTCACCGTCCTGGCGCTGGCCGGCGCGGCGCTGGTCTGGTTGGCGCTGCTGCAACCCTGGGGCGGCCTGATGCGGCTGTTCGGCATCTACCCGGCGGTCCGGGCCGCGATGGCGGGCACCGCCGTGGCCGCCGGCATCGGCGGGGTGCTCGGCGGTTCGGCGCTGGACGTGGCCGGGGCGGCGGCGGCGCTGGTGGTGCCGATGGCGGCGCTGGCCGCGCTGCGGGTGCTGGACCACTCCACCGACCGCACCCAACCCGGGGCGGGGCGACCCGGCGACGAGGGACCCGGTGGCACAGCGGGTGGCCCCATCGACGGCGGCGACCATCCCGCGGGCGGTCGTGCGTCGGGGGACGGGCGGGCCGTCGAACCCGTCGCCGGGCGGTCGGCCGCGCCGACGGATCGGCCCGACGAGCCCGCCGGGCCCGGTCGCCCCACCGGCCGCGGCGGGCCGGACGGGACGGCCGCCGGCGGCTCCGGGCCGGTGGGAGCCGCCGCCGACGCGCCGGAGTCCACGGGCGTACCGGCGCCGCCCGGGCCCGACGGGCGGCCGGTGACCGTGCCCGCCCAGCCCGGTCCGGCATCGACCGAGGTCGCCACCGGCTGACCCGGACGGGGCCCGACGTGCGCCGACGGCGGGTGCGACGCCTGCTGGGGCCGGGAAAGGTGTTACCGTGGAATCCCGTGGATCGCGTGATCACTTGGTTGATCGGCACGGCGGTTCGCACGACCGCTACGGACGACACGGGAGCAGGCCTTGGCCCCTTCAGCACGGACGACCAGGCACATTTTCGTCACCGGGGGCGTCGCCTCCTCGCTGGGTAAGGGCCTCACCGCCTCCAGCCTCGGCAACCTGCTGACCGCGCGCGGGCTGCGCGTGGTGATGCAGAAGCTCGACCCGTACCTCAACGTCGACCCGGGGACGATGAACCCGTTCCAGCACGGTGAGGTCTTCGTCACCGAGGACGGCGCCGAGACCGACCTCGACGTCGGCCACTACGAGCGGTTCCTCGACCGGGCGCTCTCCGGCAAGGCGAACGTCACCACCGGGCAGATCTACTCGGACGTGATCGCCAAGGAGCGGCGCGGCGAGTACCTGGGCGACACCGTCCAGGTCATCCCGCACATCACCAACGAGATCAAGTCGCGGATCCTCGGCATGGCCGAGCCGGACGCCGAGGGCCAGATCCCGGACGTTGTGATCACCGAGGTCGGCGGGACCGTCGGCGACATCGAGTCGCTTCCGTTCCTGGAGGCGATCCGCCAGGTCCGCCACGACCTGGGCCGGGACAACTGCTTCTACCTGCACGTCTCGCTGGTGCCGTACCTGGCGCCGTCGGGCGAGCTGAAGACCAAGCCGACCCAGCACTCGGTGGCGCAGCTGCGCAGCATCGGCATCCAGCCCGACGCCATCGTGCTGCGCTGCGACCGGGAGATCCCGGAGAAGCTCAAGGAGAAGCTCTCGCTCTACTGCGACGTGGACCGGGAGGCGGTCGTCGCCGCCCCGGACGCGCCGAGCATCTACGACATTCCCAAGGTGCTGCACCGGGAGGGCTTGGACGCGTACGTGGTGCGCCGGCTCGGCCTCTCCTTCCGGGACGTGGACTGGACCAGCTGGGACGACCTGCTGGACCGGGTGCACCAGCCGCGCCACACGGTCACCGTCGCCTTGGTCGGCAAGTACGTCGACCTGCCCGACGCGTACCTGTCGGTCAGCGAGGCGATCCGGGCCGCCGGGTTCGGCCACCGGGCCCGCGTGCAGCTGCGCTGGGTGCCCAGCGACGACTGCGTCACCCCGGCCGGCGCGGCGGCCGCCCTGGCCGGCGTGGACGGCATCGTGATCCCCGGCGGCTTCGGGGTGCGCGGCATCGAGGGCAAGATCGGCACCGCCCGGTACGCCCGGGAGAACGGTGTCCCGCTGCTCGGCCTCTGCCTCGGCCTGCAGTGCATGACCATCGAGGTGGCCCGCCACCTGGCCGGCCTGGACGGGGCGAACTCGCTGGAGTTCGACGAGGACGCCAAGCACCCGGTCATCGCCACCATGGCCGACCAGGAGGACATCGTGGCCGGCCGGGGCGACCTGGGCGGCACCATGCGGCTCGGGGCGTACCCGGCGACGCTGGCCGAGGGCTCGCTGGTCGCCGAGGCGTACGGCAGCACCGAGGTCAGCGAGCGGCACCGGCACCGGTACGAGGTGAACAACGCCTACCGGGACCAGCTCACCAGGGCCGGGCTGCACATCTCCGGCACCTCGCCGGACGGCCGGCTGGTCGAGTTCATCGAGCTGGACCGCGGGCTGCACCCGTTCTTCGTGGCCACCCAGGCGCACCCGGAGCTGAAGAGCCGGCCGACCCGGCCGCACCCGCTCTTCGCCGGCTTCGTCAAGGCCGCCATCGCGTACTCCGAGGCCGACCAGCTCCCGGTCGACCTCGACGCGGCCCCGGCGGCGAAGCGGGCCAGCCGCAATGGCACCGCCGCCGCGGCGAAGGCGGCGTCGGCGTCGTGAGCGCCGTCGAGCACCGCTACGAGGTGACCGACCACCGGGAGATCTGGTCCGGCCGGGTCTTCTCGGTGGTCAGCGACGAGGTCACCATGCCCGGCGGCGGCACCGCGGCGCGCGACTACGTGCGGCACGTCGGCGCGGTGGCCGTGGTGGCGCTGGACGAGGCCGGCCAGGTGGTGCTGATCCGCCAGTACCGGCACCCGGTCGGCCGGCACCTGTGGGAGCTGCCGGCCGGGCTGATGGACGTCAGCGGCGAGGACCTGGCCGCGGCGGCGGCGCGGGAACTGGCCGAGGAGGCCGACCTGACCGCCGGCAGCATCGACGTCCTGGTCGACCTGCACAGCTCGCCGGGCTTCTCCGACGAGGTGGTCCGGATCTTCCTGGGCCGCGACCTCGCCGACGTGCCGGCGGAGCAGCGGCACGACCGCCGCGACGAGGAGGCCGACCTCCAGGTCGTCCGGGTCGACCTCGACGAGGCGGTCGGGATGGTCCTCGCGGGGGAGATCACCAACGCCTCCTGTGTGGCCGGGCTGCTCGCCGCCGCCCGGGCCCGGGACGCCGGCTGGTCGATGCTGCGCCGGCCGGACGCGCCGCTGCCCCGCTGAGCCGGGTACGAAGAAGGGGCCGCGCGGTGACACCGCGCGGCCCCTGGCGTTTTCCCGGAATCAGTCCCGCAGCGGGCGGCCCTGCCCGTCGACGCCGCCGTTGAAGGCGACACCTTGGTGATCCATTGCCATCCTGTCCGCGCCGCCGCGCCAGCGGTGGGACGATGGGCGCGAACACTGTCCTGACGGCTGAGGTGGTCTCCACCGCCGGCCCGGTCGACGCCTGACACTTCGTCAGGACGACCCGGCACCGGATGTCACTGTGCTGGCTCCCGGAAAGAGCCCGCGGGCCTAGACTGCCGCCGGCGGGACCGGTGGACCCGCGCCGGCAATGGGGCCGTCGCGGCGCCGAGCAGTCGGGGGTGGGCAGCCCCGAAGGAAGGTGTCTGCATCGTGAAGGTCGGAATCCCACGCGAGGTCAAGAACCACGAGTACCGCGTGGCGATCACGCCCGCGGGCGTCAACGAGTTCACCCGCCACGGTCACGAGGTCTTCGTCGAGTCCGGCGCGGGCGTCGGTTCCAGCATCAGCGACGACGAGTTCGCCGCCGCCGGCGCCAAGATCCTGGGCACCGCCGACGAGGTGTGGGACGCCGCGGAGCTGGTGCTCAAGGTCAAGGAGCCGATCGCCGAGGAGTACCACCGGATGCGCGAAGGGCAGGTGCTCTTCACCTACCTGCACCTGGCCGCCTCGAAGGAGTGCACCGACGCGCTGATCGACCGCAAGGTCACCGGCATCGCGTACGAGACGGTCGAGCTGCCCGACCGCTCGCTGCCGCTGCTCGCCCCGATGTCCGAGGTGGCCGGCCGGCTCGCCCCGCAGGTGGGCGCCTTCTACATGATGCGCACCGGCGGCGGCCGGGGCGTGCTCCCGGGCGGCGTCTCCGGCGTGTACGCGGCGAAGACGGTGGTCATCGGCGCCGGCGTCTCCGGCATGAACGCCGCCGCGATCGCGCTGGGCCTGCAGTCCGAGGTGCTGCTGCTGGACAAGAACGTGGCCCGGCTGCGCCAGGCCGACGCGATCTACCGGGGCCACCTGCAGACGGTCGCCTCCAACGCGTACGAGATCGAGCGGGCCGTGCTCGACGCGGACCTGGTCATCGGCGCGGTGCTGGTGCCGGGCGCCAAGGCCCCGAAGCTCATCTCCAACGAGCTGGTCTCCCGGATGAAGCCGGGCAGCGTCCTCGTCGACATCGCCATCGACCAGGGCGGCTGCTTCGAGGACTCGCGCCCCACCACGCACGCCGACCCGGTCTACAAGGTGCACGAGTCGATCTTCTACTGCGTCGCGAACATGCCCGGCGCGGTGCCGAACACCAGCACCCACGCGCTGACCAACGTCACCCTGCCGTACGCCCTGGAGCTGGCCAACCACGGCTGGAGCGAGGCGCTGCGCCGCGACCCGGCCCTCGCCCTGGGCCTGAACACCCACGCCGGCCAGGTCGTCTACGGCCCGGTCGCCGAGGCGCACGGCATGGCCACCCTGCCGCTGGCGGACGTGCTGGCCTGAGGGGCGACGGGCTGACCGGAACACCGGCCGGGGCCGGCACGGGCGAGGAGCCCGCGCCGGCCCTGCGCCGTGCCGTGCGCGGCTACCTCGACCACCTCACCGTCGAGCGCGGGCTGTCGGCCAACACGCTCTCGTCGTACCGCCGGGACCTGGACCGCTACCTCGGCACCCTCGCCGCGGTCGGGGTGACCGACCTGGCCGCCGTCGGCGCGGCCCAGGTCGAGGCCCACCTGGCCCGGCTGCGCGCCGGCGACGACGACCACCCGCCCCTGGCGGTGTCGTCGGCGGCGCGGGCGGCCAGCGCGGTGCGCGGCCTGCACCGCTTCGCGCTGCGCGAGGGGATGGCCGGCGCCGACCCCAGCCGCGACGTCCGCCCGCCGACGCCGCCGCGCCGGCTGCCCCGGGCGCTGCCGGTCGACGACGTGGTCCGGCTGCTGGAGACCGCCGGCGCGGTCACCGCCACCGGCGACCAGGCGCCCCTCGCGCTGCGCGACCGGGCGCTGCTGGAGTTCCTGTACGGCACCGGCGCGCGCATCTCCGAGGCGATCGGCCTCGCGGTGGACGACCTGGACACCGACGACGGCGCGGTGGTGCTGCGCGGCAAGGGCGGCCGCACCCGCCTGGTCCCGATCGGCGGGTACGCGGTCGAGGCGCTGCGCGCCTGGCTGGTCCGGGGCCGCCCGCCGCTGGTCGCCGCCGGCCGGGGCACCCCGGCGGTCTTCGTCAACGCCCGCGGCGGCGCGCTGTCCCGACAGGGCGCCTGGACCATCCTGCGCCGCGCCGCCGAGCGGGCCGGCCTGCCGGTGGACGGTGCCGCGGCGGTCTCCCCGCACACCCTGCGCCACTCGTACGCCACCCACCTGCTCGACGGCGGCGCCGACGTGCGGGTCGTGCAGGAACTGCTCGGCCACGCGTCGGTGACCACCACCCAGGTGTACACGTTGGTCACTGTGGAGCGGCTGCGCGAGGTGTACGCCACCGCGCACCCGCGCGCCCGCGGCTGAGCCGGCCCCGACCGTCCTCACCGGCCGGTACCCGGCCGACACGCCGACCGGGTACCGAACGCGCTGCTGGTGCGTGGCGTACAGTCGGCATCGGCGCGGACCTCCTGGGGCGACGAACCGGGGTGCGCAGCGGCGCCGCGAAGGACGTCGGACGGCTCCGACGCCGGGTGGTCGTCGGGAGGGGGCAACGAGGACATGGCTGGCAACGGTGACCGTGCCGACGCCTGGACGTCGGAGCTCCGCGAGCAGCAGGCGTCGCTCGGCGCGGACCTGGGTCCGGCGGACCCGGCCGCGTACACGATGCGCAAGCCGATCCCGGAGCCCATGCCGACCGACCGGCACGGCCCGGCGCGGATCATCGCGATGGCCAACCAGAAGGGCGGCGTCGGAAAGACCACCACGACCATCAACCTGGGCGCCGCGCTCGCCGAGTACGGCCGCAAGGTGCTGCTGGTCGACTTCGACCCGCAGGGCGCCCTCTCGGTCGGCCTGGGGGTCAACCCGCACAACCTCGACCTGTCGGTCTACAACCTGCTCATGCAGGACGACGTCACCGCCGAGGACGTCCTGATCAAGACCGACGTGGCCGGCCTACACCTGCTGCCCGCCAACATCGACCTCTCCGCCGCCGAGATCCAGCTGGTCAACGAGGTCGCCCGCGAGATGGCGCTGGCCCGCGTGCTGCGCACCGTCCGCAAGGAGTACGACTTCATCCTGATCGACTGCCAGCCCTCGCTCGGCCTGCTGGCGATCAACGCGCTGACCGTCGCGCACGGCGTGCTCATCCCGCTCGAATGCGAGTTCTTCAGCCTGCGCGGGGTGGCGCTGCTGCTGGACACCATCGACAAGGTCCGCGAGCGGCTCAACTTCGACCTGGAGCTCGAGGGCATCCTCGCCACCATGTACGACAGCCGCACCACGCACTGCCGCCAGGTCCTCCAGCGGGTGGTGGAGGCCTTCGGCGACAAGGTCTACCAGACGGTGATCACCAAGACCGTCAAGTTCCCCGAGTCGACCGTCGCCGGCGCCCCAATCACCACGCTCGACCCGGCCTCCTCCGGCGCGCGCAACTACCGGCAGCTGGCCCGTGAGGTGATCGCCGCACAGGCGGACCGGTAGAACGGGGTGCACCAGGTCACCGGACCGTCCGGCCCGTCCACTACGGTCGTTGGGTGACCGCACCGCCCCTCGACCCACCCGCCGCGCCGCCCGGCGCCGCCGACCCGGCGGTCGCCGCCGAGCTGGCCGCGGAGGTCGACGGCGTCGTACCGGCCGATCCGACCGGCTCGGCCGCCGAGGAGACCAGCGGCTTCACCGTCCGGCTGGCGAACTTCACCGGCCCGTTCGACCTGCTGCTGCAGCTCATCAGCAAGCACAAGCTCGACGTCACCGAGGTGGCCCTGCACAAGGTCACCGACGAGTTCATCGCGTACATCCGGGCGATGGGCGACCAGTGGGACCTGGACGAGACGAGCGAGTTCCTGCTCATCGCGGCCACCCTGCTCGACCTCAAGGCGGCCCGGCTGCTGCCCGCGGCCGAGGTGGAGGACGAGGAGGACCTCGCCCTGCTGGAGGCGCGGGACCTGCTCTTCGCCCGGCTGTTGCAGTACAAGGCGTACAAGGAGGCCGCGGCGCACATCGCCGAGCTGGAGGCGGTCGGCGGCCGGCGCTACCCGCGGGCGGTCACCCTGGAGCCCCGGTACGCCGAGGCGCTGCCCGACCTGGTGCTCGGCATCGGTCCCGAGCGGCTGCTCAAGCTCGCCCTCAAGGCGATGACCCCGAAGCCGGTGCCCGAGGTCTCCATCGCCCACGTGCACATGGTCCGGGTCAGCGTCCGGGAGCACGCGGCCATCCTCACCGAGCGGCTGCGCCGGGCCGGCACCGCCACCTTCTCGCTGCTCTGCGCCGACTGCGGGATCACCCTGGAGGTGGTGGCCCGCTTCCTCGCCCTGCTGGAGCTGTACCGGGAGGGCCTGGTCGCCTTCGTCCAGGAGCAGGCCCTGGAGGAGCTGACCGTCCGCTGGACCGGCCCCGCCGACGGCGACACCGACCTGCGCATCGACGAGTACGCCGGCTCCCCGGAGCCGACGGAGGCACCGCCGGCGGCGGTGGGCCAGGGTGACGACACCGAAACGACGGAGGAGGGACCGCGATGAGCGACGAGGAGCGCCGGGACTCCCTGGCCGATCAGGCCGCCGCCTGGGTCCCCCCGTGGGAGCGTCCGGCATCCCCGGTTCCGAGGCCCGCCGTCGCGCCCGAGGAGCCGACGCCCGAGATCACCGCCGTGCGGCCGGAGCCGGCCGCGGAACTTCCCGCGGCGGAAGAGCCCGGTAGCGACGCTCCCGGGGAGCCGGCGGACGAGCCCACGGCCGGGTGGCAGGAGCCGACCGTTGCAGCCGAGGAGGAGCCGACCGCCGACGCCGACGTGACCGATGAGCGGTCCCGCCCTGAGGCCGGCGACAACGCCTCGCCGTCCCCGTCCGCCGGGCCGGCGGGGGAGAGCGCCGCCGCGGGCGTACCGGAGAAGCGGCCGGCGGGGCGACGGCGGGCGACGCCGCCGGAGCCGGCGCCCGAGCTGGACGACGCGGAGCTGCGCGGCGCGCTGGAGGCGATCCTGCTGGTGGTGGACGAGCCGGTCAGCGAGCTGACCCTCGCCGAGGTGCTCGAACAGCCGGCCGAGCGGGTCGGCCCGATGCTGGACGAGATCGCCGCCGGCTACACCGCGGCCGGGCACGGCTTCGAGCTGCGCCGGGCGGCGGGTGGCTGGCGTCTCTACACCCGCCCGGAATATGCGACCTACGTCGAGCGGTTCGTGCTGGACGGGCAGTCGGTACGACTGACCCAGGCCGCGCTGGAGACCCTGGCCGTGGTCGCCTACAAGCAGCCGGTCACCCGCTCGCGGATCGCCGCCATCCGGGGTGTGAACTGCGACGGGGTGATCCGTACGCTGGTCTCCCGAGGCCTGGTCGAGGAGTGCGGCACCGAACCGGACAGCGGGGCGTTCCTCTACCGGACGACCACCATGTTCCTGGAGAAGCTGGGGCTGAACTCGGTGGCCGACCTGCCTCCGCTTGCCCCGTTCCTTCCCGACGACGTAGAAGAGCTTGCCGATGCGACGCGATGACCGTGCCCCGAAACCCGACGCCCCTGTGTACGAGGGGACCGAGCGCCTGCAGAAGGTGCTCGCCGCCGCCGGCGTGGGCTCCCGACGCGCCTGCGAGGACCTGATCTTCCGGCGGCGGGTGACCGTGAACGGCCGGGTTGCCAAGCTCGGCGACAAGGTCGACCCCGCCACCGTCGTGATCCACGTCGACGGCGAGCGGCTTCAGGCTGACAACCGCCTGGTCTACCTGGCGATGAACAAGCCGCGCGGGGTGGTTACCACCATGGCGGACGAGAAGGGACGCACCGAGCTCGCCGACTTCATCGGCATCCGGGTGGAGCAGCGGGTCTACCACGTCGGGCGGCTCGACGCGGACAGCGAAGGCCTGCTGCTGCTCACCAACGACGGCACCCTCGCCCACCGGCTCATGCACCCGTCGTACGAGGTGCTGAAGACCTACCTCGCCGAGGTGGCCGGGCCGATCCCGCGCAACCTGGGCAGGCGGCTGATGGCCGGCGTGGAGCTGGAGGACGGGCCGGTCAAGGTCGACTCGTTCAAGGTGGTGGACACCCTGGGCAAGACCGCCCAGGTGGAGCTGAGCCTGCACGAGGGACGCAAGCACATCGTCCGGCGCCTGATGGCCGAGGTCGGGCACCCGGTGGCTCGGCTGGTGCGTACCTCGATCGGGCCGATCCGGCTGGGTGACCTGCGCACCGGGCGGCTCCGGCGGTTGACCAACGCCGAGGTCGCCGCCCTGTTCAAGGCCGTCGGCGACTGACCGGAGTCGTTCCGGGTACCGCTGCGGGTAGGCTTCCTCGCGGCCGAGGCGGACCGCGCGTGTCGCGGGTCGCGCCCGGCGACGTCGCGCGCGTGCCCGGAGGGGAACGCGGGCATCATTGACGATGAACATCCGCTCAACGGCGCCGGAGGAACCGGCGACCTGCGAGGTACGGGCTGAGGAGGAACACGGTGGGGGAGAACGAACGGACCGGGCGGTGCGTGGTCGCGGTGGACGGGCCATCCGGTTCGGGTAAGTCCACCGTCTCGCGGCGGCTCGCCGTCGGCCTGGGCGCCCGCTACCTCGACACCGGCGCGATGTACCGGGCGATCACCTGGGCGGTGCTGCGCTCCGGGGTCGACCTGACCGACGCCGAGTCGGTGGCCAAGGTCGCCGGCGAGGTGGACCTGCGCATCGGCACCGACCCCCAGGGGTACGGCGTGACCGCCGACGGCGTGAACGTCGACAGGGAGATCCGCGGCCCGGAGGTGACCGGCGCGGTCTCCGCGGTGGCCGCGGTGCCGGCGGTCCGGGAGATGCTCGTCGCCCGGCAGCGGGAGATCATCGCCAACGCCGGCCGGATCGTGATCGAGGGCCGCGACATCGGCGCGGTGGTGGCGCCCGACGCCGACCTGAAGGTCTACCTGACCGCCTCCGAGGCGGCCCGGGCCCAGCGGCGCAGCGCCGAGGACGCCGCCGACGTGGCGGCCACCGCGGCCGACCTGGCCCGCCGCGACAAGCTGGACTCGACCCGCAAGGTGAACCCGTTGCAGCAGGCCCCGGACGCGGTCGAGCTGGACACCACCGAGCTGGGCATCGACGAGGTCGTCGCCCGGCTGCACGAACTGCTCACCGAGCGGGGCGTGGCATGATCGAGGACAACACTGGTTGGGTGGAGCTGCGCGAACCGGACCTCGACACCGAGGAGCCGTCCGGCCCGCAGCCCGTGGTGGCCGTGGTCGGCCGCCCCAACGTGGGCAAGTCGACGTTGGTCAACCGGCTCATCGGCCGCCGGCAGGCGGTCGTCGAGGACGTCCCCGGCGTGACCCGGGACCGGGTGCCCTACGACGCGCAGTGGAACGGCCGCGCGTTCACTGTCGTGGACACCGGCGGTTGGGAGCCCGACGCCAAGGACCGGGCCGCGGCGATCGCCGCGCAGGCCGAGACGGCCGTCGCCACCGCCGACGTGGTGCTCTTCGTGGTCGACGCGATGGTCGGTTCGACCGATGTGGACGAGGCCGCGGTGAAGATGCTGCGGCGCAGCGCCAAGCCGGTGATCCTGGTGGCGAACAAGACCGACAACACCGCCATCGAGATGGAGGCGACCTCACTCTGGTCGCTCGGCCTCGGCGAGCCCTTCCCGGTCTCCGCCCTGCACGGCCGGGGCTCGGGCGACCTGCTCGACGCCATCCTGGAGGCGCTGCCCGAGGCGCCGAAGATCGTCGAGAACCGGCCGCGCGGTCCGCGCCGGGTGGCCCTCGTCGGCCGGCCCAACGTCGGCAAGTCCAGCCTGCTCAACCGCTTCTCCGGCGAGCTGCGCGCGGTCGTCGACTCGGTCGCCGGCACCACCGTCGACCCCGTCGACAGCCTGGCGGAGATCGGCGGCGAGACCTGGCAGCTGGTGGACACCGCCGGGCTGCGCAAGCGGGTCGGCAAGGCCAGTGGCACCGAGTACTACGCCAGCCTGCGGACCGCCGGGGCGATCGAGGCGGCCGAGGTCGCGGTGGTGCTGCTCGACGCCAGCGAGCCGATCAGCGAGCAGGACCAGCGGATCCTCTCCATGGTCACCGAAGCCGGCCGGGCCCTGGTCATCGCCTTCAACAAGTGGGACCTGGTCGACGCCGACCGCCGGTACTACCTGGACAAGGAGATCGAGCGGGAGCTGCGCCGGATCCCCTGGGCGATCCGGCTGAACCTCTCCGCCATGACCGGCCGGGCCGTGGACAAGCTCGCCCCGGCGCTGCGCAAGGCCCTGGCCAGCTGGGAGACCCGGGTGCCGACCGCGCAGCTCAACCAGTGGTTGACCGCGCTGGTCCAGGCCACCCCGCACCCGGTGCGCGGTGGTCGGGCCCCGAAGATCCTCTTCGCCACCCAGGCGGGGGTCGCGCCGCCGCGGTTCGTGCTCTTCACCACCGCGCCGCTGGACGCCGGCTACCAGCGCTTCGTCGAGCGCAAGCTCCGCGAGGAGTTCGGCTTCGAGGGCAGTCCGGTGGAGATCTCCGTACGCCCGCGCAAGAAGCTCGGCCCCGGCGGCCGCGGCAAGGCCCACGGCTGACCGTACGTCCGAACGCCGGGCGGCCCCCGCGCCGCCCGGCGTTTCCGCTACCCGCACCACCCTCCTAGGACGTTTAGGGGATGTGAGGGGTGGTCGGCGGCGCGGGAGGGGGCGTGCGTGCTTCCGGAAGATCCTGCGCTAAGCTGTACCGGCTGTCGCGGGGGAAACCGCGCGGGGGCATCGGGACGTGGCGCAGCTTGGTAGCGCACTTGACTGGGGGTCAAGGGGTCGTCGGTTCGAATCCGGCCGTCCCGACAGCGAGAGGGTTTCCGCAGGTCAGCGACTTGCGGGAGCCCTCTTTTCATTGCTTGGCATGGATGCCTGGTCTAGCACGCCGCTGTTGGACTCCTTGACTCGGGCAGGTTGCCATGCCACTACTGGATCTTCAAAAGCTCACCGCCGGACTGTCCCGGACCTGGGCCGGGTTCCTGCGGGACTGGGACCGGTCGCTGCGCGCCGGGAACTACCCGGAGACCACCCGCTACAACTACCTCCTCGCTGCCGCGCAGTTGGGCCGGTATCTGGGGGAGCACTCGCCGGATCCGGACGCCGATGACGCCGCCGACGATCCGTGCGCGGTGACGCGGGCGCACGTGGAGGCGTTCCAGGCCTGGATGATCGACACCAGGTCCGCGTCGACCGCCCTGAACAAGCACAAGGGGCTGCAGCAGTTCTTCAAGTGGCTGCTCGTCGACGAGCAGGCCATCGACCGCTCGCCGATGGAACGGGTTCGGCAGCCGAAGACACCCCGGAAGCTGATCCCGGTTCTGCGCGACGACGACACCAGCAAGCTCCTCGACGCGTGCAAGGGCAAGGGCTTCGCCAACCTGCGCGACGAGGCGCTCATTCGGTTGTACTGCAACACCGGTGCCCGGCTGTCCGAGGTTGGCAACCTCCGCGTGGCTGATGTCGACCTGAACACCGAGTCGGTGCACTTCCGCGGCAAGGGCGCGAAGGACCGACGGGTCCGGTTCGGGCCCAAGACCGCGCGGGCGCTGAGCCGCTATCTGAGGGCCCGGGACAAGCACAAGGGGGCCGCATTGCCTGAGCTGTGGCTGGCCGAGCGCGGCGCGGCCCCCTTGACCCCGAACGGCATCAAGACCCGGCTCAAGCGGCTCGGTCAGGCAGCCGGCGTGCCGGACCTGCACGCACACCGGTGGCGCCACACCTTCGCCCCGGCCATGGGCGTCGTCCCGCGTCACCGCTCGTCGATCATGACCTCGATGCTGTAGTCCTGAGCTCGGTAGCAGTGGTCGCCGTACTCCACCGGGTTGCCTGCCGAGTCGAACGCGCTGCGCGTCATGGTGAGCACGGGCTCGGACGGCTTCAGACCCAGGTGCCGCCGTTCGGCCGCGGTCGGCGTGCGTGCCCCGATCGTCTGGTGCGCGACGACCGGCCGCACGCCACGATCGCGTAGCAGGGCGTACAGGCCCTGCGCCTCGAGCTGCTCCCGGGTGATGTCGGCGCACGACGGTGGCAGCCAGTTGCGCAGGATGGCCAGCGGGCGGTTGTCGGAGAACCGCACGCGGACGATCGAGACCAGTTCGGCGTCGGCGGGCAGATCGAGCGCCACCGCCACGCGCTGGTCCCGCACAAGTTCATGCTGCAGAACAGTGGTCGTGGGTCGGCCCGCGTCGCGCTTGAGGTCGTCGTAGAGGCTGGTGAGTTCGGCGCGCCGGTGCACCTTGCGGTTGGCGACCGTGGTGCCGAGTCCGCGCCGGCGCAGCAGCAGGCCCTGGCTGACCAGTTCCTGGATGGCCCGTCGCACCGTCGGCCGTGACAGGTTGAGTCGCTCGGCAAGGGCGATCTCGTTTTCGAATGGATCGCCTGGCTGCAGCTGGCCACTCCGGATCGCGGTGCAGAGCTGCTCCGCGAGCTGGTGGTACAGGGGCACGGGGGAGGACCGGTCGATCGTCACGCCCACGCGGATGGCCATGGCCGGCACCCTACTCCCAAAAGCCAGATTGACGTTACGTGAAGATGTCAGAACAAACTCTTGACGAGACATTGATGTTACGGGCACGCTACACCCCACGGTCAGCGGCCGGAACCAGCCGCGGGAACCGCAGCCACCGACGCCGTGGATTGGATGATTCATATGCGCATCGGTCTCGCGGGTGTGGGAAGGATCGGCGCCTTCCATGCCCGGACCCTGGTAGGCCTCGACTTTGTCGACGAGCTCGTCGTGACCGACACCAACGTGGAGGCTGCCCGGGCCCTCGCCGAGGAGTTCGGTATGGAGGTCGCCGCGGATTCCGAGGCGCTGCTCGCCTCGGGCGTCGACGGTTTCGTGATCGCGACGGCCACCCCCGGGCATGCCCCGCTGCTGTGGCAGGGGATCGCCGCCGGGGTGCCGACCTTTTGCGAGAAGCCCGTCGCGGCCACCCTCGAAGAGACCATCGCGCTGACCGGCCTCGTCGCGGCCACCGGGGTGCCGGTGCACGTCGGCTTCCAGCGACGCTTCGACGCCGGCTACCAGCGCGCGCGGCGCGCGGTGGAGTCCGGCGAGCTGGGTTTCATCCACACCATCCGGGCCAACACCCACGACCAGTCCCCGCCGCACGCGTCCTACATCCCGACCTCGGGCGGGATCTTCCGCGACTGCAACGTGCACGACTTCGACATCCTCCGGTTCGTCACGGGGCAGGAGGTGGTTTCGGTCTACGCGACGGGTGCGAACAAGGGGGCAGCCTTCTTCTCCGAGGCCGGGGACGTGGACACCGGCGCTGCACTGCTGACCCTGGACGACGGCACCATCGTCGTCGTCTCTTCGACCCGGTACAACGGCGGCGGCCACGACGTGCGCATGGAGGTGTTCGGCGAGAAGGGCACGATCGCGGTCGGGCTGGACCACTCGCTGGCGATGGGGTCCGCCGAGGAGGGGGTCGACTTTCCCCGCGGCCCCCGGAAGTGGTCCTTCATGGAGCGCTTCCTTCCGGCGTACCAGGCCGAGCTCACCGCCTTCGCGGACGTCGCCCGCGGCGAGCGGCCCTCGCCCTGCACCGTCCGCGACGCACTCGAGGCCTTCCGCGTCGCCGAGGCCTGCGAGCTGTCCCGGACGGAGCGCCGGCCCGTCGTACTCTCCGAGATCAAGGGAGTCTGAGGCCATGACCGCTGTCAGCGCCGAACCCACCCCGCCAGCAGCCGGCCGCAGCCCGGTGTCCGACCGCATCGCCGGGGCGCCCATCTCGTGGGGCGTCTGCGAGGTCCCCGGGTGGGGCTACCAGCTGGAGCCGGGCGTCGTGCTGCGGCAGATGCGCGAACTCGGTCTGGCCGCCACCGAGTTCGGGCCGGAGGGCTTCCTTCCTGACGACCCCGCGGCCAAGGCCGCGACGCTGGCCGGGTACGGCCTGAAGGCGGTGGGGCAGTTCGTCCCCGTCGTCCTGCACGACCCGGGCCACGACCCGCTACCGGAGGTCGAACGCGCGATGGCCGGTCTGGTCGCGGCCGGCGCATCCACGGTGGTCATCGCCGCTGCGACGGGTCAGGAGGGCTACGACGAGCGTCCGGTCCTCGACGATCCCGGCTGGTCGACCCTCCTGGGCAACCTTGACCGCATCACCGAGGCCGCATCCGCCCGCGGACTCGTCACCACCCTGCACCCGCACGTCGGCACGATGGTCGAGAGCGGCGAGGAGACCGCTCGGGTGCTCGCCGGCAGCCGCATCGGCCTGTGCCTCGACACCGGGCACCTGCTCATCGGCGGCGGCGACCCGGTCGCGGTGGCGCAGCAGAACCCGAGGCGGATCGCGCACATCCATCTCAAGGACGTCCGGATCGGCTGGGCCCGGCGCGTGCAGTCCGGCGAGGTGACCTACACCGAAGCCGTGGCCGGTGGCATGTACGTCCCGCTCGGTCAGGGTGACGTCGATGTCAAGGCGATCGTGACGGCCCTTGAGGACAGCGCGTACGCGGGATGGTACGTCCTCGAGCAGGACTGCATCCTGGCCGGCGCGCCGGCCACCGGGTCCGCGGGACCGGACCCGGTGGCCGACGTACGGGCGAGCATCGAGCACCTGCTCGCCGTGGCCGGCGAACCGGCCGTGGCGGGACCGAGCGCGGCAGGGGCCTGACGATGGTGGCGGCGGCAGGCGACACGGCGGGGTACGACCTGGTGGCGATGGGTCGGTGCGGGGTGGACATCTACCCGCTCGACCACGGTGTGGGCCTCGAGGACGTCAAGCGCTTCGAGAAGTTTCTGGGCGGGAGTGCGACCAACGTAGCCGTGGCCGCGGCGCGGCACGGACGGCGGGCGGCGCTCATCACGCGTACCGGCCGCGATCCGTTCGGTCGCTACATCCACCGGTCGCTGCGTGAACTCGGCGTCGACGACGTGTTCGTCGCCGAGGTCGACGGCCCCCCGACGCCGGTCACCTTCTGTGAGATCTTCCCCCCGGACGACTTCCCGCTGTACTTCTACCGCTATCCGATGGCTCCTGACCTGATGATTCAGGCGGAGGAACTCCCGCTCGACGCGATCCGCGCGGCCCGGGTCTTCTGGGCCACCGTCACCGGCCTGTCCCAGGAGCCGTCGCGCTCAGCGCACTTCGCCGCGTGGCAGGCCCGCGGCCGGCGGTCGCACACCGTCCTCGACCTCGACTACCGGCCCATGTTCTGGCCGCACCAAGCCGAGGCGGGCGAACAGGTCGCCAAGGCCCTGGAGCACGTCACCGTCGCGGTCGGCAACCGCGAGGAGTGCGAGGTCGCCGTCGGCGAGACCGAACCTCAGCGCGCGGCGGACGCCCTGCTCGAGCGCGGGGTGGAGCTCGCCATCGTCAAGCAGGGCCCCAAGGGGGTGCTGGCCGTGACCGCCGACGAGCGCGTCGAAGTGCGGCCGTTCCCCGTGACGGTCGTCAACGGCCTCGGGGCGGGTGACGCCTTCGGCGGTGCGCTGGTCCACGGCCTGCTCAACGGGTGGGACCTGCGCCGCATCCTGCGGTTCGCCAACGTGGCCGGGGCCATCGTCGCTTCCAGGCTCGAGTGCTCCAGTGCCATGCCGACCACGGCCGAGGTCGAGGCCGTCCTCGCCGCCAAGCGACAGGAGGGGTGACGGTGACGACGACGACCCGTTCGACCATCGCCGATCTGACTGAGATCCGGGTCCGTGAGCCGCGGCGGATCACCGACGGCTGGGCCGCCCGCCGGCGCCGGCAGCTGGTCGGTGTGGACGGCAGGCTGCTCATCGTGGCCGCGGACCACCCGGCCCGCGGCGCGCTGGGCGTGCGTGACGACCGTCAGGCCATGGCCTCGCGCAGCGAGCTGCTGGAGCGTCTGGCCACAGCGCTGTCCCGCCCCGGCGTCGACGGCGTTCTCGGCACGCCCGACATCCTCGACGACCTGCTCCTGATGGGCGCGTTGGAGGACAAGGTCGCCGTCGGGTCGATGAACCGTGGGGGTCTGCAGGGCGCGGTTTTCGAGCTCGACGACCGGTTCACGGCGTACACGGCCGACGAGATCGCGGCCCGGGGTCTGGAGGGCGGCAAGATGCTGACCCGCATTTGCCTCGGCGATCCGGGTACGGCAGCGACGCTCCAGGCGAGCGCCCACGCGATCACGGAGCTCGCCGCCCACGGCGTCATGGCGATGGTGGAGCCGTTCTTCTCGGTTCGCGAGAACGGCCGGGTGCGTAACCTGCTCGACCCCGACTCGACCATCACGTCGATCCACATCGCTGCGGGTCTGGGGGCCACCAGCCAGCACACCTGGCTCAAACTGCCCGTGGTCGACGACCTGGAGCGCGTCATGGACGCCACCACCCTGCCGACGCTTCTGCTCGGCGGTGACCCGACACGCCACTCGGATGACACGTACGCCGCGTGGGGCAGGGCGCTCGACCTGCCCGCCGTGCGCGGCCTGGTGGTCGGGCGGGCGCTGCTCTTCCCGCCGGACGGTGACGTGGCCAGCGCCGTCGACATCGCTTCGGGACTCGTGCACCGGGGCCGGCGATGAGCGACAACGGACGCTGGGTGTATCCCTTCGGCAGCTCCGGCGACGGCGACTTCCAGGTGTCCATCACCGACGACCTCTGCGGGTGGCAGCACACCAGCCTACGGGTGGCCACGCTGGCACCGGCCGTTCAGGTGAGCCTCGACCTCGGCGACAGCGAGGTCATCGTCGTGCCCCTTCAGGGCAGCTTCGACGTCACGGCGGTCGACCACGTGGGAGAGCGCCACGAGGCCAGGCTCGCCGGACGGACGAGCGTCTTCGCCGGTGCGACCGACGTGGCGTACGTCCCGCGCGGCGCCAGCCTCACGGTGCGCAACGCCGGCGTTGGCCCGGCCAAGGTGGCGCTCTGCGGCGCGAAGGCGACGAAGCAGAGCATGCCGCTGCCGTTCCGTTACGTGGCTGCCGCCGATGTCCCCGTCGAGCTGCGTGGCGCCGGCATGGCCTCGCGCGAGGTGCGCAACTTCGGCGTCCCGCAGGTCCTGGATGCCGACTCGATCATCGCGTGTGAGGTCATCACGCCGGCCGGCAACTGGAGCTCCTATCCGCCGCACAAGCACGACGAGGAGCGCGACGGGGTGGAGACCGAGCTGGAGGAGGTCTACTACTTCGAGGTCCGGGCGGAGTCCCCGGCGGACGGGGCCGACCCCCTCGGCTACCAGCGCGTGTACGGCACCCGAGAGCGGCCGCTGGACGTCTTCGCCGAGGTCCGCTCGGGCGATGTCGTCCTGGTACCGCACGGCTGGCACGGCCCCGCGATGGCCCCGCCCGGCTACGACCTCTACTACCTGAACGTCATGGCCGGCCCCGGCGCGACCAGGGCCTGGCTCATCTGCGACGACCCAGCCCACACCTGGGTGCGGGACTCGTGGGCCAAGCAGGATGTCGACCCGAGACTGCCGATCGGAGGACCCCGATGACCGCCGGCGCCGACAACGTACGCCTGACCGTGGGGCAGACCGTCGTGCGCTTCCTGGCCAGCCAGTGGAGCGAGCGCGACGGCCAGCGCCAGAAGCTGTTCGCCGGGTGCTTCGGCATCTTCGGTCACGGCAATGTCGCGGGCGTCGGCCAGGCCCTGCTCCAGAACGAGCTGACCGAGAAGGAGGAGCGCCTGCCCTACGTGCTGGCCCGCAACGAGCAGGCCATGGTTCACACCGCGGTGGCCTACGCACGCCAGAAGGACCGCCTCCAGACGTGGGCGTGCACCGCGTCCGTCGGCCCCGGCTCGACGAACATGCTCACGGGAGCCGCCCTGGCCACCGTGAACCGTCTGCCGGTGCTGCTGCTGCCCTCCGGCACGTTCGCCACCCGGGTGTCCGGGCCGGTGCTGCAGGAGCTCGAGGCGCCGAACGCCGCGGACGTCACCGTCAACGACGCCTTCCGCCCGCTGTCGCGCTTCTTCGACCGGGTCAACCGGCCGGAGCAGCTGCCCTCGGCCCTGCTCGGCGCCATGCGGGTCCTCACCGACCCGGTGGAGACGGGGGCGGCGACCATCGCGCTACCGCAGGACGTGCAGGCGGAGGCGTTCGAGTGGCCGGTCGACCTTTTCGCGCCGCGGATCTGGCGGATCGCCCGGCCGGTTCCGGAGGCCGTCGACGTCGCGGACGCGGCCACGCTGATCTGCTCGGCGCGGCGGCCGCTCATCGTCGCCGGTGGCGGGGTGCACTACTCCGGCGCGGAGCAGGCGCTGCGCGTGTTCTGCGAGGCCACCGGCATCCCGGTCGGGGAGACTCAGGCCGGCAAGGGCGCGCTGCCGCACGGTCATCCGCAGGCAATGGGCGCGATCGGCTCGACGGGCACGACGGCCGCCAATGCGCTGGCCCGGGAGGCCGACGTCGTCATCGGCATCGGCACCCGCTACAGCGACTTCACCACCGCTTCGCGCACCGCCTTCCAGGATCCGGGCATCCGCTTTGTCAACATCAACATCTCCCGGTTCGACGCCGGCAAGCACGCGGGCCTGCCGGTCGTGGCGGACGCCCGCGAGGCCCTCACCGCCCTCACCGCGGCCCTCCAGGGGTATGCCGTGGACCCGGCGTACCGGGACCGGCAGGTGAGGCTGTTCCGCGACTGGGACGCGCGGGTGGAGGCCGCCTACCACCCGCCCGCCGAGGTTACCGACGCGCTCGCCGCCGGCGTCCTCACCCAGGGCACGGTGCTCGGCTGCGTCAACGAGCTGTCCGACCCGAGGGACGTCGTCGTCTGCGCCGCCGGCTCCATGCCCGGCGATCTGCACAAGCTGTGGCGGGTCCGGGACCGCAAGGCCTACCACGTCGAGTACGGCTACTCCTGCATGGGCTACGAGATCCCCGGCGGTATCGGGGTGCGGCTCGCCGACCCCGACCGGGACGTCTTCGTCATGGTGGGCGACGGCTCCTATCTGATGATGCCGACGGAGCTGGTCACGGCGGTACAGGAACGGGTCAAGGTGATCGTCGTCCTGGTCCAGAACCACGGTTTCCACTCCATCGGCTCACTGTCGGAGTCCCTCGGCTCACAGCGGTTCGGCACCAGGTACCGCTTCCGCAACGACGCCACGGGCCGGCTGGACGGCGGGAAGCTGCCGATCGACCTCGCCGCCAATGCCCGCAGCCTCGGCGCGACGGTCATGGAGGTGCGCAGTCGCGGGGAACTCGAGCAGGCGATCAAGGATGCCAAGGCCGCCCCGGCGAACGGCGGCCCCGTCGTCATCCATGTGGAGACCGAGCCCACCGTCCACGCCCCCGACAGCGGGTCGTGGTGGGATGTCCCGGTCAGCCAGGTCAGCGACCTCGACACCACCCAGCGCGCCCACGCCACGTACGCCGGGCACAAGGCCACGCAGCGCGCACTGCTGGCGCCGACCGAGAGGACGAACCTATGAGCGGCCCAGCCATGATCGGCAGCGCCCCCGACAGCTGGGGCGTGTGGTTCCCCGACGACCCCCGACAGACTCCCTGGGAGCGTTTTCTGGACGAGGTCGCCGCGGCCGGCTACAGCCGCATCGAGCTGGGGCCGTACGGCTACCTGCCTACCGACCCGTCCCGCCTGCGTGACGAGCTCGACAAGCGGGGGCTGACCGTGACGGCCGGCACCATCTTCGAGCACCTGCATCGCGCCGACTCGTGGGACACCACGTGGAAGGACGTCTCCGCGGCGGCCGCGCTGACCGCGGCCATGGGCGCCCGGCACCTTGTGGTCATCCCGGAGTTCTGGCGCGACCCGCAGACGGGGAAGGTTCTCGAGGACGCGCTACTGACCGACGAGCAGTGGGTGGCGTACGCCGCGCAGATGAACCGGCTCGCGCGGCGCATCCGCGAGGAGTTCGGCCTGCAGATCCAGTTCCACCCCCACGCGGACACCCACGTGGACACGCACGAGAACGTGGAGCGGTTCCTCCACGAGACGGACCCCGACCTGGTGAGCCTGTGCCTGGACACGGGGCACATCTCCTTCTGCGGCGGGGACAATCTCAAGCTCATCGGCGACCATCCCGAGCGGATCGGGTACGTGCACCTCAAGCAGGTCGATCCGGCTGTCATCGCCGCCGTGCATGAGCAGGGCATCGGCTTCGGCGAGGCCGTGCGGATGGGCGCCATGTGCGAGCCACCGACGGGCATCCCCGACATGCCTCCCATCCTCGACGCCCTGGCGAACCTCGACGCGGACATCTTCGCCATCGTCGAGCAGGACATGTACCCGTGCCCCGCCGACAGACCCCTGCCCATCGCGAGGCGGACCCTGACGTACCTGCAGTCCTGCGGCCCGCTGCGCTGACCGGCTCCCGCCCGGGAGCAGCTGATGACCCGACCGCCCTGTCAAGCCACCGATGATCCCCCAACAGGCGGTACCGCCGCCTGACCCGTCCCCCGACATCCGTCCCGACGACGTGGCGGATGAAGAAAGGCAGAAACGACATGATGCGTAGATCCCGCATATCCCTGATCGCGGCCGGCGCCGTGACCGCTCTCGCCCTGGCGGCGTGCAGCTCCAGCGGAGGCAAGCAGACCACCGAGGGTGACGCCGGCAAGGCCGGCACCGCCAGCACCCCGCGGATGACCGTCGCCTTCATCACCCACGCGGCCCCGGGCGATACCTTCTGGGACCTGGTCCGCAAGGGCGCCGAGGACGCGGCGAAGAAGGACAACGTCGACCTGCAGTACCAGTCCGACCCGGACGGCGCGAACCAGGCCAACCTCGTGCAGTCCGCGATCGACAAGAAGGTCGACGGCATCGCGGTGACCCTGGCAAAGCCGGATGCCATGAAGGCCAACGTGCAGAAGGCCGCTCAGGCCGGGGTCCCGGTCGTCGCCCTCAACGGCGGCATCGACGCGTGGAAGAGCATGGGCGTGCTGGGCTACTTCGGCCAGGACGAGAGGATCGCCGGTCAGGCGGCCGGCCAGCGGCTCACGAAGGACGGCGCCAAGAAGGCGCTCTGCGTCATCCAGGAGCAGGGCCACGTCGGCCTCGAGGCCCGGTGTGACGGGGCGAAGGCCGACTTCCCGAACACCGAGAAGATCTACGTCACCGGCACCGACATGCCGAGCGTCCAGGCGGCGATCACCTCGAAGCTCCAGCAGGACAAGAGCATCGACCGCGTGCTGACCCTCGGCGCGCCGTTCGCGCTGACCGCCGTCAAGTCGGTCAAGGACGCCAACAGCTCGGCCAAGGTCGTCACTTTCGACACCAACAAGGACCTCGTGGCCGCGATCAAGGGCGGCCAGGTCGAGTGGGCGGTCGACCAGCAGCCCTACCTGCAGGGCTACCTCGCGGTAGACAGCCTGTGGCTCTACAAGACCAACGGCAACACCATCGGCGGTGGCCAGGCGACCCTGACCGGTCCCGCGTTCATCGACAACACCAACGTCGCCGCTGTCGAGAAGTTCGCAAGCAACGGCACGAGGTGAGTTGACATGACTGCTACGGCCACGGAGCCGAGCAGGGGGTTGGCGACCCGGGACGACCGGGTCGCCACCCGCCCCCTGGCGGCACGGCTGCTGAGCCGCCCTGAGGTCGGGTCGCTCATCGCCGCGATCGTGATCTTCCTGCTGTTCATGGCGGTCGCGGAGCCCTTCCGCAACGTCGCCAACGTCGGAACGATCCTCTACGGTGCCTCGACCATCGGCATCATGGCCGTCCCCGTGGCGCTGCTCATGATCGGCGGGGAGTTCGACCTCTCCGCCGGCGTCGCGGTGACCACCTCCGGGCTCTCCGCGTCGCTGCTCGCCTGGAACTTCGGGCTCAACGTCTGGGTCGGCATCCTGCTGGCGCTGGTCGTCTCCGTGGCGGTCGGCGCGTTCAACGGGTGGCTGCTGCTCAAGACCGGACTGCCGAGCTTCCTGGTCACGCTGGGCACGTTCTTCATCCTGCAGGGCGTCAACCTCGGCGTCACGCGGCTACTCACCGGCAACGTCGCCAGCGCCGACATCAGCGACATGGACGGCTTTGGCAGCGCGCAGAAGATCTTCGGATCCGAGGTGACCCTCGGGCCGGTCAACCTGAAGATCACGGTCCTGTACTGGGTCGTGCTGACCGTCATCGCCGCCTACGTCCTGCTGCGCACGCAGGTGGGCAACTGGGTGTTCGCGGTGGGCGGTGACGCCGCCGCGGCGCGCGCCGTCGGCGTACCCGTCCGGGCGACGAAGATCGGCCTCTTCATGGCCGTCGGGTTCTGCGCCTGGCTCTCGGGCATGCACCTGCTGTTCCAGTTCAACACGGTGCAGTCCGGCGAGGGCGTCGGCAAGGAGTTCATCTTCATCATCGCCGCCGTCATCGGTGGCTGCCTGCTCACCGGCGGCTACGGCTCGGTGGTCGGCGCCTCGCTCGGGGCGCTTATCTTCGGCATGACCCAGCTCGGCATCAACTACGCCGGCTGGAACCCCGACTGGTTCAGGACCTTCCTCGGCGTGATGCTGCTGCTGGCGACGCTGGTGAACATGTACGTCAAGAAGAGGGCGGATCTGCGTTGACATCCTCCACCGCCCTAATGCGCGGGGATTCCCGCAGTCGCCTGCGAGAGTTCCTGCTTCACCGGGCCGTGCCGTCGCCGTTTACGCGGTTCGGGTCTTACCGGCTCTCCACAGGCGTTGCTGTCCGCCAGCCCGGCGGCCAGAATATTCAGGGCGGCGTTGATGTCTCTGTCGTGGCTCGTCCCGCAGGGACACGACCACTCCCGCACGTCCAGTGGCATCGACCCGGCCAGCCGCCCGCAGACCGAGCACAACTTCGACGACGGCAGCCAGCGGTCGACCACCACGAGGTTCCGGCCGTACCAGCGGGTCTTGTACTCCAGCATGGTGCGCAGCTGGGCCCAGGCCGCATCCGAAATGACGCGAGCCAGGCGGTGGTTGCGCATCATGGTATGTACGCTGAGGTCTTCGATCACGACCGTTTGGTTGTCACGGACGAGTCGGGTAGTCAGCTTGTGCAGCTGGTCGCGGCGCCTGTCGGCGATTCGGGCATGGATGCGGGCAATTTTCAGCCGCGCCTTGGCGCGGTTGGCCGAGCCCTTCTCCTTGCGACAGAGAGCCCGCTGGGCCTTGGCGAGCTTGCGCCGGTCGGTCCGCTCATGCCGTGGGTTGATGACCCTCTCCCCGGTGGACAGGGTGACCAGCGCGGCCAAGCCGACGTCCACGCCGACCACGGCGTGGGTGGGCGGCAGGGTTTCGATGGTCGTTTCGACCATGATGCTGATGTGCCAGCGTCCGGCAGCATCACGCGAAACCGTAACGGTGGAGGGTTCGGCGCCGTTGGGCAGCGGCCGGGACCACGCGATGGCCAGCGGTTCGGCCATCTTGGCCAGGGTGAGCTGCCCGTCGCGCCAGCGAAACGCCGAACGGGTGTACTCCGCCGACGCCCGCGATCGCTTCTTGGACTTGAACTTCGGATACTTGGCTCGTTTGTCGAAGAACGCGGTGAACGCAGCCTGCAGGTGACGCAGTGCCTGCTGCAACGGAACCGACGACACTTCGTTGAGAAATGCCAGGTCGGAGTCGCGCTTCCACTCGGTCAGCATCGCCGACGTCTGCCCGTAGGAGATACGCCGCTGCTGGGTGGCCCAGGCGCGGGTCCGCGCGTCGAGGGCTTTGTTGTACACCAGCCGCACACAGCCGAACGTGCACAACAGCTGCGCTGCCTGCGTGTCGGTCGGGTAGAAGCGATACCGGTACGCCCGTTTCACTACCCCGGTCATGCCCCGCATCCTGCCACCGGAGTACGTCAATTTTGTGAAGGGAGGGAGCGGCGTTCCCCACCCGCCTGTAAGGCGGGGGTATCCACGCCGCGATTCCGATGAGCACCGCGACGAGCGAGCGGCACGACGCCGCCGGCCACTCGACCACCCCCATCCTCGAACTCGAGAACGTCGGCAAGAGCTACGGCAACGTCCACGCCCTGCGCGGCGTCAGCCTCAACGTCCGCCAGGGCGAGGTCACCTGCGTTCTCGGCGACAACGGCGCCGGCAAGTCGACGCTGATCAAGATCATGTCCGGCCTGCACGACCACACCGACGGCACGATGAAGCTCGACGGCGTGCCGCGCCGGTTCGGCTCGCCGCGGGCCGCCCAGGCGAGCGGGATCGCGACCGTCTACCAGGACCTCGCGCTCGCGCCGCTCATGTCGGTGTGGCGGAACTTCTTCCTCGGCAACGAACTCCGCAAGGGGCCGTTGCGCACCTTGGACATCGCCCGGATGAAGCGCATCTGTGAGGATGAACTGGGCAAGATGGGGGTCGTCGTCCCCGATCTCGACCGGCCGGTCGCGGGCCTCTCGGGCGGCCAGCGCCAGTGCATCGCGATCGCCAGGGCCATCTACTTCGGGGCGAGGGTGATCATCCTCGACGAGCCGACGGCCGCGCTCGGTGTCAAGCAGTCCGGTGTCGCCCTGCGGTACATCGTCAAGGCTCGCGACGCCGGCCTGGGCGTCATCTTCATCACCCACAATCCGCACCACGCCTACCTCGTCGGCAACCATTTCATCATCCTCAAGCTCGGTCGGGTCGTGCTGGACGCGCACCGCGACGACCTGACCCTCGAACAGCTCACCACGGAGATGGCGGGCGGCCAGGAGCTCGCGGAGCTCAGCCACGAGCTTCGCGGGATCGACCCGGGCAAGGTCATCGAGCCCGGGGAGGTCGAGCACGGTCACGTCGAAGCCCCCGCTCTCAGCCGCGAGGAACTCAAGGCCGTGGAGCGCGAAGACGAGGAAGAGCCGAGGGCATGAGTGCATCGCCCCTGCGGGTCGGAATCATCGGTGTCGGCATGATGGGCGCCGACCACGCCGACCGGCTCGTCCACCGCATCGCCGGAGCGGAACTGGTCGCGGTCTCCGACCCGGACGCCGCCCGGGTCGCCGACCTGGCCGCGCGCTTCGCCGGCGTACGCACCGTCGGTGACCCGCTCGAACTCATCGCCGACAAGGGCGTCGACGCCGTGCTCATCGCCTCGCCCGGCTTCGTGCACGAGGAGCAGGTTCTCGCCTGCGTCGAGCACGGCAAGTACACCCTGTGCGAGAAGCCGTTGACGATGGACAGCGAGTCCTCGCTTCGCGTGGTCGAGGCCGAGCGGAACAAGGCCGGTCGGCCGCTGATCCAGGTCGGCTTCATGCGGCGTTTCGATCCCGAGTACGCCCGGATGAAGCGACTGCTCGACTCCGGTGACCTCGGGCGCATCCTGCTCGTGCACAACACACACCGCAACAAGACGGTCCCGGAAACGTTCCGCTCGGAGATGATCGTCAGCGACTCGCTGGTGCACGAGGTCGACGTGTGCCGCTGGCTCTTCGACGACGAGATCGCCACGATCACCGTCGTCGCGCCGAAGCCGACCGGCAGGGCCGCCGACGGGCTACTCGACCCCCAGGTGGCCATCTTCCAGATGGCCGGCGGCGGCATGGCCACGACCGAGGTCTTCGTCAACTGCCAGGTCGGCTACGAGGTCCGCTGCGAGGCGGTGGCCGAACTCGGCAACGTGACCGTCGGCCTGGGGCAGGACGTCTTCGTCCGCAGCGACAACCACTACGGTGGCCACATTCCCGACGACTTCCGCGATCGCTTCGCCCGCGCCTACGACCTGGAGGTCCAGGCCTGGGTCGACGCGTCACGCCGAGGCGAGGTCGTTGGGCCCACCACCTGGGACGGCTACGCCGCCACGGCGGTGTGCACGGCTGGCCTGCAGTCCCTCGCCACCGGCAGGCCGGTCCCGGTCGACCTGGCCGACCGCGCCGAGGTCCTCCGGGGCGCGGCGACGTGAAGCTCGCCCTTGACCCGTACATGTTCCGGCGGGTTCCCCTGTTGGAGCTGCCGGCTCTGGTGGCGGAGCTGGGCTACGAGTGGATCGAGCTGTCGCCGAAGGAGGACTTCACCTCCTGCGCTACATCGTCAACCCACCCGGCTCCCAGCTGACCGTCCACCAGCACCTCGACATCGGGCAGGGCGAGGTCGACTTTGACGGGTTCTTCTCGGGCCTGGAGTCGATCGGCTTCGACGGCATCGTCAACACCTGTGTCTTCGCCTGTGAGGAGCGGGCCCGGGAGTCCAGCGCCTTCATGCGCGACGCCGTCCGCGACCATCTCCGCTGGTCGGTCACACCGTCCACCTTCGAATCTCCCTAGACCATCCGGCACACGCCGCCCAGCCCGCACACGGAAGGACCGTGAGCACCGTGAGCACCGAACCCGCCCGCATCACCCATCTCATCGGGGGTCGCCTCTGGGACGGCACCTCAGAGCGCACCAGCGAGGTCTTCAACCCGGCGTCTGGAGACGTCACGGGCCGCCTCGACCTGGCATCCGCGGACCTCGTCGGCGAGGTCGTCGGCACGGCCCGAACCGCGTGGGATGCCTGGGCCAACACGTCGCTGGCCAAGCGCACACAGGTACTTTTCGCCTTCCGCGAGCTCCTCAACGTCCGAAAGCAGGAGATCGCCGCGCTGATCACCGCCGAGCACGGCAAGGTGCTCGACGACGCGCTCGGGGAGGTGACGCGGGGCTTGGAGGTCGCCGAGTTCGCCTGCGGGATCCCGCAGCTGCTGAAGGGTGGGTTCACCGAGAACGCCTCCACCAACGTGGACGTGTACTCGCTCCGGCAGCCGCTCGGCGTCGTCGCCGTGATCTCCCCGTTCAACTTTCCCGCCATGGTACCGCTGTGGTTCATCCCCATCGCCATCGCCTGCGGCAACGCGGTGGTCCTCAAACCCAGCGAGAAGGACCCGTCGGCGGCCGTGGCCGTGGCCCGCCTCTGGACCGAGGCCGGCCTTCCCGACGGCGTCATGAACGTGGTGCACGGCGACAAGGAAGCCGTCGATGCGCTGTTGACCCACCCTGACGTCAAGGCCGTCTCGTTCGTCGGCTCCACTCCCATTGCCCGGTACGTCTACGAGACCGCGACGGCGCACGGCAAGCGGGTCCAGGCCCTCGGCGGCGCCAAGAACCACATGCTGGTCCTGCCCGACGCGGACCTCGACCTGGCTGCGGACGCCGCGATCAACGCGGGCTTCGGTTCCGCCGGCGAGCGCTGCATGGCGATCTCGGCGCTCGTCGCGGTGGACAGCATCGCCGATGAGCTCGTAGAGAAGATCACGGACCGGATGCGCAAGCTGCGCACCGGCGACGGCACCCGCGGATGCGACATGGGGCCACTCGTCACGGTCGCGCACCGCGACAAGGTGGCCGGCTATGTGGAAGCGGGAGTCGGCGCGGGCGCGACCCTGGTCGTCGACGGGCGCAAGGACGAGTTCGACGGCGGCGACCAGGGGTTCTGGCTCGGCCCGACCCTCTTCGACAACGTCGCGCCGCAGATGTCCATCTACCAGGACGAGATCTTCGGCCCGGTGCTGTCCGTCGTTCGCGTGAAGTCCTACGAGGAGGGGCTGAACCTTATCAACGCCAACCCGTACGGCAACGGCACCGCCATCTTCACCAACGACGGCGGCGCGGCGCGGCGCTTCCAGAACCAGGTGGAGGTCGGCATGGTCGGCATCAACGTGCCGATCCCGGTGCCGGTGTCCTACTACTCGTTCGGTGGGTGGAAGGACAGCCTCTTCGGCGACACCCACGCCCACGGCATGGATGGCGTCCACTTCTACACCCGCGGCAAGGTCGTGACCTCGCGCTGGCTCGACCCGAGTCACGGTGGGCTCAACCTGGGCTTTCCGCGGAACGACTGAAGGCTGAACGCACGCCGTCGTCCCGTCTTCGTTTCCGGCCTTGTCGAGGGCTGGAAACGAAGACGGGGCAGCGGCGTGCGTTCAGCGAGGAGTCAGCGGAAGAGCGCATCCACGTCGGGGATGCGCTGCCGGTAGCCGTCGAGGAGCACGTGAGCGGTGGACACCGAGTCCACGAGGGGATGCAATGCGAACGCCTCGAGAGCCAGGCGCGCCGACCGCGTCCGCGCCGCCTGGATCGTGAGTTGCTCGACCGCCTTGACCTGCTGCGCGAGCCCGAGCTGGTGACCCACGAGCGGGCGCGTCGCCAACGGGTGGGGGCCGTCGGCGTCCACCATGCACGGCACTTCGACGACCGCTTCCGGAGGCAGCCCGGGCGCGGTGCAACCGTTGCGAACGTTGAGGATCATGGCGCTGCGCTCGTTGCGGGCGATGGCTGCCATGATGGCCAGCGCCACCCCCTCGTAGCCACCACCCTCGACGTCGGCCGCATCGCGCCGCTCGTCGTCGGAGTGCCGGCTCTCCCTCATGTACGTCGCGTCGCGCTCCCGGCGCACGCGCTGCCATTCCTGGTACGCGGACTGCGGGCTGCCGACGACGGCGTCGTAGAAGCGGCGCTGCTGGTTGAGCAGGAACTCCCCGCGCGTGGCCGCGCTGCCCTTGATCGATCTCACCGCGTCGCGGGTGAAGTAGTAGTAGTACAGGTACTCATTTGGGATCGCGCCGAGGGACTGGATCCACTCGGCGCCGAAGAGCCGCCCTTCCTCGATGGTCCCCAGCAGGGCGTCGTCGGCGATCAGTTGGGGCAGAACGTCGGCACCCTCGTGGCTCAGACCGCGGAGCCAGCCAAGGTGGTTCAGGCCGAGGTAGTCTGGCGACGTCCGCTGCGGGTCGTGTCCCAGAGCGCGAGCAGCCCTGCGGCCCAGCCCGATGGGGGAGTCGCAGATGCCCACGACCCGGTCGCCCAGCACCTGCTGCATGGCCTCGGTGATCATGCCGGCCGGGTTGGTGAAGTTGATGACCCATGCTCCCGGGCTCACCGCTGCCACACGTTCGGCGACGTGTACCGCGACCGGTACGGTGCGCATTCCGTAGGCCACGCCGCCCGGGCCGGTCGTCTCCTGCCCGAGCAGCCCCAGGTCGAGCGCTACCCGCTCGTCCGAGGTGCGCCCGGCGAGGCCGCCGACGCGGATGGCGGAGAACACGAAATCTGCGCCGTTCAGCGCCTCGTCCAGGTCCGTGGTGGTCGTGACTCGGGGAGCACCCGGGTGGCCTGCTGCCATCTGGCTCAGCACGAGCCCGATCGCCGAGAGCCTGTCCTGCGCGACGTCATGCAGCCACACGGACTCAATGCGCCGGTCACTCGTGTCGCGCAAGAGGGCACTGTAGACCAGCGGCACCCGGAACCCGCCGCCGCCGAGAATCGCCAGCTTCATGCGACCACCACCTCCACCCCGGACCGGGTACACAGCTCGAACATGTCGGTGTCGGCGCCCGCATTGGTGACGATGGCGTCCAGGTCGCCGACCCCGCACACCCGAAGGGTTCCCGTGCCCGGATACTTGTGCCGGTCCGTCAGGAGGACGGTGCGGCTGGAGGCGGCGATCAGACCGCGCTTCACAGGAACCTCCACCAGGGTCGTGTCGAGGACCGAGCCGTCGGACCGGACCCCACTGGCCCCGATGAAGGCGATGTCGGCGTGGAGCTGCCGGAGCGTGTCCTCGGTGATGACACCGACCAGGGAGTGATATGCGCGGCGCACCAGACCTCCGAGGAGGACGAGCTCGACCGCGTTGTCATCACGCAGGACGTCCAGAACCGCGAGGCTGGCGGTGACGATCGTGACCCGCCGGCCCCGCAGCTCCTGGGCCAGGAGCTGCGTTGTCGTTCCAATGTCGAGCAGGACCATGTCCCCGTCCCGCACCATGGCGGCCGCTGCCCGGGCAACCGCCCGCTTGTCCGCCGCGTCGACGGTGGCGACCAGGGCGAACGGCCGGTCGACGTCGGCGTCCTCGGTAACGAAGGACGGAAGGTGCGCGCCCCCGTGGACCCGGGTGAGCTTGCCCTCGGACTGCAGCCGTTGCAGGTCGCGGCGAACGGTCGCCGCGCTGACGCCCAGCGACGCGGCGAGCTCCTCGACCGAGATGGCGCCGTTGACCCGTAGCCGCCGCACAATCTCAAGCTGGCGTTGATGACGCACGGCGAGAACATTACCAGTCATCGAGGAGCAATATCGCGCATAGTCTGCGCGAGATTGCTCGTTATTGCTTGTGATTGGCCCAGGCGACTGGCAGGATGTGGCGCGTTGGTGAATTCTTTCCCGAAGGGCGCCCGCCGTGACGGATGTCGTCTACGACCCGCTCGCCGCTCAGCGGACCGCGGATGGCCCGGATTTTGACGTACTCCTGAGCGGCACGGTCTTCCTCGACATCATCTTCACCGGCCTGAAGACCATGCCGTCGGCTGGGACTGAGGTGTGGGCGGGCGGCATGGGCTCCTGCCCGGGCGGGATCGCCAACCTCGCCGTCGCGTCAAGTCGGCTGGGTCTGCGTACCTCCCTGGCAGCGGCCTTCGGCGACGACGACTACGCCGACTTCTGCTGGCGCACCCTCGCTGAGCAGGAAGGCGTCGATCTCAGTCGTTCGCGTCGTTTTGATGCCTGGCACTCCCCGGTCACCGTCTCCATGGCCGTCGATCGCGACCGCAGCATGGTCACTCATGGCCACCCGGCGCCCATATCCGGCAACGAGATGATCGGGGTGCCGCCGCGAGCGCGTGCGGTCATGGTCGACCTCGGCCACGACGTGGCCTGCGGGACGGACGAGCCCACGTGGGTCGAGGTCGCCCGCACTCAGGGCGCGCTCGTGTTCGGTGACGTCGGCTGGGACCCCACCGGCGAGTGGTCGCCCAGGCTCCTGGACCAGCTTGCCGGATGCGACGCGTTCCTCCCCAACGCCCCCGAAGCGATGGCCTACACCCGGACCGAGACCCCCAACGACGCGCTGTACGCCTTGGCGGACGTGGTTCCCCTGGCGGTGGTGACCAATGGCGCGCAGGGTGCGCTGGCGATCGACGGGACGACGGGCGAGGAGGCGCAGATGCCTGCGTTGCGGGTGCCGGCGCTCGACCCGACCGGAGCGGGCGACGTCTTCGCTGCCGGACTGGTCGTCGGCACGCTCGCCGGGTGGTCACTTCGCAACCGGTTGGCCTTCGCCATCATGTGTTCGGGCCTGGCGGTGCAGCAGTTCGGTGGCTCCCTTGCCGCGCCGGGCTGGGGCGACATCGCCGACTGGTGGCATGCGCTGCGCGACAGCCTCGGCGGCGGCTCGTACATGGCGTCGTTGCGCCGGCGCTACGAGTTCCTTGAGCAGATTGTGCCCACGGTGCCGCTCGGTGGGGTCCACCGCGCCGCAGCCACCATCGCGCGTCACGCGGACGTGGAGGGGCGCCAGCTCATGCCCCGGCCACGCCCAGATGCTGTGCAGGGCGTCCATCCACCCTCACCAAGGAGCAGGAGATGAAGTCGTTCAGGTCAAGGACCCTGATCGCGGTCAGTGCGATCGGTGTCCTCGCGGTCACCGCATGCGCCCCCGGGTCCTCGAGCCCTTCGCCGTCGGCGAAGCCCAACGCCGCGGTGACCACCGACGCGGCCAAGTTGGGCAACGTCACCCTGATCGTCTGGGACCAGGAGGTCCGCGGTGGACAGGCCGCGCAGATGGAGCAACTCAACAAGGACTTCCAGGCCAAGTACCCCAACATCAAGATCCAGCGCGTGTCCCGTTCCTTCGATGACCTGAAGACCACCCTCCGGCTGGCGCTCAGCGGCAACGAGGCCCCTGACGTCGTAGAGGCCAACAACGGGCGCTCTGACATGGGCGAGTTCGTCAAGGCCGGGCAGTTGCTTCCGCTCAACGCGTACGCCGCCGCCTACGGCTGGGACCGCAGATACCCCGAGTCGGTGCGCCAGTACTCGTCGTACAGCCCGGACGGCAGGACCTTCGGGGAGGGCAACCTCTACGGGCTACCCCAGGTGGGCGAGGTGGTCGGCATCTTCTACAACGCAAAGAAGCTCGCCGAGTTCGGCCTCCAGCCACCCAAGAGCTGGTCCGACCTCGAGAGCGCGATGGCTACCGCCAAGGCCAGAGGCCAGGTTCCGATGATGCTCGGCAACCTCGACAAGTGGCCGGCAATCCACGTGTTCGGCACGATCCAGGGCCGCTCCACCTCGCCCGACGACATCAAGACGCTGGCCTTCGGCCGCAAGGGCGCGTCGTGGAAGACTCCCGACAATCTCAAAGCGGCCCAGGAACTGGTCGACTGGGTCGACAAGGGCTACTTCGAGCCAGGCTTCAACGGAACGGGCTACGACCCCGCCTGGCAGGCGTTCAGCAAGGGCAAGGGCGTCTTCCTCATCGGAGGGACGTGGCTGCAGGCCGACCTCGCCAAGGCCATGGGTTCCGACGTGGCGTTCATGCTGCCGCCGGCGGTGAACGCCGGTGACAAGCCGGTGGCCACCGGTGGCACCGGGCTGCCGTTCGCCATCACCGCCAAGAGCAAGCACCCCGACGCGGCCGCCGCCTACATCAACTTCATCACCAGCGAGCAGGCCATGAAGGTGCTCACCAACACCGGCAATCTGCCAGTTGCCGACACATCGAGCCAGGCCGTTGGCGGCGGACTGCAGAAGGATGTCTTCACCGCCTTCGGAGACATCGTCAAGGCGGACGGGCTCGTGCCGTACCTGGACTACGCGACGCCGACGATGTATGACAGCGTCACCGCCTCGCTGCAGGATCTGCTGGCCAAGAAGAAGACGCCGGAGCAGTTCCTGGACTCGTTGCAGAAGGACTACGGCGACTTCTCCACATCCAACGGCTGACGGCCGGATGACCGCGACGACAACGGGGGCGGTCCGCGAGCGCAGCCTCGTCGGACCGCCCCGCCGGCCCCGCGGGACCGGATACCTGTACGTCCTGCCTGCCTTCCTCGTGTACGCGGCGTTCCTGCTGTACCCGCTGGCCCGATCGGTCCAGATCTCGTTCTACGACTGGGACGGGCTGACCCTCGGCCGGTGGATTGGCCTCGACAACTACGCCGACGTGCTCAGGAACGACGATCTACGGGACGCCTTCGGGCACGCATTGGTGCTCATGGTGTTCTACGCGCTCGTGCCGTTGTGCGTCGGCCTCGTCCTGGCCTCGATCCTCAACCGCGCAAAAGTCCGTGGACTGTCGTTCTTCCGCACCGTGGTGTTCCTGCCCCAGGTCATCGCGATGGTGGTCGTCGCCGTGGCCTGGCGGCGCATCTACGCTCCTGATGGACCGCTGAACTCGCTGCTGCACGCGGTCGGTCTCGGCTCGCTCACCCGTGCCTGGCTGGGCGACTACGGTGCGGCCCTTCCGGCCGTCGGCTTCATCGGCACATGGTTCGAAACCGGTCTGGTGACCGTGCTGCTGCTCGCCGGCATGAGCCGCATCTCCCCAGAGCTGTACGATGCGGTGCGCATCGACGGAGGCGGTCCGGTCCGGGAGTTCCTCACCGTCACCCTACCGTCGGTTCGTGGCGAGATCGCTGTGGCGCTGACCCTCACGGTGATTGCCGCACTGCGGACGTTCGACCTGGTGTACGTGACAACCCGCGGCGGCCCGGGCACGTCGACGTCGGTGCCGTCGTACGAGGTGTATCACCGTGCGTTCGAGCTGGGGAAGGTTGGCTCGGCAGCCGCCATCGGGGTCTGCCTGACCATCATCATCTTCGTGATCTCCTTCGTGATCACCCGCGTCGGCGACAGGGACTCCACGTCATGATCTCCCGTGCGGAGCGCTCCGCGAACTACGTCATCCTGGTCTTGTTCGCCGCCTTCGCGCTCGCCCCGATCGGGACCGTCCTGGCCGCTGCGTTGGCCCCGGACGACGCCCCCGGCAGCGGGTCCGGCAGTGCCGCCAGCATCGCCGGGTTGCACGTCGGCAACTTCGCAACGGCCTGGCAGGTCGGGCACTTCGGCACGTACCTGCGGATGAGTCTGCTGGTGTCGGTGTTCGTCGTCACGGTCAGCGTGATCCTGTCCATCCTCAGTGGATACGCGTTGGGAACGATGCGTTTCCGCGGCTCGACGATGCTGTTCTACGCCTTCCTTCTCGGCATCATGATGCCCAGCGAGGCCATCGTCGTGCCGTTGTACTTCGACCTGAGGACGCTGGGTCTCACCGACACGTTCTGGGCAGTGGCCCTGCCCCAGGTAGCCCAGTCGGTCGCGTTCGGCACGTTCTGGATGCGGGCGTACTTCCGTACCAGCAGTCGGGCACTGGTCGAGGCTGCGCGCATGGACGGAGCCTCGACTCGCACCATCCTGTGGCGGGTGCTCGTCCCAATCGCCTGGCCCGCCGTCATCACCCTGATCGTCCTGACGTTCATGTGGACCTGGAACGAGTTCCTCGTCCCCCTGGTCATGGTGACCGCCGAGTCGCTGCGCACCGCACCGCTCGGGCTGGCGTTCTTCCAGGGCCAGTACACCCAGGGGTTCACGCTGCTGGCAGCCGGCGCCGTGATCGTCGCGACGCCGGTCGCCCTGCTCTACCTCTTCCTGCAGCGCAAATTCATCGCGGGCATGCTCGAGGGCGCAGTCAGGGAGTAACGAGGCCCGCACCCAACCACAAGGAGGCAGCTCATGAAGATGTCGCGCAGAGTCTCTGCGCTGGTGACGGCCGCTCTTCTCACTGCGCTCAGCGTGGTCGCGGCAGGCCAGTCCGCGCATGCCGCCGAGACTCCACCTCAGGCATACCACGCGGACAGTTCGGTCAAGATCAACGTGATGGGTGAGTGGGCCCACCCCGACGACGACACGAGCATCATCGGGCCGTGTGGGGTATGGCACCAGCGCTACGGCATCAAGTGCGGGATCATCATGGTCACGCGCGGCGAGGGCGGCGGAAACGCCGTCGGCCAGGAACTCGGCCCCGACCTCGGGTTGCGACGTGAGAACGAGGACCGGGTGGCGCACTACCGCTCCGGCACGGTCGACATCTTCAACCTCGACCGGGTGGACTTCTTCTACAACCAGAGCGCCCCGCTCACTCAGAGCTTCTGGGGCCACGAGGAGACGCTGCGCCGGATCACCCGGATCATCCGGATGACCCAGCCCGACGTGTACATAGGCTTCACCCCGACCCTCGGCGCCGGTCACGGCAACCACCAGCAGGCGGGACGCTTCATCTGGGAAGGCGTCCTCGCGGCGGCGGACCCGCACATGTTCCCCGAGCAGCTCACCGGGCCGAACGCGTTGAGCACCTGGCAGGTCAAGAAGGTCTTCTCCGGCGGCAGCACAGCGGGGACCGGCGGAACGACGACCGCCGCCAACTGCACCACCGGCTTCGTCCCGACCCCCGGCACCAACCTCGACACCGTCGCCGGCGTGTGGACCGGCTTCGACTCGCCGTACCTGTGGCCGGCGGGCAACCTCCAGGGCAAGCCCGCGGGCACCCCGAAGATCTGGCAACAGGTCGCCGACGAAGGACGACTGGCCTACCCGACCCAGAGCAGGGTGATGTACCAAGGCAGCTCGAACCCCGCGTGCCCACGCTTCGGCATGACCGAGTCGTTCGTGCCGTTCCAGCCGAACCTGCGTCCTGACGGGTCGCCCAACCCCCCGGCCGGCAGCGACGACGCCCTCCTCAGCGGCGCGACCAGGCCCGACCCTGGCGGTCTGCCGCTGGGCACACTGGAGTATCTGACCTTCTCGCGCTTCTACAATGTGGCCTCGACGCCGTTCCAGGCGACCCTGCACCTGCAGTCGCCGCAGGGGAAGATGCCCGGCGGCCAGGTGGCGCTGACCGTGCCGAGCGGCTGGACAGTCGACGGTCCCAAGACCGTCGGGACCATCTCGGACAAGGCCGAGACCACCGTGACCTTCACCGTCACACCCGCGGCCGACGCCGGGGTCAACCAGAACCACAGGATCTCCGCGCTGTTCTCCAGCGGCACCAGGACGGGGTACACGGACAAGGTCGTGCGCATCGTCACCCCGGTCGAGGGCCGGTTCCAGCGGTGGGGCAACTGGGCGGAGTACGATCGGTGGCTCAGCGAGACGGCCCCGCAGGCCGCACGCCTTGGCCGGTCCGCCGCGATCCAACGTATCGGCGTCGGCGGCACCCAAGAGGTGCCGGTGGTCGTGCACAACTGGTCCGCCACGCCGCAGAGCGGGCAGGTCTCCCTGACGCTGCCCGCCAACCTGACCGCCGACGCGGCGTCCAAGGATTACGGTCCCCTCGGCCCCGGCGCGGAGACGACCGTGACGTTCACGCTCACCAACACCGACACGTCGCTGCCGGCGAACCAGCAGGTGTCCGTCCCCATCACGACCACGTACAGCTCGCCGGCCGGCGCAGGAAGCGAGGCCCTCGCCCTGAGCATCGCTCCCACCACCGCCATCCCGTCGGTCGCGACGGGACCTGTCGTGGACGGCGTCGCCTCCGGCGAGGAGTACCCGGGGCCGCGGCTGGACATCGGCCGGATCTGGCAGGGCGCCTCAGGCTGCACCGGAACTGCCGACTGCGGTGTCTCCGGCACCTCGGACCCCGACAGCAGCTATGCCACGGTGAGCCGCTCGGACGACGCGCTGTACTTCTTCATCCACGTCCGCGACGACTACCAGTCGTACGCGGTGACGCCCGCTGAGTGCGTCGGTCACTGGCAGGCGGACTCCGTCGAGATCCTCCTCGACCCGCGAGGGACCGCCTCCCAGGACCTGAAGGACACCGCCAACACGTTCAAACTGGGCGTGTTCCCGTTCACCAACGACCCGCAGAACACCAACGGCAACGGCGCCAACGCCCCCTGTTGGGAGCGCGATGCCGACAACCATCAGGGCTATTCGACCGGCCCCCTGGCCAACACGGTCAGCGACGCCCCCAACGCGCCCGGCGTCCAGGTGGCCTCCACCGCCCGTTGGGTCGGCTCGAACAGCACCACCGTCGACCACGCCTACACCGGCGGTGGGTACGACCTAGAGGTGAAGATTCCCATGGCGGACCTTCCCGCCGCAGTCGACCCGGCTCACCTGGGCCTCAACATCACCCCGTACGACAACGACAACACCGCCGCGGCCGGCACGACCACGCTTCGCCACATCGATATGAGCACCCGGCTCGGCTGGTCGGCGTTCGGCAGCGTCCAGTCCGACCCGTACCGCTGGGGGCAGGCGATCGTGCCGGGGTACACCCCACCCGCCGGACGACCGGTGACGGCGCCCCCGCCGAACGTCTCCAACCCCAACCTCAACGGCGCCACCTCACCGCAGACCATCTGGCAGTCAGCCCGCAACGGCGTCCCGATCTCCGGGCGGGTGCCGGCCCCCGCCGATCACCGGATCAGGATCAGCAGCCCTGCACTGACCTCGACCTCAGCGACCTTCGACATCACCGCGAGCGGGCCGGGGACAGCCCGGGTGTTCCTCTGGACCGCGGACGTCGGAGCGATCCCGGTGTACCAGACCAGCTGTCCGCTCGCGGCCGACCCCCCGCCGGACTACGGCCTGACCCCCTGCGCCGTGTCGGACGGTGGCATCCCGCCGTGGTCGCCGGACATGAGCGGTCACGTGGTCAAGCAGGTCAGCGTCGACGTCCACGCCGGACTCAAGCGGGTCAGCATCCCGCTGGACGCCGGGGCGCCCTTCCCCGAGCGGGCGCTCGTCTCTTTCGAGACGCCACGGGACGAGGTCCAGGCCTTTGACGTACCGCTGGGCCGGTGACCCCCGCCGGCCGGACAAGCTGACCGATACGCGACGGGGCGGCCCTGTGAGCACAGGATCGCCCCGTCGTCCGGGTCAGGAGCTCGGCCGGGGTCAGTGGTTCAGCTTGGTCACGGCATGCGCCGCGAGGCGCTCGACCAACTGCTGCGGCGACGTACCGGCGGCGAGCGCGTCCGCGACGAGCGTGGCCTGGCTCGGTGGCGCCATGCCCCCGATCGGCTGGTCGCGGTCGAGGCTGGTGGGGAAGGCGTAGCCCTCGGCGCTGGTGGCGAGGACGTTGGCCAGGGCCTGTCGCTCCCAGCCGGCGGCCTTGCGGGAGAGCAGGGCAGGGTAGACCGCGGTCACGGTCCTGTGGGGCTCGTAGATCAGGTACGGCTACGCTGCCTGCGAATACCCATTGATCAATCCACCCAGGATCGGGCGTCGTTTGATCCGAGCAGCGACCAAGTCCACGATGTGCGGTGGCGGATTGGGTGGCCGCTGTCCCAGCGAACGGTGCGGGCGGTGATCGTTGTAGTGCGACGTGTATCCGGCAAGTACGGTCGCCAGGTGGCGCTCGCCGACGGTGAGTATCCGGTCGGTGCATTCGCGGCGTACAGTGCCCACCCAGCGCTCGGCGAATGAGTTGGCTCTCGGTGCCTGGGGCGAAGTCTTGATCACGTCGATACCTTCCGCGGCGAACACCGCATCGAAGGCCGCGGTGAATTTCGTGTCGCGGTCGCGTAGCAGGAACCGCAAGCTGGTCACCCGCTGGTCGAAGTCCATCAGCAGGTTCCGCGCCTGCTGCGCGACCCAGGCGCCGGTCGGATGCGCCGTCACCCCCAACGGCGTGCACCTGCCGGGTGGCGATCTCCACAAAGAACAGCACGTAGATCCGCTTGAGGAACACCGTATCGACGGTGAAGAAATCGCAGGACAGCATCGTGTGCGCCTGGGCGGCCAGAAACTGCTTCCAGGTCGGCCCGGACCGCCGCGGCGCCGGGTCGACGCCGGCGTTGTGGAGGATCTTCCATACGGTGCTGGCCGCCACCCGGTAGCCCAAGCCGACCAGCTCACCGTGGATCCGGCGATGCCCCCACGAAGGGTCTTCGGCGGCCAGGCGCAGTATCAGGTCACGGATTGCTGTGTCGACCGGTGGCCGGCCGGCCGGGCCGCGCGTGCGGGTATGTCCAGTGCCGGGCGATCAGTTGCCGGTGCCACCGGAGCAGGGTCGCCGGGGTGACGAAGAACGCGGCCCACTTGCGGACGGGGGAGCAGCCGCGACAACGCCGCCAACGCCACCCGGTCGCCCGGTCGCCCGGTCGCCCGGTTCGAGATTGGGGCGCTTCACCCGGCGGCGGAGTACCGCCACCTGGTGCCGTAGTACCAGGATCTCGACATCCTTGGTTCCGCCGTCCCGGGCGAGTTGGGTTAACATCTGCAGCACCTGGCGCAGTAGCAGATACACCAACGAAGCGCTCATGGCCCGGATCGTCGCAGCTTCCGCAAGGCTGACCTCGCACAGAACACCACGTCAACGGGGCTGAACGTGATTTGCGAGCCCCACAGGTCCAAGGCATGCGCGGCGAGCGGTCCAAGGATGTCGAGATTGTCGTGCTACGTCATCAGGTCGCGGTCCTCCGCCGCCAGGTCGCACGTCCGGATCTGGAGCCCGTCGACCGGGTGGTGCTCTCAGCCTGTCGCGGCTGCTTGTGGGGCTCGTAAAGCCGATTCGGCTACGCTGCCTGCGAATACTCGTTGATCAATCCGCCTAGAATCGGCCGCCGTTGGATCCGGGCAGCGTTCAGGTCCACGACGTGCGGCGTAGGTTTCGGTGGCTGCTGGCCGAGCGATCGATGTGGGCGGTGGCCGTCGTAGTGGGTCGTGTACTCGGCGAGGACGGCCGCGAGGTGGCGCTCGCCGACGATGAGCGTCCTGTCGGTGCACTTCCGGCGTACGGTGCCAACCCATCGTTCGGCGAATGAGTTCGCCCGGGGTGCCTCCGGCGGAGTCCTGATCACCTCGATGCCCTCGGCGGCGAACACCGCGTCGAAGACGGCGGTGAACTTCGTATCCCCGTCGCGCAGCAGGAACGCAGCCCCGCCGCGCGCCGGTCGAGGTTCATCAGCAGGTTGCGTGCCTGCTGGGTCACCCAGGCGCCGGTCGGATGGGCGGTCACCCCGACGACGTGGACCTGGCGGGTGGCGATCTCCACGAAGAACAGCACGTAGATCCGCTTGAGGAACACGGTGTCGACCGTGAAGAAGTCACAGGCCAGGATCGTGTCTGCCTGGGCGGTCAGGAACTGCCGCCAGGTCGGCCCGGACCGCCGCGGCGCCGGGTCGACGCTGGCCTGGTTAAGGATCTTCCACACCGTGCTGGCCGCGACCGGGTAGCCCAGGCCGACCAGCTCACCCTGAATCCGGCGGTGCCCCCACGAAGGGTTCTCCGCCGCGAGTCGCAGCACCAGGTCACGGACCTGCCTGTCGACCGGTGGCCGGCCCGGTCGGGCATGCGGGTACGTGCAGCGTCGGGCGACCAGTTCAGGGTGCCACCGAAGCAGAGTGGCCGGGGTGACGAAGAACGCCGACCACCGCGGGCGGGGAAGCAGCCGCGACAGCACCGCCAGCACGACCCGGTCGGCCGGCTCGAGATTGGGGCGGTGCACCTGGCGGCGCAGCACCGCCAGCTGATGGCGGAGCACCAGGATCTCCACATCCTTGGCACCGCCGTCTCGGGCGAGCTGGGACAACATCTGCAGGACCTGGCGAAGCAGCAGGTACATCAACGACGCGCTCATGGCCACGAGCATGCCGGTCGCCCCGGGCTCAAGCTCGCACAGAACCGCACTTCAGACAGCCGAACCGGGTATTCGAGCCCCACAGGTTCGCAGTGAATTCACCGCCTCGAAGTGCGTCGGGCAGCGGCGCGTAGCAGGCGGCGGGCGAGGTCTGCGGGCTCGCTGGTTGCCAGCGGACCGGGCTGTGTCGGGATCAGGTACCCGCTGAGTGGGTGGGATTCGTCGGCATCCTCGAACAGCTCCGCGAGCAGCTCGTCCAGCGCACCCGGGTCATATGGTCCAGGAAGCGGCAGGGGTGCCGTGACCACATCGGAGGCCCTTGGTAGCGGCACGGCTCGTTGCCGGGTGGGGCGTTCCACCGCCACCGTGCCGTCGGGGTGTTCCCCGACGGGTGCGTAGCCGGCGTTGCGGAGAGCGGTCAGGGTTTCCGCGATGGGGGCGGTGCTGGCCACCACGGTCGGCGCGAGCAGCGCCAGGCCCAGTGTGCTCAGTGAGCGGGCGTGCAGGATCTCCTTCAGGAGCACCGGGTCGTCGCTGCGCAGGCAGCAGGCGACCGGCCGGACCAGGATCGCGCCGTGCCGCCGGGCCGTATCGCTGATGAGGTATTCGAGTGGCTGCGGTACCCGGGCACCGGCGGCTCGGTCCCGTAGGGCGGTGAGCAGCTCGGTCTCGCTGCTGCCCGCGTCCAGCGCTCGGCGTATCGAGGACGGGGTGAAGCGCCACGTCGACGCGCCACCGCGGGTCTCCCGGTCCGCCGCCGCGTCTAGCAGCACGGTGAGCGTCCGCGACGGGGTTCCCACGACCACCGCGGTCAGGTCGGCCTGCAGCAGGACGGTCTCTTCCGCCGGCGGTAGCAGCCGATCCAGCACGGTCGCCAACTGCTCAGGCTGGTCTGTGGCGAGCGCCCGGCCGAGATCAGTGACTGCTCCGTGGGCAACCGCTCCCACCAGCTGGGCCTCCCGCCACACGCCCTCGACCAGGCCGTTGGCATCGTCGAGATGGTCCAGGAGCATCGGGTTGCGCCACCGGGCGAGCGTGGTGACGGCCTGCGCGTCGGCGGCGGCAGCGCCGGGCGGCAGTCCCGCGGTCACCCTGAGCACCGCGGCTCGCAGCAGGGGCATCGCCGCGCCGTCCGCCGTGTGGACCAGGGCGGGCACCGGCTGCCCCGTACCGGCCGGCTGGTGCAGGGGAGCGCCCTCGCTGGACAGCCAGCCCGCCAGCAGCTCGGTCAGCTGCTCTGCGGGCTGCTGATCGCACCAGGTGTCGTACTCCTCGGTCGGTAGCAGGCCGGCCTCGGTCGGTGCCAGCAGTCCGGTGGCCATCGCGAGCTCCAGCCACAGCCGGATGTGGTCCGCGCTGTCGCCGATGGTCTTGGCGAGCCGGCGCAGCTCGCGTACGCCGACTCCGCCGGTCTTGAGAGGTGCGACGGGTGTCCGGCCGCACTCTTCCAGCAGGTTCACCATACCGGCGAGCGCAGTTGCCGCCGCCGAGGCGGATTCCCGCTCGACGGACTCCCCGTCGACCGGCCTGGTCGGTGCGGACGGCGGCGCGGGGTCGAATGGGAGCCGGTAGTCGGGTCCGCGCAGCGCCAGCGCGACCTCGCAGGGCATCTGTAGGGGTGCGCCCCAGTGGGCGGCGACGTGGATCAGTCCGTGCTCCACCGCCCACTGGGCCGGCCCTGTCCGGCGACCGTAGCGGTAGGTCGGCTCGTCGAGGTAGGGGCCCTCCCAGGCGAGTTGGTGGAGTAGCTCCTGAGTGTCCGCGGGGGCTGTGGTGCTGACCTTCCGGACGTTCGCACCGTCGGCCAGCCAGGCGGACAGGTTCCGTACCGTGACGGCTTTCTGCGTGCCCGCGGGTACCCCGAGCCTCCGGGCGATCCGGCGCAGGTCATCGGCGCGCTGCTCGGTGAGCAGCGCGGACAGCGGCGCCCCGAGACCCAGCGGGCACGGCCAGACGTGCCCCAGCGGTACGGTGCGCAGGCGGTCACCGTCCGGCCAGGCCACGGCGACCTCACCCAGCCGGACGAGCGCCGCGTCCAGGTCGGCGTCGTCGCTGGCCACGCCGAGGGCCGCCGCCAGCTCTGCGCGGTCGCATCCATCGCCCAGTGCCGCCAGCGCCTCGGCGATCTGCAGCTCCGGTCGGCTCAGTCCGAGCAGCGCGACGTCGATCAGCGGCGCAGCGTTTAGCCGCTCGGCCAACTCGGCCATCGTCGCGGGCTCCGGCGGTAGCAGCGCCTCCGGTCGTGCGGCGATCAGGTCACTGAGCTGCTCAGGCGTCAGAGCTGCCAGGTGGGTGATGAGACTCCGCACGCTCCAGGCTCCGTCTTCCGTCGGCTTGATAAAGCGACGCTACGGCATACCCTCAGTGACCCGGTGGCGGTCCCCCTCCCGCCGGCCGGAGAACGATCCGACTCCTGCTGCACGGGTGTGCGCAGTGTTGTTGACATCCGGAGCAGGCGCGGTTCACATCGTCTTCGCCCATGACGCCGTGGGGGTGTCGCGCCCACGGCCGCCGCGCCGCCGTATCCACCGAAGCGTGCTCGAACTGCGGCTTTGTGGCCTGCCCAAGACCGCCGGCGGATGGCCGCGCCGGTGACGCTGGGATGCGACGGTGCCGGCTGGCCTGTCACCAGGTATTCCTGAACGCCGATTGAGGACGCCGGCCGTTCGATCCAGGTCATCCAGGCAGGTATATGTGCGTATGGTTCAACTCGCTCCTCCGACATGAACTCCCACGACAGCCGGCGGGAAGTCACGCGCTGCTCGTCTGGCTGACGGCAGGGAAGTCGATGGTGGCGGGGGAGTGGTGCGACGATTCCTTTACTCGGCCGGTCTATGCTTCAGACGACCTGGGCAAACGTGCGTGAGCATGCCGCTGGGCCACCGGACTACTGGGGGGTCAAGGGGTCGTCGGTTCGAATCCGGCCGTCCCGACAGTACATAGAGAGGCCGCTAATCGGGGCGTATGCCCTGGTCAGCGGCCTCTGTTGGTTTCTGAAGTAGTCGGGAATCGGCAGCTAGACGGCGCGTAGCTGGGGACCAGCTGGGGACCGGCGAACCCTCAAGTGAGCGCTCAACGCCGTTCCCGCGTCCGTGATCGACTGGCGATCGGGGTGCAGATACCGCTGGGTCGTGGTGAGCGATCCGTGCCCGGCGATCTTTCGCAGGACGTGCACCGGTACGCCGGCATCTGCCATCCACGTCAGCCCGGTGTGGCGCAGATCGTGACGTCGCAGATGCTCGTAGCCCAAGGCAGTCACGACCTCGTCCCAGTGGGTCGCGTCCCGCAGTACTGCTGTGCTGATCCGACCGCCGCGCCATTGGCCGTGGGTGGTTCTGTCGCTCGTAGCCGTGCTGTGTACCGGGATCGTGGCGGTGCCGGTGCCGTGGGCTGTTCTGCGGCAGGTCGAGGCAGAGCGTGGTGAGGCGACACCGGATGCGGCGGTGAGCGTGTACGTGCTCCAGATGAGCAGTGGCGAGGAGATCGGTCTGTCGCGGGTACTGGCCGGCAGGCGTCATGACGAGCTGCTGCGGCAGTGGCGGCAGTACCGCGGCGAGATGGAACGCGGCAACGTGCCGTCGAAGCTTGAGACGGTCGGACCGATTGACGTCGAGGACCAGGGCGACGACCGCGCGACGGTGACCGCCCAGGTCCACGCGATCTGGTGGAACGAACAGGCCAACCTCAGCGGCGCAGCCCACCCGTGGCGGTTCGAGACGCGGCGAGACGCGGGCGGTTGGCGGGTGTGGGCAGCCGACCTGCCGCCGTGGTGCGGTGTGCACGTCCGGGCAGAAGCTTGCCGCTGAGCGCTACGGCCAGCGGCCAGCCGACTAAGGACGCGTCTCATTTGGTGAGGCGGCGGTAGCAGATCAGGGTGCTGGCGATCGTGGCAAAGGCTTCGAAGTGATCGCCCTTGCGGTCATAGCGGCGAACGAGGCGCCGGTAGCGCATCAGCCAGGACATGCAGGCTTCAACGACCCAGCGGTGCCGGCCCAGACGCGTGGAGGACTCGATGCCCTTACGGGCGATGCGTACCTTGATCCCCCGTCGCCGGACCTCGCGGCGCAGCTCGCGGGCGTCGTACGCCTTGTCGGCGTGCAACTTGTCTGGCCGCCACCGGCGGCGCCCGTTGGGTGTGCGGATCGCCGGGACGCTGTCGAGCATGGGCAGCAGCAGTTGGCTGTCGTGGACGTTCGCGGCGGTGACCAGCACGGCCAGGGGCAGCCCCTTCCGGTCGCAGATGACGTGGAGTTTGCTGCCTGGTTTGCCGCGGTCGACCGGGTTTGGGCCAGTCAGATCGCCCCTTTTTCCGCCCGCACACTGATCGAGTCGACCACCGCCCTCGACCAGTCGATCCGCCGGTCGGCGCCGAGCCGGTCCAGGGTCGCCTCGTGCAGCCGGAGCCAGAACCCGGCCGCGGTCCACTCGGTGAACCTGCGGTGCGCGGTGGCCCTGGTGACACCGAACGACGCCTCAGGCAGCTTCCACCAGGAACAACCCGCCTGGGTCACGTACACGATCGCGGCCAGCACCGCCCGGTCATCCACCCGCCGGCGACCACCACCCTGCCGACGAACCGGCGCGGGCGGGATCAACGGCGCCGCTATCTCCCAGAGATCATCCGGCGCCCAGGTGCGGATCATGGCCTCGTCCACGGGAGCAAATCATGCCCCCAGGCCAACGACCATCCAAATGAGACGCGCCCTAAGAGCGGGTGTCGATTGACCGTCTTGACACCGGCTGCCAACCTGATCGTGATGGGCAGATTGCCCCGCTGACCAACGAGGGAGCGTGCACCATGGCCACACCGCGCACCAGGCCGTCGGTGGGGTTCGAACCGCGGCGGATTCTCCCGATCACGGGGGCCGTCCTGGCCGGGGCGATCGTGCTGATCGTGGCCCTCACCGCTGTCATCGGCGGCTTTGACAAGACGGCCGGCGGCGAGGTCGGGGTGGTCCGCAACGGCGGCTGGTTCGACAACAACCGGGTGCGTCAGGTGATCCCGCCGGCCTCCGGTCTCACCTGGACAGGCACGTACTCCACCACCCACCGCTACCCCGCACAGCAGCGCTTCTACACGATCACGTCCGACACCAAGCGTGGCGACCGGACCGGCGTCGACGTGGTGAACACACCGTCGAGCGACGGCGTGGAAATGGGCATCGAGGGCACCATCTATTTCACCCTCAACCTCGACCCCGACACCCTGAAGGCGTTCGACACGAGGTTCGGCACCCGGCAGTTCCGCGGCGTCGACAGCCAGCTGCGCTACGCCTACGACGGAGACGAGGGCTGGAGCAGCTTCCTCGACGTGATCGTCCGCCCCGTGATCGACAACGACCTGCGCATCCAGATCAACAGCTTCCGTTGCGCGGAGCTGGTCTCCAGTTGCGCACTGGTCCAGAACGGCGCGCAGCGCACCGGAACACCGGCACCCGCCAATCCGGACACCGGAGGTCAGACCAACAACACGAACATCGCCAAGGTGCAGGAAGCCGTGAACAGCAGCCTCCCCAAGGACCTGACCGAGATGCTGGGCGGGAACTTCTTCGAGGGCATCAAGTTCAACCTGGCCCGAGTCACCCTGCCAGAGACGGTGCAGGACGCGGTGAACCAGGCCCAGGCGGCGTACGCGCAGGTCAGCGAGGCCCAGGCGCGGGTGGCGCAGGCCAAGGCGGAGGCGGAGGCCAACAAAACCCGGCAGCAGGGGTACGACGCCTGCTCCGCGTGCGCCCAGATCGACATCATCAAGGCTCTACCCCCAGGAGTGACGACGTACGCTCCCGGAGCCGGCGCCACCGTACCCCTCAAGTAAGGCGGAGGTCGCCGTGCGGGCCCTCACCCTGCTGCTCGCCATCGGCGTCACGTTGGTCGTCGCCGTCAGCTGCTACCTCCTGCTGGCGGCCCTCGCCGGGCGGCGCAGCCGACGGGCGACCCGCGCGGCGCGCTGGCAGGTCCTGCACTACGGGCGCGATGGGCAGACGGTGGTCGCGGTCGGGCTCGTACCGCCGGATGGACGAGTCCTCGACGAACACGTGGTCGATCGCATCGCCGATGGTGACCCCGAGTGGAACGACCGATTTCTGCGGGCACGCGAGAGCGCGGAGGAGCGGGCGTACCACCTCAACGGCGGTGGCACCCACCTCCCCGGCTAGCGAGCATGCCGGCGGTTGGACTCCTGCCGGACCGCCTCCGTGAGGTCCCGCGAACGAGCATCATCCGGTCGACCATCGATCGGGCGGATGCTTCGTCCGGGAAGTCGTAGGTGACCTGCTGGCCTCCATTGCCTCCGAGGCGGCCACGCACCCGCCAGAGCCGACCGTCCGAGAGCAGCCAGATGTCCCGCCGGGCCATGCGGCCCCACGATCCGTTCCACCACCGACCACGTACCTCCACACCGGCACCCTAGTCGAACAGACGTTCGGTGCAGCCGGCTGTCGGCGATGCCTGGTCTCGCATGATGGTTGACGGGACGACGTCGCAGGAGTGGCCGCCTACACCACCAGCGGAGTCATCGGACGTCCATCGCTTGGTACGCGTGAAAGGGCAAGGCTGCGCTCGAGAGCTTCACCCAGTCCTTCGCAGAACACGTACGGGTACACGGCGTCTAGTGCGGTGTCCACTAACGTTCACCGGGTTTGCGGTGGGTGTTGTGGATCCTCGCCGTAGGGGCGAGCGACTCCCCACCGGGTGGTGGGGCGGGCCTTCGCGGGCCAACTGATCCTCGCGCCGCCCGGGGTGGGCGGCGGGGGTCACGTCGGGACCGTCCGGTACCGGGCAGGTGCCGGCCGGCTCGACGGTGCGTGACCACCTCCGGCAGCGCAACTGCTGTCGGGGTGGTGGGTCCGCCGCCCGGGGTGCGGGTGGCGATGCTGGCCGCCGCGACGAGGTCGCGGTGGCCGGAGAATCGGCAGTGCGGGCAGGACAGGGTTCGCCCGCGGGGTTTCGGCACCCGCCTTCTGCAGGTGGGGCAGGTGGAGGAGGTGCCGCGTTCGTCGACCAGCCGGACGACGATGCCGGCCAGGACAGCTTTGTCGGTGAGGACTTGGAGGAGCCGGCCGATCTGCCACTGCCGCAACCGCAGGTTGTGCCGCCGCCCCGCCGGCAGGTCCAACACCCCGCGAGGATCACCCACGTGCAGCACACCCACCCGCTGCTCCACCGCCCAGGACACGACGCTACGGGCGGCCTCGTGCTGGGCCTGACGAACCCTGCGCCGGTGCCGGCCCTCCACCAGGCGGGCCCGGCGACGGTACTGCCGCCACGGCCGCGACCCCTTCTCACCAGGTTTCGGCGCCCGCCGGGCCACGGCGCGGCGGCGGGCTTTCGTGTCGGCGAGGTGCATGCGGTGCTCGGCGCGGATCGCCCGCCCCGACACCAGCAACCCCTTCCCGTCCGGGCCGGCCACCGCGTACGGGTGGATGATCCCGAGATCCACCCCGGCCACCCTCGCCGGATCCGGTTGTTCACCCGGCGGGTAGACCGCCACCGGCACCTCAGCGGTCACGTCGAGGAACAGCCGACCGCCCTCACACAGCAGGGTGACCGACCGGACCTGCTCGACCGGATACGGCACCTCCCGCGCCAAGCGGACCCACAACGGCGCACTGCCTTTGGCCGTGGGTATCCGCAGCCGGCGCCCGTCGAGGGTGAACGTGCCGTGATACCAGCGCACCGGCACCAACCCCCGCCGACGACGAGGAAACCGCGCCAACATGTCACCGGCGCTGCGGCGCTTCGCCGCCGCGAACCACGCATCAGAAAACCGGCGCAACACCGACCGCGCACCCGTGGAGTCCAGTTCGGCGAACGTGCCCGGCCCCGACGCCGCCAACTCCCGACACAACTCCTGATAGCCGGACAGGGGTACGTCCCGCCGGCGGCGCCGCCACGCGTTGACCTCCAACACACACGCCCACACGTCACCGGCCGAGCGCAGCAGCCCGAAACACCGCCGCCGCTGCCCGAGCGTCACCCGCACCGCAACCCGGGCAGTGCGATGCACAACCCGCGGCAAGGCGGGATCCCGACGGCGAGGCACGAACCGAAGCCAACACCAGCCCTACGACATTTCCCCAACCCCCGACCAACCCGGCCAACGTTTGTGGTCAAAGCACTAGCTGCGCCACCTGTTCGCGCACGGCAGCGTCGAACTGCTCGTCCGCGTGGTACTGCGAGTGCCCCTCGATCGGGGGAGGGACGGTGTCGGATGGCTCCAGGGTCACGTCACGCGGGTCTCGCAGACGCCGGTCCACGCCGCCGGGTGGACCGTTGACCGCGGGTCGCTCGCCAAGACGATGGGGGGAGAAGATCCAGCCGCCGATGGGATCGGTGTCCCGCCACAGGTTCAGCCAACGCCAGCCCACCCGATCTCCCACCTCGCGCAGCGTGTCATCGCTGACATAGGCCGGGAAGAGCCGGGCGTAGACGGGGTGCAGCGGAGACCCGTAGGTCAGCAGGGCCACCCGGCGTAGCGTCTCCGGCGGCAGTTGCAGGATGGTGGCGGCCAGTAGCGCCGAGCCGTGACTGTGCCCGGACAGCAGGACCCCGCCCTGCTCGGCGAGGTAGCGGGTCCTGCGCACCAGGTCCGGAACCACACGTTCGGCGTAGCAGGGCGGCGCGAACGGGTGGGCCGCACGGGGCCAGAAGGTGGCCAGGTCCCACAGCACGCCGACGAGCCGCATGGCCGGGGACCGGTAGGCAAGCAGCCCGGCGACTGCGAGGCCGACGACGAACAACCCGACGAGGTACGCGCCGAGATCGGTGGCGAAGTCCACCACCGCCCTCGCCCGCTCGCCGCCGAGCCGGGCGGCGAGTTCGCCCGGTGCGATGCCGGCCAGCGCGAAGCCGGCCGAGCCGAGGCTAAACACTGCGACCAACGGGTAGGCGGCGCGCATCGGCCTCAGCCGCTCGGTGACTCGTGCCTTCGCGACCGCGTCGCGGACGTCCCGTAGGCGGGGCGTGGCCTGCGCGGGGGGATCCGGAAAGTCGCGCGCGACGACCTCTGCCGCCGCCCGGCGCCGGCGGGACAGCGTCAGCCGACTCCAGCACAGTTCCACGAGGATGGCCAGCAGCACCGCGGCGCCGAAGCCCAGCACCAACCACCGGTACGAGACCGGCGGCTGGAGCTGCGGGGCGTAGGCCGGCAACGGCCGGAGCGGGCTCGGGAGGGAGCCGCGGTCCAGGAAGTCGGCAACGCGGTAGACCAGTCCGGCGGTGAACTCCAGCGCCAGGCCGATCGCGACGGCGATCACCGCCGGGGCGCCCAGGTCGCCGAGCAACGTCGGGGCCGTGGGTCGACCCCGGCGCTGCCACAGCACGACCGCCCCGAGCGCGATCAGCAGGGCGGCCTGCCCGAGGAAGATCCACGCGACCATGGAGTCGTACCCGGGCAGGGACCCGGTTACCGGACGTTCGGCGGGCCGGGTCGCCGCGTACACGAGGCACAGCGCGGTCAGCACACCGGCTGCGGCGTGGATCGCGCGGGCGGTCGTCTCCACCCGTGCGCCTCGGCTGCCCTGATTGGTGGTTACCGGCACGCAGAGCAGCACCAGGCACGCCACCAGTAGCATCACCGCAGCCGCAACGAGGGCGTGGCCCGTCACCGCGCCGTCGATGGGCGCGAGGGCCGCGAGCAGGCTCGTGTCCACCGTTGCCAACGCGACCGCGATGTGGATCGACCGTAGCCGGCGGAGGAGCGGCATACCGGCCCAGTAGCCGGGCGCGTCGAGCCTGTTGCCCTCAGCGCGTACCGTCGCCTGAGTGAACGGTTCGGACGAGCGCCAGGAGCGCGAGCCGAGCTTCGCGGCGAGGCCGACCACGGCGATCGGCGCAAGGGCGAGGAGCGCGAGACGCTGTCCCGGAGGTATGCCGCCGAGCCAGGACAGGTATCGGCGGCCTTCGAGGCACCGGGGATACGACGCGCACTCCCAGGCGACGAGATCGAGCGAGACGCCGACGAACGAGAGCACATACATCGCGGTGATGGTGGCCGCGAGTAGGCGGCACAGGGCCTTCGCGGTTACGTCGGTTCGTGACTGGGGCGCGTTCGGCAGCATCCAGATCGCGAGGTTGCTGAGCATGAACGGCAGCAGCAGCAGCAACGACAGGGTCCGCACTGCTGTGCCGGCCGTCAGATTGCTCCAGTGGTACGCCTCCAGCGTCACGCCACCCGGCCCGGTGGTGGCCCCGTACCCCGGTCGGGGTCGGTAAAAGCCGGCGTTCCGATCGCCGGCGACGCGGAAGACGAGGGGCCGGTCGAGCATTGCATCGGCGTCGTCGCCGGACACGCCGTGCACCCGCAACTCCGTCACCCTGACCGACATCCGCCGCCCCGCCGGTGCCTAGCGACGGCACGCCCGATAGCGCCATTACCCGCACCCGGCGACCAGCGGAGAGCCCGTCCAGGTCGAACCACAGCCGCGGTCCGTCTCCCAGAATCCCCAGCCACCGGCTTCGGACGCCGAGCGGAACGATCGCTCCCGTGCACGTGACCCTTCCTCCCCCTACTATCTGCGGCGCAAACGGACGTGACGGCCCGCACCCGGAGATCCGCCACCGTACCCGGTTGCGCGACCACCCCGTCCGACCTGAAGCCGGCGCGGTATACCCCGCTACAGCAGGTGCTATGCCAGTTGGCGCGCTGTCGGCACTGACACCCGCCAGGCCGTGGTACGACTGCTTCAACGCTTGGCCGAGCCGACAGAACAGGCGAGTCGATGACCAGGAACAGGTCGACCGGGCTGCTGCGAAGCCCCGGGGATCCGCAGCAGCCGGCCTTCCTGGAGCTCTTCTTCGACCTGGCGTTCGTCTTCGCCCTCACGCAGCTTTCGCACGGGCTGATCGAGGACCTTAGCTGGAACGGCGCCTTCCAGACCCTGGTGTTGCTGCTGGCCGTGTGGTGGGTCTGGTCGCTGACCGCGACGATCATCGACCGGCTGAACCCGCAGCGGTCGGCGGTACAGCTCCTGGTCATCGCCACCATGGTCGGCAGCCTGGTGATGGCGGTCGCGGTGCCAGACGCGTTCGGCGACACCGGCCTGATCTTCGCGGGCGCCTACGTCGCCATCCAGGTCGGCCGCGGCGTCACCCTCCTGGTCATCCTGCGGGACGATGAGCTGCGCCGCGCCGCCGTGCGGATCCTGGTCTGGTCCCTCGTGTCCGCGGCGCCGTGGATCATCGGGGCGGTTGCCGAGGACGCCATGCGCGGAGCGCTCTGGGCGCTCGCGGTGGCCGTGGACTACACGGCGGGCCTACTGCGCTATCCCAGGCCAGGACTCGGCCCCTCACCCGAGTGGCAGGGGACGGTCGCAGGTGAGCACCTCGCCGAGCGCTACCGGCAGGTATTCATCATCGCGCTCGGCGAGGACATCCTGGTGACAGGGCTGGCGCTCAGCAGCCGCGGCTTCGCCGCCGACCGCACCATGGCGTTCCTGGTGTCGATCGCCACAACCGTGCTGGTGTGGCGGATCTACCTCCACCGAGCCGGAGCGTCCCTGGCCGAGGCCATCGCAGCAGCTCCCGCCCCGAGACGCCTCGCCCGGTCGGCGCTCATGGCTCACCTGCTGATGGTGGCCGGCATCATGGTCACCGCCGTTGGTGACGAACTCCTCGTCGCCCATCCCTTCGGACACACGCAACCATCCTCCATCGCCGTCATCCTCGGCGGGCCAGCGCTATTCGTGCTCGGACGTGCCACCTTCGAGTACGCGGTCTTCGGCCGCGTGTCCCGGGACCGGCCGATCGGGCTGCTCGTGCTGGCTGCCCTGGCGCCGGCGACGCTGCTCGGGCCGCCGTTGCTGGCCGCCCTCGCCAGCACCGCAGTCCTGGCCGGGATCGCGGTCACCGACGCGGTCCGCGACTGGGAGCGTCAACCAGCGCCGCCGCGGCGGTAAGCCTGAACGACGATGCTGACCCCGCCAACGCCTAGACCGTTGGTGGGCTAGTCAGTGCGGCGGCGGTTGGACTCCTGCCGGACCGCCTCCGTGAGGTCGCGCCAGGTACCGCCCCGTGAGGTGCGGGACCTCCCGTCCCAATGCTCGCAGCGCACCCGGCTGTCACGAGAGCGCGGGAGCTGCTCGACCGGGACAACACGCGCAAGTGGACTCTCGACGAACTGGCTCGCGACGTGGGCCTCGCCCGGGGTATCCCGCCCGCCACGCTCTTCGCACGGGAGATCGGCATGACCCCACACCGACATCTCAACGAGCGACGGCTGCACCAAGCCCGGCACCTGCTCACCACGACCGACCTGTCGGTCACCGCCATCGGGCTGGCCTGCGGCTACGGCTCGGGCCAGCATTTCGCCCGCGTGTTCCGGCAGCTCACCGGAACGACGCCACGTGAACACCGGCGGGCGGCGAGCCCGCCGCCCGCCGGTGACGCCGCTCAGGACCAGGCGGCTGAGTCCCGGAACGGGAAATGGCGTGCCGGGTCGAAGACCGGCACGGGCTGGTAGGAGTTGACACCGAGATCTCCGCGCAGCCACAGTGCACTCGGATACGGCTGCTCCTCGCCGAGGATTCGGGTAGAGGTGGGGATGTAGCGGAGAGTCAGCCCGCATCGGCGGTGCGGGCTGACGTTGGCGTTGCTTCCGTGGATGATGTTGGGGTGGTGCACCTCGACGTCGCCGGGGCGCAGCACGATGTCCACGGCGTCGGCCTCGTCCACGTCGCAGGCGATCTCGTGTCCGAGAACGTTGTCCACCTCGGTGTTCGGCCGCATCGCCGCGATCTCTCGGGTGTGGCTGCCGGGGACGACCCGGACGCAGCCGTTCTCGGGCGTCGAATGGTCGACCGCCAGCCACAGCGTCACGACCTCCATCGGCTCCAGCGGCCAGAAGGCGCTGTCCTGATGCCAGAGCACGGTCTGCCCGGTGAAGGGAGGCTTGCTGATGTAGTGCGAGGCGAACAGGGCGATGTTCGGGCCGATGAACATCTCGGCGATGTCGAGGAGCCGGTCATCGCTGATCAAGCGGATCCAGAACGGATCATCTCGAAGATAGATGTGGCCCAGCTGCTCGGTGCGCACGTCGGGATGACGCTTTGCGAGCCAGTCGACGTGTGCGCTCGCCTCGGCGATGAGATCGGCGTCGATGACATTCCGGAAGATGGAGTAGCCGTCGCGCTCGTACTGATCGAGCACTGACGCTCTGCCTACGCTGACGGTGGACATGGCGTTCCCTTCGGGCAAGGAGTTGTCCTGTGCGCACACCGTGCCACTCGCGGCCCCAGCCGGAATACGCTCTGTGCTCTCCAGAAGTTGTACTGTGTTGATGTGTCCTCAACGCAGCCGGAACGCGCGGAGCGGTTCGAAGACCACGCACTCGGGCGGCCATATCACGCCGCGCTCGTCGAGCTGAGGAGCCGCTCGCACCCGCACAGCCATCGTGATTATTACGAAATAATGGCCATCGTCGCCGGCGACGGCGAGCAACTCGTGTCACATGGTGGCGGCCCTCCGCGCCGGCAGCCGCTTCGTGGGGGCGACCTGCTGCTCGTCCGTCCGCGCGACCACCACACCATCATCGGTGGGCTGCACTTCTACAACATCGCATTCCCTGCGGCCGGCTGGAGGGCCTTCACCGGGCTCGCCGGAGCCGACCCCGCGGGCGGGTTCCTCCCGCCCCTGGTACACACCGGAGACGACCGCGGTGCCCAAACATGCGCCGCCGCTCTCGAACGGTTCCATGACGCGCCCCGGCAAACCGACCTCATCCGCTTCTGGTGCGAGGTCCTCGACCTGCTCACACACGGCGCCGATACGCCCGGACAGCCACTCGAGATCCCAGCGTGGCTCCTGACCGCAACTGCCGCCATGAGCCACGAAGAGCACCTGCGCGAGGGAGTCCCGCGATTGCGGGAACTGGCACACGTGAGCGACGGGCACCTGGCCCGCAGCATGCGCCGCTACTACGGGACCACACCGACCGAGTTCGTTGCCGACGCGCGCTTACGGCGCGCGGCCACGTTATTGGCCACGACGACACGCACGATTGCCGACATCGCCTACACCTGCGGCTTCACCAGCGCCAGCTACTTCACCCGGCGATTCCGTGATGCGCACGGCGCTTCGCCACGCCAGTTCCGCGTCGCGGCGCGAAACGCGTTCGTGCCCGCCTAGCCGGGCCTCACGAGGCCCGGCTAGGCCTTGCACTTGCCGAAACCTCGTCCGCGCAGGTCACGCAGCATGCTCGGACTCGTGGAGAACACCGCCGAGGCGATCGCGTCTTCGTATGTCGAGGCGGGTGATCTTGTCTGGGTCGGCGACCGGCGCGGGCAACGGGTGTAACGGTCGTGCGTTCCCGATGCCCTGGTGCGGGCGGTGCCCGTTGTAGAACTGCTCGTACTCGCGCAGGGCGTGGAGGAGATGCTGTTGGTTCCAGATCAGGCTGCGGTCAACAGTTCGCGTCGGCAGGTCTGTACCCAGCGCTCCATGATCGGGTTCATGCGCGACATCCGGACGCCGCTGAGCACGACGTCGATGCCCGCGTCTGCCAGGAAGGCGTCGAACAGGGCCCGGAACTTCCCGTCACGGTCCGGATCAGGAACCGGGACACCTGGTCTCACCATAGGCAGCACGCCGCCACCGCTGGCGTCACGCCCAGGTAAGCCGTTCGCAGCAGCACGGCGGACCATCATGCCGTGCCGATCACCGGTGTGCGAGAGCCCCAGCCCGCAATCGGGATCAGCACCCCGTCCACTCCGCGCACCGGCTCCAACCAGGGCGGATGGAGTTTTCGGCAGGGCAACCGTGGAGCGGCTCATGCGCAACGCAGGACTGCGCGGGGTCGTGCGCGGCAAGAAGATCCGCACCACGGTCGCCGGTCCCGGCCACGAACGCGCCGGCGCCTGGTCGCCCGGGATTTCACCGCGACCGTGCCCGACCGCGCCGTTTCCCGGCCGACCACAACCCCGCCCGGCGCCCATGCCGGCGCTGCCCGCACCTCGTCCGCCAGAACACGCCTTGCCGGGGAGCCCTTGCTCGGTATGGCTTGTGCGGACCGCTCTGGCTGGGTGACCGAACGCGGCTTAGGACGCGTCTCATTTGGTGAGGCGGCGGTAGCAGATCAGGGTGCTGGCGATCGTGGCAAAGGCTTCGAAGTGATCGCCCTTGCGGTCATAGCGGCGAACGAGGCGCCGGTAGCGCATCAGCCAGGACATGCAGGCTTCAACGACCCAGCGGTGCCGGCCCAGACGCGTGGAGGACTCGATGCCCTTACGGGCGATGCGTACCTTGATCCCCCGTCGCCGGACCTCGCGGCGCAGCTCGCGGGCGTCGTACGCCTTGTCGGCGTGCAACTTGTCTGGCCGCCACCGGCGGCGCCCGTTGGGTGTGCGGATCGCCGGGACGCTGTCGAGCATGGGCAGCAGCAGTTGGCTGTCGTGGACGTTCGCGGCGGTGACCAGCACAGCCAGGGGCAGCCCCTTCCGGTCGCAGATGACGTGGAGTTTGCTGCCTGGTTTGCCGCGGTCGACCGGGTTTGGGCCAGTCAGATCGCCCCTTTTTCCGCCCGCACACTGATCGAGTCGACCACCGCCCTCGACCAATCGATCCGCCGGTCGGCGCCGAGCCGGTCCAGGGTCGCCTCGTGCAGCCGGAGCCAGAACCCGGCCGCGGTCCACTCGGTGAACCTGCGGTGCGCGGTGGCCCTGGTGACACCGAACGACGCCTCAGGCAGCTTCCACCAGGAACAACCCGCCTGGGTCACGTACACGATCGCGGCCAACACCGCCCGGTCATCCACCCGCCGGCGACCACCACCCTGCCGACGAACCGGCGCGGGCGGGATCAACGGCGCCGCTATCTCCCACAGATCATCCGGCGCCCAGGTACGGATCATGGCCTCGTCCACGGAAGCAAATCATGCCCCCAGGCCAACGACCATCCAAATGAGACGCGCCCTTACTACGTGCGCTACGCTCGCCCCGGGCCACCCCATCGACATCCACCCGCATGACGGGATCCTGGTCATCGGTCCGCAAGGTGATAGGCCCACGTCGAGTCGATCAGCGGGCTGGGGTGCTACTACGCCTTGAGCGCACCGGAGAGCATGCCCCGGATGAACGCTCGCATCGTGATTGCCAGTACGACGACCAGCGGCAGGGCGGAGATCACGTAGCCGGCCATCAGCTGGGGGTAGTCCACGTTGTACCGATCGCCGGTGAGGAACGCGAGCGCCACAGGCACGGGACGCTGCTCCTCGGAGCTGATCGTCACCAGCGGCCACAGGAACTGGTTCCACGTCCACAGCACGTTGAGCGTGACGAGGGTGGCCAGTGTCGGAAGACTCAGCGGCAGCACAACGTGCCAGAGCACGCGCAGGTCGCCGGAGCCGTCGAGCTTCGCCGCCTCGACCAGCTCCTGGGGAACAGCGCGAAAGAACGCGCGCAGCAGAAAGACCGACAGACCAATGGTTCCCGCGGTGTACGGCAGCACCAGGGCCCACTGCGTGTCGATGAGCCCGAGATCGCGGACGAGCACGAACATCGGCACGAAGGTGAGCACGGCCGGCACCATCATCGTGCAGATGGCGACGGTGTAGATGAGCTGTTGGCCGCGGAAGCGACGCCAGGCAAACGCGTACGCCGCCGGCACGCCACAGGCCAGAACGAGCGCGACGGTGGCCGTGCTGACCAGCACCGAGTTCCAGACCGAGGGCAGCACCTCACCCGCCGCAGCACGGTAGTTGTCGAGGTGCACGTGACGATCGGGCAGGAAGTAGTTGGTGGCGAACGCCGACTTCGTCTTCAGAGAAGAAGTTACGACGAAGACGATCGGGTAGAGCGATGCCCCGAACAACACGACGAGGATGAGTGCCCGCACGGCGCTGCCGGCGCTCGACCGCCACCGCTTCGGACCCATGGCTCAGTGCTCCTTTCGCCAGGGCCGAGCCGGCCCGAGCACCGTGAGGACGAAGATGACCACGAAGAGCACGACACCGATCGCGGCGGCGTAGCCGTACTGCCCGTAACGGAAGGCGTTGTTGTAGAGCAGCAGGCCCGGTACCACGCTGGCGTCGGCCGGGCCGCCCTGAGTGAGCAGGAAAACGTTGTCGTAGTTCTGCAGGCCGAGGATGACCGAGAGGATGACGAGTAGCCGAGTCTGCCCGCGTAGCAGCGGCAGCTCAACGGACCAAAAGGTCCGCCAGCGGCCGGCGCCGTCCATGCGAGCCGCCTCGTAGAGGTCGTGCGGGATGGTCAGCAGGCCCGCCAGGTAGATCAGGGTGTTCGCGCCGTTGAGCCAGGGGAAGCCCACCAGGATCAGCGCGAATAGGACGACCTCTGTGTCGCCTAGCCAATTGTGGCCGAGCGAGTCGAGCCCGACCACGCCGAGAAGCCGGTTGACCAACCCGTCCGGCTGCAGGAACTGGCTCCACACCAGGAAACCGACGACCGTGGGTACGACCGCCGGGACGAGCAGCAGGATGCGCAGCCAGTACTGGACCCGGTCGCTGCGCAGGTGGTGGATCAGCCAGGCCGTGCCCAGCGGCACCAGCACCGACTGCGCGACGAACGTTACGGTGAGCAGCCCGCCGTTGCGGATGGATCGCCAGAACAGCGGGTCTTCGGTGAACATCGTCCGGTAGTTGGCCAGGCCGACGAACTCGTCGATGTTCGCGCCGTTCCACTCCGTGAACGAGCGGTAGATGGCCTGGCCGAACGGGTAGAGGACGAAGACGCCAAGCACGGCCACGAGAGGCAGGACCAGAACGTACGGCAGGAGCGCGTGCGTCAGGCGTGTCGTTGCCGACTCGCGGCGCGCGGCACGCGGCGGCGACGCCGTCGCCGCGGGCGCCCGCCCTTCAAGAACCTGAGTCATCCCGTCGCCCTTCCCCGCCTGACGGAAGCCGGGTCCCGGCGGAGACGATTGCCTCCGCCGGGACCCGATTCTTGCTATCCGAGTTCGCGCTTGATGAAGCCCTGGTCTACCTGGGCAGCGGACACCTTGAGGTTCCGCTCGAGGGCATCCAGGTTGGACTTGGACCGCTGCGACAAGAATTGGTCGATGCTCGCCTTGCCGCTCCACAGACTCTGCCACTGGGCAATGAACTCGTCGAAGTCCTTTGTGTCGAAGGTGGGTGGCATCCCGAATCCGTACAGCGGGATCTCCGCGAACTTCGCCGTCGTGTCGACCTTCGTGAACGAGTCGGGGTACTGCACGCCGACGATCTCGGCCGGGTCACCGGCGGTCGTCCCGCTGTCGCCCTTGGTCGCCCACATCCTGCTCGCCTGGTCCGGGCTCGTGATGAACTGCAGGAAGTCCACAGCGAGTGCGCTCTGCTTGGTGGCCGCCGGGATCATCCAACCGTTGCGCGTGCCGGCCAGCGGGTTGGTGCCACCTGCGGTGAGGCCGGGGAAGTCGGTCGGAGTGATCGAGGGGAAGTTGGTCGCCCCGATCTCGAACTGCTTGTCCGTCGCCAGCCCACCGATCTTCGTCAGGATGCCCGGAATCGCGAAGGTGCCGGTGAGGTCCTGCACGCTGGCGCCGGAGACGAACTTGTCCTCGACCTCCGCGCCCTTGGCGGCGAGCGCATTGGGGTTGAGGTGCGGCTTGAGCTGCAGCATCAGCTCCACCGCGCGGCGGTACTCCGCCGACTTGGCCGGGTCGATGACACCCTTGCGGAAGGCGACGTACAGCTCGTCCGGGGTGTACGACTCGCCCGCCACCGAGGCGGCTTTCGCATGGTCGTACTTCCACCCGTCGGCGTGCCGCAGGTTGATCTGCTCGCTCTTGGGCCGGTAGAGCGCCTGCAGCATGGTGGTCAGCAGCCACCACGTCTGGGCGTCGTCGTTCTTGATGGCGGTGTAGAGGGGCGCCTGGCCGCTCGCTTTGAGTTTGTCGTTCGCCGCGATCCAGTCCTGCCAGGTGGCCGGCGGCGTGGTGATGCCGGCCTTCTCGTATGCCTTCTTGTTGTAAGCGAGGCCGACCCAAACCGCGGACCACGGCACCATGACGGCCTTGCCACTATCCATCGTCGACTCCACCGAACCCGGGCGGAAGCCGTCACGCCAGGTGCCGGTGCCGCCGTACGAATTCGCCTTGCCGAGCGCACCGGTCAGGTCGGTCGCTAATCCGCGCCCGCCGAGCCCCTGCACCATCGGTGGCTCGACCAGGACGAGGTCGGCTGCGGTGCGGGAGACGAGCCGGGTCTCGAGGGCGTCCTTGTAACCGTCGTACGGCGCCATCTCGATCTTGATGTCGACGCCAGCGTGCTTGGCCTCGTAGTCCTTGGCCGCAGCCTCGAGCTGCGCCTTCCAGTTGGACGTGCCATCGAAGGCGAGCACCCGCAGGTCGCCGGAGAGATTGCCGGCCGCCTTGTCACCGTCGTCGCTGCCGCAGGCAGTCGTCAGCATGAAGAGGCTGGCAGCCATGCCTGCGGCCGCCAGTCGTCGGGTGTATCCGCGCAACCGTTCCTCCTCGAATGAAGGTCCGCCGAGCGGGCTTGCCCGGCACTCCTGTCGCTCGGCGGGCGCTGGGGCCTTGCTTGGTGAGGCCTCGCCGGTATGGGTGCGGCAAAGGCTAGGGCGGCGAAGATAACGTTGTCAATGGTGCGCCGAAACCTCGTCGTTACGGCGCCGAGACCCGGAGCCGGAAAGCTAGCGCCGGTGGTGGTTGCGAGCGGCCCCGCCGCTAGCCACCGGCACCGGAGCCCGAGCGGGCTCTCGTGCTGGCCCTTGTGGCGCGTGTGCGCGAGCCGGCGCCCGCGGCGGGTGCGCGCCGGCCGGCCGTCTCTGACCCGTAGCGCACGAGCGTCGTGGGGATGACGACCTGCTGCGGAGTGCGCCGGCCATCGAGGCGTTCGAGCAGCAGTTGGGCCGCCCGCCGGCCCGCCTCGGCGGCGTCGTACGAGACCAGCGCGAGCGGTTGCGCGAACAGGCCCGCCGTCTCGATGTCATCGAACCCCGAGACATCCGCCGCGCCGCCGCGACGCTGCAGCTCGGCGAGCACACCCACGGTCATTCGGTTGTTGCAGGCGAAGAATGCGGTCGGCGGGTCGCCACCGTCCAACAGCTGAGCTGTCGCGGCGGCGGCGTCCGCCGGAGTGAGCGGGCCGAGGCAGACCAGGTCCTCGGGGTACGGGACGCCCGCGCGTGCCAGCGCCGAACGGAAGCCGGCGAGGCGCTCGCGCATCGTCCAGACTTTCGCCTCGTGGCCTAGCACGGCGATCCTTTGGTGGCCGCGATCGAGCAGGTAGTCCGTGGCGGCGATGGCGCCGCCGCGGTTGTCCACCAACACGGTGTCCGCGATGAGGCCGGTCGCCGGTCGGTCGAGGAAGACGACTTGCAAGCCCATCTCGATCTCGGCCTGGAGGAAGCTGTGGTCAAGGGCCGTCGGCACGATGATCATGCCTTCGACTCGTCGTTGACACAGCTCGAGCACGAGCGCGCGCTCCCGCTCAGGATCCTCCTCGCTGCTGGCCGTCATGAGCACGAGATCCCGGTCGTGTGTCAGCTGCTCGACGCCGCGGGCGACCGAGCTGTAGAACGGGTTGCCAAGATCCTCGATGACAAGCCCCACGCTCGCAGTGGATCGACCCGCGCGCAGGTCACGAGCCATCGCGTTACGGCGGAAGCCCAGCTTGGCGACGGCGAGGAGGACTCGGTCGACCATCTCGGGACTTACACCCGATTCGCCGTTGACCACCCGCGAGACGGTCTTGAGACCGACGTCCGCCTCCCTGGCGACGTCCACCATCGTCGGCCGTCGACTCCTCATGCGCCGCCTCCATCGCATTCGTACGTTGTCACGCTAGCGCCCGCCCATGATCGCACGCAGCTGCGGACCGTCGCTGCTGTCGAACGTTCCGTTGTCGACACCGCAGCGGCCCGCGCAGGCTGTGTTCTCCGCGCCAGCACCGCGACCTTGGGCGGAGCGTCGACTAGACAACGTTGTCACTTTCCGCTCACTCTAGCTGACAGATCGCGATCTATATCACGACCCCGAAGATGCCGCGCCAGGACGAACGCTCCATTCGCTGCGTACGACTGGGGCGCCACGTGTGCGTGGTCCGTCCCCAATCGTGAAGGAGGAACGACATTGACGTCGCGGCTTCATCGATCGCCGCGCAGGTTGTGCGCGGTGATCGCCGCCGTGGTCCTCGCCACGGTCGGATACGCCGGCCAGGCAAGCGCTAGCGACAGCCCGTACCCTGCGACCATCTCCGCACTGTACGACCGGAATGAGGCGTTCCTGAAGGTCGACAAGCAGTGGGTAATGGGCGAACCGTTCAACATGCACTTCATCTCCACGGTCACTATCGGCGGACAGATCTGGGCGTACTACATCAAGAACAAGCCCGACGGCACGTTCGCAACCGCCCTCGCGACGTCCACCGACGGTGTCAACTGGACCGACCACGGCATCGTGCTCAACACCGGGCCGTCCGGCTCCTGGGACGACCGGATCGCGAGCTTCCCTGGCGTGGCGTACGTGAATGGCACGTTCTACCTCGTGTACGAGGGAGCTGGCTTCAACTCCGCCAACCCGGGTGACATCGGCCTGGCAACGTCGAGCGACGGGGTCACCTTCACGAAGGTCGGACGGATCCTCACGCACAACCCGTCTGGGTGGGAGTCGGCGAACATCGGTACGCCGAACCTGTGGTACGAGAACGGTACCTGGCACCTCTACTACCACGGGTACGACGGCACGGACGTGCGCGTCGGCTTCGCCAGCGGAACGAGCCTCACCTCGCTCTCGAAGAGTGGCAGCAACCCGGTGCTGAGCACTGGCCCGGGCGGTTCGTGGGACGCCGGCACGATCGGCAAACGGGACATAGTCAAGGAGGGCGCGTACTACTACATGGTCTACGAGGGCAGCACTGACGCCCCCTTTGAGACCGCGCAGTGGTCGAGCGGGCTCGCCCGGGCACCGAGCCCGTCCGGCCCTTGGGCGAAGTACCGGCAGAACCCGGTGCTCGCTCCAGAGAGCGGGTTCGGTAACGACGGGCCCGCATTCCTCAGCCTCGGCGGGGAGCGGTGGGTGTACTACCGCAGTATCGGCCAGTTCGGCAGCGTAACCCGTCGCGCCAAGGTCTCCAACGAGACCAACGGCGGGTGGGGGCTGATGTTCGAAACCGAGTCGATGCCGTACCACCAGGTGGGTCGCCCCGACGGGGACGGCTGGTCGGCGAACACGTCCGACGGGCTGGGGTTTCTCGCGTACGGGCCGTACAACAACAACGTGGTGCCCGACTGGAACACCGGCGTGGTCAAGCTCGCGATCGACAACGTCACGGCCGGCAACGACCTCGTGGCGACGATCGACGTATACGACGCGACGGCGGGCCAGATCATCGCCACGCGGCAGATCTTCCGGCACGACTTTCAACAGGCCAACCACTATGAGTTCATGATCGTGCCGTTCGCGTGGGAGGGCCGCGCGGGCCATACGTTCGAGATCCGGACGTTCACGCACGGCACCGCGTACCTGCGGCAGGACCGCCAAGGCACCGACTAGTTCCTCCGTGATCAGAGCGTCCGTCATGCCGTCCTGACGACACGGGGGACGCTCTGATCACGAGGCGGATCGGGTCTAGACAACGTTGTCGGAGCGGGTTACGGTGACCGCCCAAGAGCCAGCAGCGGACGGCAGGAGGCGCGGCGGTGAGACAGCTCGACGTCGTGGAACGGCGCGGGTGGGAGATCGTCCGGCTCGGCTCCGATCTGCTGTCCGCCGAGGTCCTGCCCGGCAAGGGGGGCGATGTCCTGTCACTGCAGTCGCTTGGCACGGCAACCGAGTTGCTGTGGCAGTCGCCATGGGGGCTGCGCGCTCGCGGCGCCGTCACCACGAGCGAGCACGACGTGGCCCGACTGATCGAGGCGTACCCGGGCGGCTGGCAAACCGTCTTCCCCAACGGCGGCGACGCGGTCACCGAACACGGCGTCGCCTGGGGCATGCACGGCGAGGCTTGGCTGACACCGTTCGACTGGACGCCCGTGGACGGCGCCGATGGCGGCTGCGGCGTCGAGCTGCGCGCCCGGCTCGTACGCAGTCCATTCGACATCGTCAAGCGGGTCGTCCTGGACGGCGCCCGGCTCAGCGTCACCGAAACCATCACGAACGTCGGCGGCGAACCCATTGAGGCGATGTGGAGCCAGCACCCTGCCTTCGGGGCGCCGCTGATCGGGCCGGACACGCTCATCGAGACGACCGCCGGCACGTTCGTTGTCGATGACCGGCGCGACACGCCGAGCGGCGACCTCGCGCTCGGCGTCCGCGCCACATGGCCGCACGTCCCCGGCCGGGGCGGCGGGAACGTTGACCTGACCCGCATCCCGGCACCCGACGCAGGCGTCGACCGGATGGGCTACCTCACCGACTTCACCTGCGGTCACGCGGCGATCCGCAACCCGGGCCTGGGCCTGGCCGTCGAGCTGGACTGGGACGCGGCGACCCTGCCGCACGCGTGGTACTGGCTGGAGGCGGGTGGCGGCGCGGGATTCCCGTGGTATCGCAGCGCCTACGTGTTGGCGATCGAGCCGGCAACGAGCTTCCCCGGCCAGGGCATCGCAGCCGTACGGGCCAACACGGGCACCCAGGTCGTCTTCGCTCCCGGTGAGACGCGGACCGCGTCCGTCACCGTCACCGTGCGGGAGCTGGCGTGAGTATTCGACTGTGGCAGATCGGCGACCCGGCTGCCGGCCCGCGTCAGTTCGCCGACCACTGGTACGCCGGCACCGACGCGCGGCCGTCGCCGTACTCGCCGGTGGACAGACCGGACCCGGTCGAGCGAGGTCCCATTTTCGAGATCGGCCGCAGCGACGCCTCGACGCACTGGCCGGCGGTCCAGCCGGGCCCACTTGACGCCGGGCACGGCTGGCGGCCCGCGGACGCGACGATCCGGTTCGACGCTCCGGCCGGCTCGGAGGAGCTCTGGCATGACCTGCACCTGCATGCGCTGGCCAGCCACGGCCCCTGTCCGGATCTCATCGTCACGGTCAACGGCCGGCGCGGTCTGGTGCTGCTCGACCCGGTACGCGACGACCGGGCCCACGCGCCGATGCCGCCGTCGCCGATTTCGGGGCCGATCGACCGGGTCGTCCCGCTGCGGCCTGGGCTCATCCGGGCCGGCCGGAACGAGATCATCCTGACCACGCACTGCCTGGAGGAGGTCGAGCCCGACCTCACGAAGACGCGGCCGCACCTGCCGCATCTGGGCGTGTGGTTCGGCAGCGCACTGTCCTGGCGGGGACTCTCGCTCGCCGCCGGCACCACACCTGCTGAACCGACGTTGCGGCTTTGCCCCACCTCGCTGTACGTCGAACGCGACGGCGACCTCTTCGAGCTGGTCGACCTGGACCTGACATCCCCGCACGGGTTCGCCGCGGGCACCGCCGCCCTGCGGGTCGGCTCCCACGAGCGGTCATCCCCTGTGGAGGGCGTCGACTTCGGCGACACCCGGATCAGGTTCGCGGTGCCCGCCCGCTCGGACACCGACACCCACACCGAGACCGAGATCGATGCCCACGCTACGCTCGACCTTGACGGCCGCCGGGTCGAGCTGCCCCGGGCGCCGTTCCGCCCCGCACGGCGCTGGACGCTGCATCTGATCCCTCACGTGCACCTGGACGTCGGCTACACCGACAACCAGGCGAAGGTCATCGAGCTGCACAACCGCAACATCGATCGGGTGACCGGCATCCTGCGCCGCACACCCGACTATGCGTTCACGGTCGACGGCAGCATGATCCTGGAGACCTTCCTGCGGTCCCGTACCGAGGCGCCCACAACCGCGGCACTCGAGGCGATCCGCGCAGGTCAGGTCGGCGTCAACGCGTTCTACGCCCTGTTCCTCGCCGGCGTGGCGAGCCTCGAGGAGTGTTACCGGGCGGCCTACCTCGCCGCCCAGCTCGGCCGTGACCTGGGCCTTCCGATACGCACGGCCAACCTCACCGACGTACCGTCGTACCCGCAGGCGATCCCGTCGATCGTCGCCGCACTGGGGCTGACCGGCTTTTTCGGCATCGCCAACCACACCCGCGGCGGGAACCCGGATAGCGACACCCTGCACCTGCTCTCGCCGGTTCGCTGGCGCGGCCCGGACGGCGCCGAGGTGGTCGCGTACTTCTCCGACTCGTACTCGCAACTGCGCTTCATGTGCGCGGACCCGCCGTCGCTCGCGGGCATGTCCGCGTCGCTCCCGCGCTACGCGGCCCGCTACGACCGACCCGACTATGCCCCGCACGACCTGCCGATCGTCGGCACGCACGCTGACAACGAGGACGTGGCCGACGGTTACGCCGATCTGGTCGGGCGATGGAATGCCCGGTACGCCTATCCCCGACTGCGCTTCAGCACCATCGCCGACTACCTCGATGCCATTCGCCCGCTCGCAGACCGGCTGCCGGTGCTCGAGGGCGACGGCGGCAGCTACTGGGAGGACGGCATCGGCACGCAGGCCGCTGCGATCGCCCGCTATCGCCGCGCGCAAGCCCTCATGCCTGCGGCCGAGGCAATGTCCGCGCTGGTCGCGGCGGCAGATCCGACGGTACGCCCAGACGTGTCCACCCTCGACGAGGGCTGGCGCCGGTTGCTGCTCGGCTGCGAGCACACCTGGACCGCGGCCCATGCGACCATCCGCCCGCACTCGCCCGACGTGATCGACCAGCGCGACTGGAAGATCGGCCAGATTGACGAAGGGCTGCGCATCGCGACCGACGAGGCCCGGCGAGCAATGTCCCAACTGGCCGAGCTCGTGCCGACGGAGGGCCCGGCGCTGGTGGTCGCGAACCCGGCCAGCTTCGCGCGGAACGTTGAGATCGAGGTGGAGTTGGCCGCCGACGAGCGCGTCGAGACGCTCGATGGCACCGCGCTACCCGCGATCCGGCTCGGCTCTGCGCCCGGGGTCGTCCGGGTGCGCACCGGCCCGCTGCCCGGCTTCGGTTATGCGACGTACGCCGTGCGTCGTCACACTGCGCCATCCCGTGAGGTTACGGCCCGCCCCGTGCCGTCCTCTCTGGATACACCGCGCTACCGGGTCGCATTCGACCCGGACACCGGCCGGCCGACCAGTCTGTGGCATCACCGACTAGACCGGGAGCTGCTCGACCCGACCCATGGCTGGGCGCTCGGCGACGTGCTACACGTGACCGGTGGCGGCACCGCCAGCGGGCGTGGGCTGGGCGACGAAGCTACCTCCCTCAACGACATCGACCCGGCACTGCCCCCACCACAGCTGACGGTCAACGCGGCGGCGATGCGGGCCGAGGGCGCCCGCCGTCTGCCCTGGGGCTGGGAGATCAGCGCGGTCGGCGCTGCACCGAGCCTGCCCGTGGTGCGTACGACGCTGCGACTGCACGACGACACCGACCGCATTGACCTCACCGTCACCCTGGTCAAGGAGGCCGAGCTGGCGAAGGAGTCGGTGTACGTCGCGTTCCCGTTCGCCGTGCCCGACCCGATCGTGCGGTACGACCGGCAGCAGGGCTGGGTCGACCCCGTCCGCGATCACCAGCCCGGCGCGTGCAATGAATGGTTCACGGCCCAGGACGCCGTCACCGTCGCCGGCCCAGACCTCTGCGTGGCCTGGGCAAGCGCCGACGCGCCGCTGTTCACCCTCGGCGACATCGTGCGCGGTCGCTGGCCACGCATTGCCACCCCGAGCGGCATGGTTCTGTCCTGGGTCATGAACAACTACTGGTGGACAAATACCCCGGCCAGCCAGGACGGCACAGTCATCCTGCGATACGCGTTCACCCCGCTGTCCACGTACGACCCGGTTGCCGCCTGGCGACTGGGCCGCGACCTGCGCGCGCCGGTGTTGACCAACCTGGTCACGTGGCTGGACAAGGGCGCTAGCACACCACGACGGCCCGCCGCCGGCACCCTTCTCGACGCCGCCCTGCCATCCAACGTGGACGCCTCGGTCTTCGCCGGCCGCCGGGCGAACGGCGTCGTGGTCCGGCTCCGCGAACTCGCCGGTACCGCCGCCACCGCGTCGGTCCGGCACCCGCACACCGGCCCGGGAGCCGTCGCGATGCGATGCACCGCGACCGAAGAACCGGTCGAGTCGCTGCCCGTCCGTGCGGACGGCACCGTAGTCGTCACCCTGCGCCCGTACGAAGTCGTCACCGTCGCGCTGAAGGAGCCGGCGTGAACTACCGCCTCAACCGCCTATTCAACCCCGCCTCTGGCCGCTGCCTGGACATTGCCGTTGACCACGGCTTCTTCGGCGGGCCATCGTTCCTCACCGGCATCGCGGACATGCCGGCCTGGTGGCCGCGCACGCGAAGACCGGCACACAGATACGGGTCGAGCCGGGTGAGTGTCGAAGCAGCGCACTCGCCCGCACGGTGACCGCCGACGGTAACGGACGTCACGACTGATTGAAATTGCCATGTCCGCCCACCGACTGGTCCGGTGACGACGTTCCAGGGCGGTCGGGCGTGGACGGGGATAACCGCCGAATGACGAGGAGGACGGTATGGGTGAACGGATGGAGGATGGCGACATGGTGCACGCCGGCGACCTTGCCGGCAAGGTAGCGGTCGTGGTGGGCGGGTCTACCGGCATCGGCGCCGCGACCGCGCTTCGGTTGGCGAGCGCCGGCGCGGCCGTGGTCATCGGCGGCCACGAGGCCGATGATGTGAAGGCTGTCGTGGACCGGCTGGGCGCCAAGGGGGCCGTGGTGGACGGCGACGTGGGCGACGTGCGCAGCGATGACGACATGGCCCGTTTGTGCGCTACCGCAGCGGACCGGTTCGGCGGGCTGGACGTGTTGGTGTACTGCGCGGGCATCCAGCGGTACGGCACCGTCGTAGACACCACCGCCTCCGGGTTCGACGAGGTCATCGCCGTGAACCTACGCGGCCTGTACCTCGCCGCGCACCACGCCGTACCCAGGATGCGGGAGCGGGGGGGCGGCGCCATCGTCGCCGTCGCCTCCGTGCAGGCCCACGCGACGCAGAAGGGGGTAGCGGCGTACTCCGCCAGCAAGGGCGGCATCGTCGCACTAGCCCGGGCGATGGCCATCGACCACGCGGCCGACTGCATCCGGGTGAATGTGGTGTCACCGGGTTCCGTCGACACGCCGATGCTTCGTCGTTCGGCCCGGCAGTTCGGCAACGGCCGCGCCGAAGATGACGTCCTGCGGGATTGGGGGGCCAGCCACCCGCTGGGCCGGGTCGCCCGCGCCGACGAGGTGGCCGAGGTCATCGCGTTCCTGGCCGGTCCGCGGGCCAGCTTCGTCACCGGCGCGGAGATCCGGGTCGACGGAGGACTGCTCGCCAACCTGGCCGTGGCGCTGCCCGAATGACGATGGGGCTGGAAGTGACAGTAGACGAGCCGGTGGCTGGGTCGAGCCGGACCTTCAACACCTTCGGACGGGAGTCATGACCACTGACGTACGGATCCATTTCGACGGTCTGTTCACCGAACCGCGGTTGGACCACGCGGAGGGTGTGGCAGTAGCCCCGGACGGGACGGTGTGGTGCGGCGGCGAGCAAGGCCAGATCTATCGCCTGGCAGACGGCCGGTTTGAGCAGGTCGCGTCGACAGGCGGGTTCTGTCTCGGCCTGGCGTTGGACGCCGCGGGACACGTCTTCGTGTGCGACGCGGCCCACGCGGCGGTGATGCGGTTGGACACGGTCACTGGCCAGGTCGACACGTTCGCTGACGGCGTGCCGGGCCACCGCTTCGTCAACCCCAACTATCCGGTGTTCGACACGGCCGGGCGACTGTACGTGTCCGACAGCGGCACGCCGCACGTACCCGGCCCCGGCATCGCCCGCCTCGAGCCGGACGGCGGTGACGTGCTGTGGCATCGCGGGCCGTTCGACTTCGCCAACGGGCTGGCCCTGTCCGCGGACGGCCGCACCCTGTACGTGGCCGAGACCTGGGGTCACCGCGTCACGGCGATCGACATCACCGCCGACGGTGCGCCCGGTGCGCGACGCGTCCTCGCGCGGCTGGGCGAGGCGCTGCCCGACGGGCTTGCGCTGGACACCGACGGCAACCTCTACGTCGCGTGCTACGAGCCCAGCCAGATCCTGGTCGTCGCCCCCGGCGGCGCCGTGTCGGTCCTGGCGCGGGACCCGGGCGCCCACGAGTTGTGCCACCCCACCAACGTGGCATTCCTCGGCAGCACCCTGATCGCGGCCAACCTCGGCCGCTGGCATCTGTCCGCCATTGAGACCGGGGCAACCGGGCTCCCACTGGGCCCGTTCCGCGACAAAGGGACACGGCCATGAGCATGCGCATCGCCCTCGGCCACATCGACACCTACGACGACCGCACCGCCGCGTTCGCCCGGCAGCTCGGCTTGACCAGCGTGCAGCTGCACGCCCCCAGCAACCTCCCAAGTGACGCCGGCTACTGGACCTACCCAGACCTGCGGGCGCTACAGGACCGCTGCGCACGCGACGGCCTGACCATCGAAGGGCTGGAGAACGTCCCGGCAGCCCACTTCGACAAGATCCAGCGCGGAGCCGCAGGGCGGGACGAGCAGATCGAAAACTACCAGCGCACGATCCGTAACATGGCCCGGGCTGGGATCTTCCTGCTCGGCTACCACTTCATCACGACCTACGTGTGGCGTACCGACATGCGGGCCGTCGGCCGGGGCGGCGCCCGCGTCACCGCGTTCGACCTCGCCGACGTTGGTGCCGGGAACGCCCTGGCAAGCTACAAGCTGACACCCAGCGAGCCGATCGAACCGCCGATCACCGCCGAGCAGATGTGGGCGAACTACCAGTACTTTCTCGATGCCGTGCTACCAGTCGCCGAAGAGGCCGGCGTGCGGCTCGCCCTGCACCCCGACGACCCGCCGGTCGACGCCCCGCTCGGTGGCGCCGCGCGCATCTTCACCACCCCGGCCGCCCTCAGGGAGGGCCACCGGCGGGCCAACGGCAGCCCGGCGTGGGGCCTCAACCTCTGCCTCGGCACGGTATCCGAGATGGACGGACACCGCAGCGTCGACGAGGTGATTGACTTCTTCGGTCGTGCGAACGCGATCAGCTACGTCCACTTTCGCGACGTGAACGGCACCGTGCCCGCATTCACGGAGTGTTTCCTCGGCGAGGGGAACCTCGACCCGGCCGCCGTGATGGCCCGACTCGCGTCGGTCGGCTTCGACGGCTTCATCATCGACGACCATACCCCGGCGATGACCGACGATCTCGACACGTGGGGCGATACCTCCTCCGCCGCCTATTGCAGCCGCGGGCGGGCTCACGCGATCGGCTACCTTCAGGGCATCCTCACCGCCTGCGGACGGATGCGCGCCGGACGGGAGAGCTGATGAAGCTGATGCGGGTGGGCCCGGCCGGCCACGAACGCCCGGTGCTCGTCGGTGAGGGCGGCCGGCACCATGACCTGACGCCGATTACGGCGGACCTGGACAGCAGGTTCTTCGCCACGGGCGGTGTGGCGCGGGTTCGCGCCGCCTACCAGTCGGGCCGGCTGCCGGAGGTGGACGTCTCCGGCCTGCGTGTCGGAGCCCCGGTGGCGCGGCCGGGCGTCGTGCTGTGCATCGGGATGAACTACGCCGCGCACGCGGCCGAGTCCGGCGCCGCCCCTCCAGCCGAACCGGTCATCTTCTACAAGGCACCCAACACCGTTGTGGGGCCGTACGACGACGTGGTGATCCCGCGCGGTTCGACGCGAACCGACTGGGAGGTGGAGCTGGCCGTTGTGATCGGCGCTCGCGCCCGCTACCTCGACACACCCGATGATGCGCTGACCTGCGTGGCCGGCTATGCCACATCGAACGACGTGTCCGAGCGGGAATTCCAGCTTGACCGCTCCGGCGGGCAATGGTCCAAGGGCAAGAGCTGCGAGACGTTCAACCCGCTCGGACCGTGGCTGGTCACCCCCGACGAGGTCGGCGACCCGCAGGACCTTCCGCTGCGCAGCTGGGCCAACGGCGAGCCGCGCCAGGATTCCTCCACCAAGGACATGGTGTTCGGGGTGGCGCACCTGGTGTGGCACCTGTCCCAGTTCACCGTGCTGGAGCCAGGCGATGTGATCAACACCGGGACGCCGCAGGGGGTGGCGCTGTCGGGCCGCTTCGGCTACTTACGCCCGGGTGATGTCGTCGAGGTCGAGGTGGCCGGCCTGGGCCGGCAACGCAACACCTGCCGGCAGGCGTGACCACGATGAGCTCGCCACGATCCACCTCGTCGCCTGCGTTTCCTGGCCCCCGCAGAGGTCGGCGGGTCGGACGCGAGGAACCCCGCCCCGGATGCTCACCCGCCGGGCGCCCGCCCGACCGGGGTTGGCCACTGGCGACCACATGGCCAGCCAGGTGATGGTCAAACCGCTACCGCACGCCGAGGTCAGCGACGTCGTGCAGATCGACGCCCGCCGGGTCGGCGGTGTAAACGAAGTCGCGGCAGCCTGCTGCTCGCCGCTGCCCGCAACGTATCGGTCCGCACACCTGCGGCGGGCGTCGGGCTGCGCAGGCGCATCGCGCGCCTGCGCGACCTTTCGTCGACGCGGTGGTGATGGCGACGGCCACTACGTCGCGCCGACCGCGCCCGAATGCTCCGCCGGGATCATCTCCGAGGCGCTCGACCGCTTCCGAGATCCATATGACGCCGCGTGGCGATGACCGACACCTCACCGAACCAACGATAGGAGGCCATTAGGTGGGCACAATGGATGGTCTGGTGGCGGTTGTCACCGGCGGCGCATCGGGCATCGGGGCCGCGTGCGTGCGCCGGTGCGTGGATGCCGGCGCGCGGGTAGCCGCGCTGGACCTGACCGCGGGCGACCGGACCGACGACCGAGTGCTGCCCGTGCACGCCGACGTGGCCGACGCCGCGTCTGTCGAGGCGGCGCTCGCCCAAGTCGACGCGGCGTTCGGCGGCGTGGACATCGTGGTCAACAACGCGGGCGTCAGCGCCGTCGGCGGTGTCGACGCCAACGACGACGCCGAATGGCATCGGGTGCTCGACATCAACGTCGTCGGGGTCGCCCGGGTGAGCCGGGCGGCCCTGCCGTACCTGCGCCGCAGCGCCCATGCGGCCATCGTGAACATTTCCTCGGTCGTCGCGCGGGCGGGCCTGCCCAACCGGGTCCTGTACTCGGCGACCAAGGGCGCCGTACACGCGATGACGCTGGCCATGGCCGCCGACCTGATCGTCGACGGCATCCGCGTCAACTGCGTGTGCCCCGGCACTGTCGACACCCCGTGGGTCGCCCGGCTGCTCGCCACGTCCGCGGACCCGGACGGGGAGCGGCGCCGGCTGGAGGCGCGGCAGCCGACGGGCCGGCTTGTCACGGCCGAGGAGGTGGCCGACGCGGTGCACTACCTGGCGTCGCCGGCGGCCGCTGCCACGACCGGCTCCGCGTTGGCCGTCGACGGCGGCATGCACGGGCTACGCCTCCCGAGGTGATGGACGAGGGCAGGGGTGTCTGCTCGCGAGCGGCGTTTAGCAAAGCGTGGGTTGGCGGTCTCGGCGGGCCGCGGTGATCCCGCGCTCGGCCGATCTGGCCTCGGTCGGGCCGGTGCGGGTCGTGCTGGAGGCGGTCCCGCTCGGCGAGGCGGCGGACCCGGCCAGGCCTACACCACTCATCCCTCGCGGCCGAGTAGGAACTCACTGGTCAGGACGAGCGGGCGTGGAGTTTCGGTTCGTGTCCCCCCTCCGACACGACGGCAGCCGGTGGGAGGTCACGTCCTGCTCGTCTGGCCAGGGAAGTCCATGGAGGCAGGGGAGTCGTGCGAAGACTCCTTTACTCGGCCGATCTATGCTCAGGCGACCTGGGCAAACGCGCGTGAGCATGCCGCTGGGCCACCGGACTACTGGGGGTCAAGGGGTCGTCGGTTCGAATCCGGCCGTCCCGACGCAGGTCAGAGGCCATTCGGTCTTCCGGATGGCCTCTTCTGGTCCTGTACAGCAGCGAAGTACAGCAACGGCTCATTGATCGAGGCTCTGGCCGAGCTTCCGGAGGGCTTCCCGGGTGGCCTTGGATGAGACCTGGCTGTAGATCTCCATCGTGATCGAGAAGTCCGCGTGTCGCAGGATCGCCATGGCGACCCGGGGATGCACGTCCAGGTCGACCAGCAGGGAACCGCAGGTGCGCCGGGCGTCGTGGACCGTGATCTTCGGGACGCCAGCGCGGACGATGCGACTGTCGTAGGACCGGTTGAAGTTCCGCGGCTCGACCGGCAGCCCGTAGCGGGTCGTGAAGATCATGCCGGTGTCGTGCCACGCCGCGCCCGCCTTGTCCCTGGCCGCCTCCTGCTGCCGGTAGCGGTGCCGCAGCGCGGTGACGCAGATGGCCGGCAGCGGGCGGGGAGCGTCGGACTCTTCGGTCTTGGTGGCCCGGTGCAGCAGCCGTCCGCGTACCCGTTGGAGTTGCTTGTCGATGACCAGGCTGATGTCGTGGTCGTCGCGGCAGTGCTCGCAGAAGTCCTCCCCGTGCGGGGTGCACGGCTTTTCCCAGCCGTCCCACTCGATGCGGTCCCAGGTGAGGCCGAGGACTTCGCCCTTGCGCAGGCCGAGCACGAGGACCAGGACGTATGCGGCGTAGAGGTAGTCGTCGCCGTCGCGCGACGATTCCAGGAAGGCGCGGGCTTCCTCGCTGCTCCACGCTTTTCCTTTGCGGGCGCGGATCGGCGGGAGCTTCACGAGAGCGGCGACGTTCTTGGCCACCAGCTCCTCCACGACGGCCTGGGAGAGCGCCGAGCGGAGAACCGCGCGGATTCCCTTGACCGTGCGTGCGGAGGGAAGGTCGCCATGATCCATGCGGCGCGAGAGGGATTCAGGGTTCGAGTCCCTGGCGGCCCACTCCATGACGTGATCTCGCTGCTGACTTGCGCTTCTGCGGTTCGCGTGACCGGAGGGCGCGTCCAGTAGGTGGCGGTGCGCGAACCACAGGGACGGCCGCATGCTGCGGTACGCCGCCGCTCGGTGGATACGGACCCGGCGAGGTTCCTCGCAATGTCTGCGCGTTACTTGCGGCTATCCGGCGCGGGCCGACGCGGCGGTATTTGCTGGCTGCGACGACGCGTTCGGGCGTGCCGGCTCAGGCTGATGGCGGGTCGGCAATGATGCGCGCGAGAGTGCGTCGGCCCATCCGACTCATGGTGGCGTTGGTCTGGTGGTAGTACCAAACCACCCCCATTGCCTGCTGGAAGGCCCACGCTTTGCCGCGCTCCCATTCGAGATCGTCGCAGCCGAGTTGCTGCCGAAATGCCTGACGTGGCTCGCGTTCCAGCAGGTGCCAGGCACTTACGAGGTCAAGGGCAGGGTCGGCAGGCCCCAGTCCGCCCACGTCGAGAACCCCGGCCAGCCGCCCGTCGGAGACGAGGACGTTTCCCGGAATGAGATCACCATGGTTCATCCTGTCCGGGGCCTCGCCCCGCGGCAGTTTCCTCATGACCTCCCAGATCCGGCGGAGCAGCGGGACGTCCAGCAGCGTCTCGCTGTGCCCGAAGCAGGTCTCCATCCACCCGTCGTGCGCTGGTAGCTCGCCACCGCGACCCTGGCCTGTGAACGTGCGTCCCCCTGCGTCGATGGCTCGCACGCCACTGACGAACTCGGCCAGATCGTGCGCGAACGCGAACGAGTCACCTGGGTCCTGGTCGGTGGCTACGACACCGGGTACCCACGTCTGTACCGACCATGGAAGCGGGTAGCCGACGCCGGGTTCACCGATGGCGACCGGCTCGGGGGTGGGAAATCGCGTACGACCCATCAGTTCTCGGGCCGCTTCCGCTTCACGTTCCAGCCAGCCCTGCGCCGCGTCGACCTCACGAGGCTGAAGGGGGAACCGGGCCGTGAACCGTTCCCCGATACGGAAGATGGCATTGACCGTTCCCTGCGAAGCGACGCGCCCGACAGGCAGGCTCCGCCACTCGGGGAACTGCGCGTGCACCAGCTCACGCACCGCGTTGAGTGAGACTGTGAGCTGGCCATCGTGCATCGGCACATCCGGAGACAGGGGTGCGCGGTGGGTAGAGGCTGGCACGACAATCATCCTTAGTCAGGTGTTCTGGGCGGCGACTGTGGCTCGAGGGTGGCCGGTGGCAGGGCTTGACGCCAGGTGGCGGGCAAGAGCGATCGCGGCGAGGAGCGCCAGGACCGCGCATACGCCCAGCCACCCGAAGTGGGCGTAGGCGCGGGCTCCGAGCCAGGAGCCGAGGCTGCCGCCGAGGTAGGCGCAGGTCATGTAGGCGGTGTTGAGTCTGCTCCGGGCTTCGGGCCGCAGGGCGTAGATGCGTACCTGGTTTGCGACCATGCCGGACTGCATTCCGACGTCGAGCAGCAACGTGCCGAGCGTCAGTGCCGCGAGGCCCCCCGCCCCGCCGAGACTGGCGAACGCGAGGACGGCGGCCGAGGCGATGATCCCGAGCAGGCAGGCCAGGTTCACCGCGTCGCTGCCCCGACGGTCCACCTGCCGTCCGGCGACCGGGGTGCACAGCATTGTCGCCGCGTTGACCAGTGCGAGCGTTCCGACCGCCGGTGCGCCCAAGTCGTATGTGGGGCCGGTGAGCAGCAGCGCGACGGCGGTCCAGACCGCGGAGAAACCGGCGAAGACCGTCGCCTGGTAGAAGCAGGAGCGGCGCAGGTCGGCCTCGGTGCGCAGCAGGCGCAGCGACTCGGCCAGCAGCGCCGGGTATCGGTGCCCGGACGGCGGTCGTGTTGTCGGCAGTACGCGGGCCATGACCACGGCGATGAACAGCACGGATGCCGCCGCCGTCAGGTAGGGGGCCCGCCATCCGAACCAGTCGCCGATGGTGCCCGCGACGGTGCGGGACAGCAGCATGCCAGCGATGGAGCCGCTCAGCAGGGTGCCGCTGACCACGCCGCGCTGGTCGTCGGCAACGAGGCCGGCTGCCATGGGGCCGATGATCGGCGCGACCACGGTCGTGACCCCGACGAGGGCGCTCGCGCCGACGAGCGGCGGCAGCGCGGGTGCGGCGCTCGTGGCGAGCAGCCCCAGCCCGGTGAGGCCGAGCAGGGTGACGATCAGCGGGCGGTGCGGGAGCCGGTCGCCGAGCGGCACCAACAGGAAGATCCCGGCGGCATAGCCGAACTGCACCGCGGTCACCACCAGGGCGGCCGAGTCAGCGCTGACGTGCAGGCTGGCGGCGACCAGCGAGCTGATCGTCTGGGGGAAGTAGATGTTTCCGACGGCGACCCCGCAGGTGAGGGCGAGGAGCACCAGCAGCCTGCGACTCATTTGCGAACCGCCTGTCCGAAAGCGTCGATCACGTCAGTCCACCGGCCCGCCGGCGACGTAGATGACCTGGCCGGAGACGAACCCGGCTTCGGGGCTGACCAGGTACGACGCGGTGTGCGCGATGTCCTCGGGCTGGCCGACCCGGCGCACCGGGATGGTCTGCGCCACGATCCGCTGGTGCTCGTCGAAGCTGCGGCCCCGCCGCTGGGCCGCGACCCTGGTCATGTCACTGACCACGAAGCCCGGCCCGATGGCGTTCGCCGTCACGCCGTGCTGCCCGAGCCGCAGCGCGAGCGACTTGGTGAAGCCGATCAGACCGGCCTTCGCGGCGGCGTAGTCGACGCGGCCGGAATCGCCGAGCGCGGAGATGCTCGACATGTTGACGATCCGTCCCCAGCCGGCCGCCATCATGTAGGGGGTCACGGCCCTAGTGAGGAAGAACGCCCCCCGCAGACTGACCCCGACGACCGCGTCCCACTGCTGGGTGCTGGTCTCCTCGACGCCGGCGTTGGGGCCGCCGATGCCGGCGTTGTTGATCAGCACCGTCGGTGGTCCCAACTCGGCGGCGATCCGAGCGACAGCGGCGGTCACGGCCGACTCGTCGTTGACGTCGGCGGCGAACGCCGCCGCTGTTCCGCCGTCGCGGGTGATGGCATCCACGGTGCCGGCGCAGTCTTCCTCGACCAGGTCGACCACGGCGACCGCGAGGCCATCGCGCGCCAAACGCCTGGCCACTCCGGCGCCGATGCCGCGTGCCGCGCCCGTGACGATCGCTGTGCGCCGAATGGCCTGGTCTGTCATGTTGATCTGTGTCATGCCGGAAAGTCCACGGCACCCTGGCGGCGATCGCCAAGCGATGTAGCATGCAGCTTAATGATCAGCTTCATGCTCGGCGTCGAAGACCTCGCGGACACCCGCTTCGCGATCTCGCCGATCCACGAGGCCGTGCTCAGCCTGCGAGTGTTACGCGAGCCTGGCCTGTACGCGCTGCATGTGCCCTGGCGCAGGTCGGTTCTCGGCAGACTCGACGCGCCCGGTGCCGACCTGCTGATGTCCCTGGTCGGGCCAGACCGCTGCGTTCCGGACTTCCTCACGCCCCGGCCGGCGAGCTTCGCCGCGACCTTCGAGGACGAACTGGCCGCCGTACGCCGAACACCTCCGGACGTCGTACGCCGCGACGTGCTGGCCGTGTACCCACGTGGCGGGCTACCGGCCGTCTTTCAGGAAATCACCGCGAACGAGGATGAGCCGGTGCTCGCACTCCGCGACGCCATCTGCGACCGCCTGCACCGCTATTGGCAAGCAGCGATCAAGCCGACTTGGCCGCAGATGCGACTCGTCCTGGAAGCGGACACGACCTACCGCGCCCGACAACTGGCCGTAGGAGGCGCACGCCTGCTCTTCGCCGACATGCACCCGAATCTGCGCTGGCAGGACGGCGTCCTGCACATCGACAAGATGATCGGCAGGCACCACGTCGCGGCAGCCGGCCGAGGACTGCTGCTGGTGCCATCCATCTTCTCCCACAGGCCCGCCCCGCCAGTCAGCCCGGACGAGCCACCACTGCTGGCATACCCCTGCCGTGGAGTAGCAACGCTCTGGGCGCCGACACCGACCGCCGACGCGACCGCCGTCACATCGCTCCTCGGCGCGCCCAGAGCGCGACTGCTCCACCTCCTTGCCGAACCGCTACCGACCGTGGAGATCGCCCGCCGGCTCACAGTCACACCCAGCGCCGTGTCACAGCACCTACAGGTCCTCCACGCGACAGGCCTGATCACTCGCGCCCGCGACGGACGGCACGTGCTGTACCGGCGCAGCCCTCTTGGCGATCAGGTGGTCGGCCAGTCGGCGGAGCAGTGATCCCAGTGGACCAAGGCGCTGCCCTTCGGTGATCCTGTCCACCAGTCACGTCAGACCACTCGCCTACGCACCACGGAAACCGTTACAACAGGCCCCTGAGCTGCGGGAACCCGGTTCGGGTTCTGCCACATTGAGTCCACTTCTACGCAGGTCAGCGACCCTGTCGAGGGCCGTTAGAGCTGCTGGCCGCCCCACCACACGGCCAGCAGCCCCACGAGCCCTACGACGAGGACGCAGCCGAGCCCGGCGCAAAGCTGAACCGGCTGCTTTACGAGGAAGGCCGGTTGGAGGATCTGCGGCAGCGAGCGCGTTCCGGAGATGGTGGAGCGGGGCACCTCCCCGACGGCCTGGCCCGAGATCGGGATGGTTCGGGTGCCGAGCAGGTGGGTGACTAGCTGGGTGACGACCGGGGCGGCCGACGCCGGACGTCCACGGACGGCGGTGGACCGTTCCGGCAGCTCAGCCCAGCTACTCGCCCAGCTCATCGACGGCTGATCATTCTTTCGGGACGAAGAGGTCGTGGGTTCAAATCCCACGCCAGTGAATCAAATCAGAAGGCCCGGAGGAACGCCTGCGGGCCTTCTGCATGCTGCTTCGGGAAGCGCCGGCACGGAGCATGGCTCAGCGAGGCGCGTACGCCACTCGCTCGAAGGGCCACTCGCGGGCCAGCCAGTCGCTGACGACGCGGTAGAGCTCGGTGTCGAGGGAAGCGTGGTCCGCGCGGACCCAGGAGCGGACGTCAGTGACACCGGACTCGTGACGTGAGCTGTATATGTAGACACAGCCGATGACGTCGTCTTCTGGGACTGAGAGGACGGTGTAGGTGAAGCCGACGCGCCGGTCGAAGTCCTCCGCGTGCTGGCGTAGGTCGTCGAGGTTGGCCTCCAGGGTCATGCCTCCTGGCGGCGGCCAGGAGCGGCCGGCGAAGTCGGGGTTGGCCCGAATGTGGGCGATGCTGGAGGTCCAAGCGGCGTGGTCGGCGGCATTGTGTTGAGGGCCGAGGGGCTCGAGGCGGAATCGGTCGGTGGCGGGCGGGTGCGGTACGGCGAAACAGGGGGCCACGAGGGGCTGGTCAGGTGAGGTCACCGCGGGAGGTTATCCCGGGCCCCTACCGATCTCTCGCAGATATTGGCAGACAGCACCGACAGCCGTCGTGAGGCCCGTGCCAGAACCGCCTGCACCGACAAGCCGCTGGGCTCCTTGACTCCACTAGATCGCGGACGAGAAGGAGAACGACAAGATCTTCGGGCACAAGCCGGGCACAACTGAGGCCGACAAGGGCTGTCAACCGTTGTAAGGCAACGAGAGACCTCGCCCAGGTCCGGACGCCGATCCGTCCGATCTGAGGTGATCCACAGCCGGCCGGAGGGGTTCAGGGTTCAAGCCTGGTACTCAATCCAATCGCCTACCGCGATGCCTCGGCTTGTCAACGAAGGTCGTGGGGATCCCGAGCAGCCAGTGCCTCAGCCTCCGACAGCCCAAGGCGGCTGGCGACCCGGCGCCGCATCCGAACTTGGGCGCTCGTTCGTGGCCGGAACTTCGGCTCCCGCGAACACCCGCAGGTCTCGAAACCCTCGTAGCGCAGCCCCGCCCCGAGAACTGCCGCAACCGCGGCCCAACCGGAGTCGTTCCGCCGGCGGGGCGCCGCAAAGTCGTGCCCAGCAAAGACCATCGGTTGTCGACACGACGTACATGGGTGCTTCGCGTCGTCCCAGGCGTACTTGTGACTACGACGGCACGGCACACACACGTAGTGGACCCTGTAGGTGGTCTCTGAGTACCGACACACGTCCGCATGTTAGCAATACCTCTCAGCGGCCAGCTGTGATAATGCCGATCTACGGCAGGCGGGCGACTAACGGACCTGACGTACAGCAGCGATGTACAGCAACCGACGGCACCAAGCGGAACCACGGTGGCCGCCATCGGACCGCCGACCAGCGGTGCGAGCCGAATGGGACCGCATTGCCGATCTCTGGGGGTCAAGGGGTCGTCGGTTCGAATCCGGCCGTCCCGACAAGGTGAAACAGCAGGTCAGGAGGCTGGCCCGAGATATCGCGTCAGCCTTTCCGGCTTTCTGGGGACCACGATCGGTCAAATTGACGGTCGTTGACGCTCCTTGACCGGTGGTCAGGCATGTGGCGGGCCCTGTTCCCTGCCGAGTTGTGCTCCTCGCTTCGTCAAGCGGCCCGCAAAGCGGGCCGCGCCGGCGCGGCCCCGGCCCGCTGGTGACCTCCTAGGCTTGACATAGCCCAGCCAGGGAGCTGGGCTATGAAGGAGCGGCACCACTCCCCGGCCATTTGCTCATGCTGTGCCGCCACTTGCATGCCCATGCAGGGTTAGCGACTCGTCGGCTGAGCGTCGGCGCTGCCAACGCACCAGGGCCAGGACGGCGAGCAGCAGCGGTACCGCGAGCGTGGCGTACAACCACGGTGGTGCGGCGAATGGGACGGACGCGGTTCCGGACCGCCGAATGCGGCCCGGTCCAGCAGGTCGCCGGGAACCTCAAGGTCGCTGACGCCGCCCGGGGCGGTCAGCAGCACCTGCTCCCCGCCGCGGACGGAGACCGCCGCGAGAGCGGCGTGCCGCTTCTCCTGATCCGCCTCCGGCGACTGCCGCTTCACTACCGGATCACCTTTTCGCCAGGCGACCAGCTCTACTGCCGAGCCGGGGACCGGGATGGCGTCGCCGACTGGGCGGCCGGTGGCCGCGTCAAGGAACTCGATCCGCCAGGAGCGCCGGAGCATCTCGGCGGTGTCGGCGCACCGAAGGGTGGCGCAGCCGTCGTATGCCAGCAGAGCGATCCGTTGCCCGTCGGGGCTCCAGGCCCTGGCCCGCTCCACGGAGTGTGGGTCGGCGGCCAGACGGGATGGCAGCAGCCAAGGCAGGGCGTTAGCTGTTGCTCTCTCGTCCATTGCGCAACCGGAAGCACTCAGATTCACCTGTATTGGAGACAGTCAATCAGCGACCTGACGGGGCAACCGCGACCACGTCACGGCGGAACTCCGGCGGGAATGCTTTCGGCATGGCCGACATCCTTCCAGCGACGAGCACATCCTCACAGGTCATGAGTCAATCAAACCGGGGGCAGTCCCACAACCCGGAACAACGCCTGGGTGGGCATAACCCGAGCCTACTCAACCTTCGTAACGAATCAACGACTCAGGACACTAGCGCCTATTCCCGTTCAGTACGGTGCGGCGACCATCTGGCTCAATTGGTTGGCCGCGCTCCGGACGGGCCTGCGCAGGCGTTCGGCGACGAAGGTGCTGGTGCGACCGCAGACGCCGATGGCGCCGACAAGCTTGCCCTGCCGGTCGTGTACGCCTGCCGCGATGCAGCTGTAACCGAGCGTCGTCTGTTCTTGCTCGATCGCAACCCCGCTGTCACGGACGAGTCCGACGGCATTGGCGACCTGGCCCCAGTTCGTGACCGTGTACGGGGTGAGTCTGGGTAGCGGCTGTGATCGCACGTCGTCGACCAGCTCCGGACGATGCGCCAGTACGAGGCGCCCGGCGGCGGTCGCCAGGAAATAGGCGCTGCGGATGACCGCCGGCCAGGGCCTGCGCATATCGTCGATGTGTTGGCTTCCGAATGCGCTCTCCACAAGCGTGTTGCTCGTGTCGGTGAACGCGGTCATCCAGGCGATTTCTCCGGTACGCGCGAAGAGGTCCTGGACGAAGGGCGCCGCGTCGCGGCGAACACCCTGCTGTCTTGCCGCTTCCGCCCCGAGGTGGAACAGGTGCGCACCGAGCCGGTAGCCGTCAACGTCGCGCTCGAGCATGCCCCGAATCACCAGGTCCGCGGCGATTCGCCGGACCGTGGGCTTTGGGATGCCGGTGATGCGCGTGAGCGCGGCCAGGGTCGCCCGACCGGAAAGATGCGCCACTGCATCGAGAACTGCCATGACTCTGCCGGTGACGGTGTGATCGTCCATGGCGAAATTATCGGCCCAGCGGTTCCGGACCACTTGTCGGATCTACGACCCGGGTCACTGAGTGACACGGCCTACTGGTGCGACATGTCGCGTCACGCAGACGATGAGGATCGTCGGCTCGCCGATAAACGGCGGCGGTCTGAAGTGGGGGCCATCATGGTCATCGCAATGCGACGTGGGATCGTCTTCGCGGCCCTCGGGGCGTTAGCCCTGCTGACCGGGGCCCCATCGGCGATTGCCGCGCAGTCGGCGACCGACGACCTCAATCCGCCCCCGCCGACTTTCCTCACCTGCACGATTGTCGGCGAGGGCACGATCTGCTCGGGGACCCGCGAGCGCGTCGAGGAACCCGTCGACACGGGGATCGTCTGCGGCGACGGCGCCGAGGCGTTCCACATCTTCGACCAGGGCGTGGAACACCAGCGCCTGACGATTTGGTACGACGGCGAAGGCAACATCGAGCGAGTCCTCAACCACGAGCGCTGGACGAGCGCCTCATGGAGCAACCCGCTCACCCGAGCCGCGGTGCCGTACACGCAATCGAACATCATCACGACAGATTTCGCCGTGGCGGGCGACTTCAACTCGGCCACCGAGACGACAGTGGGCGAGCTCATCTTTACCGACCCGCAGACGGGCCGGAAGGTGCTCCGTACCGTTGGGCGGTCCGTGCTCGACCCCGAAGACGGCAGGGTTCTCTTCCTCGCCGGCAAGCAGCCGTTCTTCAGTGGAGAGCCGTCCCTGTTCGAAGGGCTGTGCGCGGCGGTGGCCTCACAGCAAAACGATAAGCAGCGCAGACGCCAGCCACGCCGTCTGATGCAGTGACGCTGGTTGCGTTGTCGGTTAACCAAGATCCTTCATCCACAAGTATTGACAATTGCGCCATCGGAGGTGGACCCCATGTCAGAGCGTGAGTCCGAGCTGCTTGATGAGCTGGCCGAATTGAAGGAGCAGCGGGGCACCGACAGCGACGTACAACCCGAAGACGGGGACCAGAGTGCGGCAGCGGTTGACGTGCCCCCAGACAAGGAGGACGACGAGTCATGAGCTCAGCGGACAAGATCATTGCGATCGCGGATGGAGAGCGTGGCTATCACGAGGGCCCGAACAACCTCACCAAGTATGGCAAGTGGTACGCGTCCGGCTTCGAGAACGTGCGCTGGTGCGACATGTTCGTGTCGTGGTGCGCGGACCAGGCGGGCCTGTCCAAGATTGTGGGGCGCTTTGCCTTCACGCCCAGTCACGCCAACTGGTTCAAGGGAAAGAACCAGTGGGGGTCGCGGCCACGGCGCGGCGCAATCGCTTTCTTCCAGTTGCCGGGCGGACCTGATCGGATCAACCATGTCGGCATCGTGATCCGGACGTTGCCAGACGGCGGTATCGTCACGATCGAGGGCAACGTCAGCGACCGTGTGGACCGGGTGGTACGACGCTCACACATCGTCGGATATGGCTATCCCGCGTACCCGGGGGTGGGAAGAACTCCGTCGGAGGTGCCGCCGTTCCCCCTGCCGAAAGGCTGGTATTACGGACCTGCGACGGCCGGCCCGCACGCGGTGACTGGGCAGCAAGGGCCCAAGGCCTACCGCGACGGACTGCGGGCCTGGCAGCAGCGCATGCATGTGCGCGGCTGGCACATCGGCACCGATGGTCTTTACAACGACCGCACGGCCAAGGTGTGCAAGCAGTTCCAGGAGCAAAAGGGCCTGCTGGTTGACGGCAAGGCCGACGGCAAGATTGGCCAGGTAACCTGGAGCGCTGCGTGGACTACACCCGTTACCTCGGAGTGAGTGGCCACCGTTCGGGCCAACGACACGTGCCGGGGTTTGGGGCGGTCTGGAAGAGCATCGAGTTCCTCCACCGCTGCAGAATTCCGGCGCCTGGGGCTGATGCAGGCGCAGAAGGTCAATGGTCGAAGCTGCTCGGTCGCTGGTCATCAGCGGAGGGCACAGTGGCTGGTAACGGCAAAACCGTCCAACGGGGTGACAATGTGTAACCGGAGTTCCGGCGAAGGCCTGCAGGTGCTTGCTGCAGGCCGCCGCGGAGAGACCACGGCGTACGTCACCTTCCGGACGTCCATTGGCGGGCGGGCAGTCCACACCTAGTCTGCAAGAGGCCGACGGGCGGCCCGCAGCATCACCCCAGCGAGCCCGGGTACCGAGGGTCGGTTGGGTTGGCTCGTAGCCAACCGGTTGCGTAGCGCCCGGAGACCAGGTGGGGACCACACGGCGTGCGCGATGGGTGGCCGCATGCCGTCGACTACACGTCCTGATCTTGGGAATAGCGTGCGTGACGTGCGTGGACGTGTGGCGGATAGTTCTGGGGGTCAAGGGGTCGTCGGTTCGAATCCGGCCGTCCCGGCAGACAAAAGGCCCTGACCAGCATACACGCTGGTCAGGGCTTTGACTTTCTTCTATGTTTGCCGATCCGATGTCCCGTCTGGCCAACCGCCCGTCGCTGACGGAGGAACTGCAGAAGAAGTTCCTGGAGCACACCACCGAGCAGTGGATGGACATCCTCCTGCCACACGGCATTCCCGCCGGACCCGTGTACGACATCGGTCAGGTCTACTCCGACCCCCGGGTCCGGGCCAGGCGGATGCTCGTCGAGGTCGAACACCCCACGGCAGGGCCGGTCAAGCACATCGGAGTGCCCGTCAAGTTCTCCCACACTCCGGCAGCCATTCACCGTCCTGCCCCGCTGCTGGGCGAGCACACCACCAACGTACTGACCGAGGCGGGCTTCAGCCCGTCCGAGATCGAGGCCCTGCTGGCCGCCGGCGTGGCCAAGGAGGAGAAGTGAGCGCAGTCCAGCTGCGGCACCACACCCCGCACGTCGTGGTGATCACACTGAGCAACCCGCCCGTCAACACCCTCTCCTGGGAGAGCCGGGCGCACCTGAAGACGGCCATCGACCGGCTGGAGGACCAAGAGGTTCGTGCGGTCGTCCTCACCGGGGCCGCAGGTGTGTTCACCGCCGGCGCGGACCTGGTCCAGGACCAGCGGATGAGCCGGACCGAACTGCCGGACTTCGTGGCGGACTTCGAGCGGATCGTCGACGGCCTGGAGAGGTTCCGTGCTCCGGTGATCGCCGCGGTCAACGGGCCGGCCGTCGGCGGCGGGTTCGAGCTGGCCCTGGCCTGCGACATCCGCGTCGCGTCGAGCGAGGCGTCCTTCGTCGCGGCCGGGGTCAACGTGCGCCTCATGGCGAACTTCTGGCGCCTGGCCAGGATCGTGGGACTCGGGCCGGCCAAGGAGATCCTCCTCGCCGGCGAACGCTACGGAGCCGAGCGGGCCGCGGCGTGGGGACTGGTAACCGAGGTGTGCGCACCCGAGGCGCTCATGCACGTCGCGCTGGCGGAGGCGGAGCGGATCGCGACTTGCGCCCCCCTGTCGGTGGAGGCCACCAAGCGCTGCGTGAACGACGCCCTGGAGATGAGCCGGGACGAGGCGCACCGGCGGCAGGTCGACGAACTGTCCGAGTTGTTCCTGAAGGACGACCACAAGGAGGCACTGCGTGCCTTCTTCGCCAAGTCGGTCGGCGAATACCACCAGCACTGATCCCCAGGAGAAGATGTTGCACAGCTCTGTCTTGACCACTTGGTGTTGCCGTTCGCCCTGGCGGTCATCATGCTCGGCCTGGGACTGGCCCTCACCTTCGCGGACTTCGCCCGCGTGATGAGGGTGCCGCGTGCAGTGGGCACCGCACTGGCCTGCCAACTGGTGTTGATGCCCGCGCTCTGCCTGGCGCTGCTCGCGCTGACCGGCGCGGACACCGACACCGCGGTCGGGATGCTGCTCCTGGCCGCATCGCCCGGCGGAACGCTCGCGGCCGTCTACAGCCATTTCGCCCGCGGTGACATCGGGTTGAACATCACCCTCACCGCGGTCAACTCGCTGGTCGCCGTGGTCACGCTGCCGCTCGTCATGTGGGGCGTGACCCGCCACTACGTCGGTCACGCCCACAACATCGGACTGCAACCGCACGGTGTCGTCACGCTGATCGTCACCGTCGTGCTGCCGGTCGCCCTAGGCATCACGCTGCGGCGCCTTCGCCCGGGCCTTGCGCAGACTCTCAGGCGCGCCGTACGGATCGTCGCGCTTATCGTGTTGGCGGTGGTGACCGTCGGTGCGATCCTGCACAACGCCGACCAGCTGGGCCGCTCCTTCGGCTCCATCCTTCCGCTCACGGCGGCGTTCAGCGTCCTGAACCTGGTCATCGGCTACTGGGTGCCCCGCCTCGCCCGCGTCGAGCGACCCCAGGCCGTCGCCTCGTCGATGGAGATCGGCATCCACAACGGTGCTCTCGCCGTCGCTATCGCCCTCAGCCCGCGTTGCTGAATATGCCGGCCGCCGCAGTGGCACCCGCCATCTACATCCCGGTCTCCCTCCTCACCGCGGCGATGGCAGTCCTCCTGCTCGCCCGGCAGACCCGCCCACTGCCCGTGATGGAATCGGTGAGCAGCGCCTGACGGTCGCATGAGGGCCGTGGAGGTGTGGTCATGCCACCCCCACGGCCCGCTGCCACATCAAAGCGAGCCTTTCTACCAGTTCGATCTCCGCTGCACGGCCGCGCACGCGGAAGAGTTCGTAAGCTCGTGCTCGACCATCCAGAAGAGCGCCGAGGCTAGGCGGCGTGAGGTCGGCGGGCCGGCGGGGAGGTGTCCCACCGGACGCTGCCGTTCGATGAATTCCGCCGCGACGGTAATGTTCTCTTGCATCAGGGACCGCCACTTGTCTCCGAACTCAGTTGAGACCAGGGCGGTTTCGAGGAAGGCGCGTATCGCTGGGCCGCGCTCGCGCCAGGCGTTACTCCATCCGGGCGCGACCGTGGCGGGCGCGCGCCGCACGGGACCGGGGGCGCCCGAGCACCGCGGTGGCGGCGAACAGCACGAGGATGCTGGCGACGGCCCAGATGCCGAGCTTGGCAGCCGGCCACTTGGCCGCATCGGGCGGGAAGTAGATCACCGACTTGATCAGATCAGAGCCCAGTCCTGGGATGTCCCACAGGTGGATGTCCCGGAAGAAGTTCGGCAGGAACTCGGGCGGGTATATGCCCCCGGATCCGGGGTTGCCCAGCACCACCAGCAACAGGATGATCAGCCCGGTGCCGAGTCGCGCGAGCCAGCCCTGCACGGCGGCCGCGAACATTGCGGCGGCGAAGGCCAACAGCGCCCCGGCGCCGAAGAGGCTGACGAAGCGACCGTCCCAGATCCCCAGGCCGGGTCCGGTGATGAGGGCGCCGGCGAGCCCGAGCAGGGCGGCGTGCAGCGCGTGGGCGCCGATCCGGATGGCCTCCCGGGACACGTTGCGTGGCACCGTGCCCACCGCCGCGCCGAGCGCGATGGCGCCGAAGTAGCCGCCGATCACCAGGCCGACGGTCAGGTAGAACGGCGCCACGCCACGTGGGTCGTCGGCGTCGACGGGCACGGCGTCGGTCACGGTGAGCGGGACCTGCGCGCGTTGGGCCGCCACGGTCAGAGTGTGTGCGATCACCCCGGTGGCGGCGGGTGCGGCGGCGCTCGCGGTGGTCAGGGTCAGTCCGGGCGCGCCGGTCCCGCTGGCGAGCACCGCGTAGATGTCGCGCCGGTACAGTGCCGCGTCGGCGGCGGCGCGGTCGGCGTACCCGACGGGTTTGAGCTGCCGGCCCTGCGCCCGCACGGCGGTGAGGAGGGTCTGCGCGGGCTGATCGGCCCGGACCACGCCGACCGGTACGTCCTTCGGCTGCGGATCGTGCAGGGCGCCGATGTAGGCGGCAATGAACCCGGCCCCGATGATCAGGGCGACGAGGAGCGACACCGCGCCGCCGATGATCGCACGGCGCAACACCACCTGGCGCGGCTCGCGGCGCGGGCGGACAGCAGCCTCGATCAGTTCCCACTCGGCGCCGTGCCGCTCCGGCTCCGGTCCAGATCTGCCCACTTCGCTAGCGTATGAGAAAAATGACTCGATCGTCCGACCATTGGCTCACGCGCTTTCGCGGTGATTGGGACAAGGCCGCGCGGGCCTAGTTCTTGGTCACACTCTCGAAGTGCCCGCGCGGCCGTCCCTATGTCACGGCCAGCCCACGATCAGCTGTCGCCGACTGAGTCGTCATCCACGGTCGCGGTCTGGGGCCAGGAACGTGGTCAGTGCCGCCAGCATCTCCTCGGGCGCCTCCTCGGCGACCCAGTGGCCGCAGTCGGGGATGACCAGGCTCTGCACGTTGTGCGCGACAGTGTTCATCGTTTCCCCAACCCCCTCGCCGACGCTAGCCGCTCCGCCGATCGCCAGGATCGGCATGGTCAGCAGGCCGGCCTTCTGGCGTTCCACGTTCTGCGCGAGCGTGGTGTCGAGCGCGCGGTAGAAGTTGAAGCTGCCGCGCAGGGCGTCGCGGTGGGCGGCGAGGGTGCGGATGTAGTACCTGACGGCGTAGTCGGGCAGTTTCTTTAGGGCGTTGATGTCGAACTCGAAGCCGAAATAGATGTCTTCCCGCCCTCTGACGAGCTGCTCGTTCACCTCGGCGAGCCGGTTGAAGCCGATGTGCCACACCCTGTCGTTGAGCCACTCGGGGCCGAGCACGGGCGGCGAGGTGCTGATGCCCGGGAGGGGGCTTCGGCGACGACCAGGCGGTTGACCCGCTCCGGGTGGTCGGCGGCCAGGGCGTAGGCGATCGGCATTCCGGTGTCGTGGCCGACCACGGCGAATCGCTGGTGGCCGAGTGCGTCCATCAGGGCGACCAGGTCGTTGGCGAGGGTGGCGGTGTCGTACCCGTCCTGGGGCTTGTCGGTCAGACCGATGCCGCGCTGGTCGACTGCGATGACGGTGAAGTCCTTGGCCAGTGTGGGCATCAGCAGGCGCCAGGCGTACCAGGTCTCGGGCCAGCCGTGCACCAGCAGCAGGGCCGGCCCGTCGCCGCCGATGACCACGTGCTGGCGCAGGCCATTGGCGTGGACGAACCGGCTGGTGAACGTCTTGGTGAACCCCGGCGGCAGGTGCGGCGCCTGCGCAACGGAACCTTCGACACTCCCGCCCGCTGACCAACCGCGGGGAGTGACTGCTTCCGCAGCTATAGCCGACTGGGCAGGGAACAGACCGAGCGATCCAGCGGTCGCTGCGCCATCGCGGCGGCAGAGGTGGAAAGAAACCTCCGCCGTGAGTGGGGCGGGAACATTTCAGACATGGAACCTTCCTTGGGTCTTGTTTGCGGCTAGGTGACGGAAATGCCTACTTCTGCCCCGGTCGGGGCCGAGCTTCCCCATGCACGGCAGGCTAGCTGGGTGCTCTTTTGAAAGCTAGTACGCGCCGCGCTGTCCAGAACACCAGGCACGGCTGGCGATCCAGCCGGACGCCATCCCGCAGGCCCGGCCGGCGGACTCGGGGTCCGCGCGTACGGCTTCGCTGAGCGTCCGACCCAACCCTGGCTTGCGTTCTAAAAGCCAGCTGCTAACATTGGCGTCGCGAAGGTCGGACGACCTCCAGTACTGAACGGGAGAAGAAGCAATGCAGATCCACGGCAAGGCCGCGTTGGTGACGGGCGCCAACCGGGGCATCGGTCGGGCGTTCGCCCGTGAGCTTGTCGCGCACGGCGCCACGGTCTACGCCGCGGCACGCCGCCCCGAACTGATCACCGACCCCGAGGTCGTGCCAATCCAGCTGGACGTCACGGACCCGGCCACCATCGCCACGGCGGTCGAGACGATCGGCGAACTCTCGATCCTGGTCAACAACGCGGGAACCGCCTTCGCGGGGTCGGTGCTCACCGCGTCACTGGACGACGCCCGGCGCGAGATGGAGGTCAACTACTTCGGCACCTGGGCTGTCACCCAGGCGTTCGCGCCGACACTGGCGCGCAACGGTGGCGGAGCCGTCATCAACATGCTGTCGGCCGCATCCTGGCTTGCTTTGGAGCCCGCAGCTGGTTATGCGGCGAGCAAGGCAGCGCAGTGGTCGCTGTCCAACGCGATGCGGCTGGCTCTGCGCGGACAGGGAACCCACGTTCTGGGCGTACATGTCGGGTACGTCGACACCGACCTGTCCGCCGGCGTCGACCAGCCCAAGATTAGCCCTGAGGAGGTCGCCCGGGCCGCGATCAAGGGACTCCTCTCCGGCGAGGAGGAAGTGCTCGTCGACGAATTCAGCCGCCAGATCAAGTCCGCACTGCCAAACGACATCGCCGCGTTGTACGCGGCCCGATGAAGGGCACCAAGACTCATGAGCGACACCCGCTACACGCACTTCGCGATCGAGGTCCGGACACCCGGCTACTGGCGTGTGACGTTCCAGCATCCTCCGATCAACACCATCACCGCGACCACGGTCGAGGAACTCGCCGACCTGGTCGACAAGATCGAGAGCGATCCGGATCTGAAGGTCGTGGTGTTCGATAGTGCGAACCCCGACTTCTACCTGGCCCACTACGACACCGAGGGTGACCCCGCAAAGACTGTGTCCATGGGGCCGGGGCCGACCGGCATGCACCCCTGGCTCGACCTCACCGCCCGGCTCAGCCGGGCCCCCGTGGTCAGCATCGCCGCGATCCGCGGGCGAGCCCGGGGCGCGGGCAGCGAGTTCGTCCTCGCCTGCGACCTGCGGTTCGCTTCACGGGAAAACACCGTTCTCGGACAACCCGAAGTCGGTATGGGATTGATTCCCGGGGGCGGGCCGATGGCCCGACTGTCCAGGCTGATGGGCCGCGGCCGGGCCCTGGAGGTCGTCCTCCTCGGCGACGACTTCGACGGCCCACGGGCCGAACAGTACGGCTATGTCAACCGCCTGTTCTCCGACGCCCAGCTCGACGGCGAGGTCGACGCGATCGCACGGCGGCTGGCCAGCTTCGAGCGCTACGCCATCGCCGGCATCAAACGCTACGTCGACGACGCGACACTCCCGGCCGACAGCGATCTCCCGCCCGGCCTCGCGGACTTCTTCCAGACCGCCGGCCGCCCCGAAACCATCGCCCGGTTGACCAAGCTCGTGAGCCTCGGCCTCAGCACAGACGGTGACCTGGAACGCCGGCTCGGCCAGCGCGTGACCGAGTCGGCGCCAGACCAGGCGTAACCGATCCAGCCAGGCCACCAGCCGGCGAAGCACGATCCAGCCTCGGTGTGGCCGCCATGACGGTTGCCACACCGAGGCTGGGTTGCATAACGAAACGCAAGCTAGACTGTCGGTGATCCCGTGGGCCAGCGACGTGAAGGAGGGACCATGCCCAAAGCCGTGCATGACGAGCCGACCTGCTCAATCGAACGCAGCCTACAGGTGCTGGGAGAGCGCTGGACGCTGCTGATCATCCGCGAGATCTACACCGGAAAGCACCGCTTCGCCGAAATCCAGTCATCGCTGGGCATCGCGTCAAACCTGCTCAGCACCCGGCTGAAGACACTGGTCGAGGCGGGAGTCCTCCGCAAGCGGACGTACCAGGCGCCGGGAAGCCGGCACCGGGACAGCTACCACATGACCCCTGCCGGCCAGGATCTACAGGTGATCCTCGCCGCGCTCCAGCAATGGGGTGACTGCTACTGCCCACGCCCCTCGGGCCCCTCTGCGCTGCGACGCCAACGGTCCACCGGACAGCCGGTCCACGTCGGCTTCATCGCCGACGACGACACTCACGAAATCGCCGCCTCGGACGTCAGCTTGCTCTAGGGAGCCGGCCGGCGTCCGGGCTACGAGCGGGCGCGCCAGATGGGTCGACTGACCCCCTCTCGTCCTCGAGGCAAGAGCAGAAGGCAACCCGGCATGCCGCCGACCGCTTAGCTGACGCTCAAGCTGCACCAGAAGCCGAAACAGCCGGTTGATCTGCACAACCCGCCTTTAGGGTGATTAAGCCCCCGGAGTCTGGATGAGCTGAGTCATCCAGATCTTCTTAAGGAGAGACCATGACTGAGACCTACGACCCCGGCCGCACGGCAGTTCTGCTCGTTGACCCCTACAACGACTTCATCTCTGAGGGCGGCCAGACCTGGCCGAAAGTGGAGCCCATCGCGAAGGAGGTGGGTCTGCTGGACAACCTGCGCGCCGTGATCGCCGCCGCCCGCGAGGCCGGCATACGGGTGGTGTTCGTCCCGCACCACCGCTGGCAGCCAGGCGACTACGAGACCTGGGACCACCTCGCCTCCGGCCAGCGCTACCAGAAACAGCACCACAACTTCGCCCGGGACTCCTGGGGTGGGGATTTCCACCCCGACTTCCAGCCGCAAACGGGTGACGTCGTCGCTCAGGAACACTGGGGGCAGAGCGGATTCGCCAACACCGACCTGGACTTCCTGCTCAAGCAGCACGGCATCACCCACGTAGCGGTCGTTGGCCTGCTGGCCGACACGTGCATCGAATCCACTGGCCGCTACGCCATGGAGCTCGGCTACCACGTGACGCTAGTCCGGGACGCCACCGCCGCCCTTAACCCCGAAAGGATGCACGCCGCACACGAACTGAACGGCCCCACCTACGCTCACGCCATCGTCACCACCAAACATCTCGTCACCGCGTTCAAAAACGCACAACCCTGATCCCGACCTGGCAACTGCCGAGCAGCCAGATGGCCGGGTCGTAAACCCGGTTGAACTTCGCGCAGCAAGGCTCAGTGCACGCCTCGCCAAGCACCCGCATGTTCGCCCACCTTTGGATGAGGCGTCCCGGGCGTACTCGAAAATCGACATGTGTGAGGCAGGCGGTAGGTGGTGGGCTTCCCCCTGAGATGTGGACACCCTGAGACTGGACGTTGGTCCAGAGGAAGGGGTGTCCCCGTTGGGACGTCCATCGAAGTACACGGAAGAGTTCCGGCGTGACGCGGTCGATCTGGTCCGCTCGTCGGGGCGGCCGATCAACCAGGTAGCCCGTGAGCTTGGGATGAGTCACGAGACGCTGCGGAACTGGGTCCGCGCCGCCGAACGCCAAACCCGGACGGGTCCGGGGCCTCGGGTGGGGGCGGGCTGTCGGTGGCGGACAAGGACGCCGAGATCGCCCGCCTGCGCCGCGAAGTCGCGGAGTTGCGGCAGGAGAAGGAGATCCTGCGTAAGGCAGCCGCCTATTTCGCGAAGGAGATGGATCGGTGACCAGCCGCTTCCGGTTCATCTCCACCCACCGCGCCGCCTTCGGCGTCAAGCGGCTGTGCCGGGTCCTGGCGGTGTCCCGCTCCGGGTTCTACCGGTGGAGCGCCAGCGAGGCGGCCCGGCAGGCTCGCGCCGCCGACGAGGACGCCCTCGCCGAGCAGATCGCCAGGGTGCACGCCGACTCTGGTGGCGCCTATGGGTCGCCTCGCGTGACCGTGGAGCTGCGCTGCCAGGGTGTGCGGGTCAACCGCAAGCGGGTCGAGCGGATCATGCGGCAGCGGGATGTCGTGGGCCGGCACCTGCGCCGCCGCAAGCGCACCACGATCCCGGACCCGGCCGCCCCGCCGGCGCCGGACCTGATCAGGCGGGACTTCACTGCCACCGCACCGGACCAGCGGTGGTGCGGCGACATCACCTACCTGCGCGTCGGGGCCGGTTGGTTGTATCTGGCCACGGTCATCGACATCGCGACCCGCCGCCTGATCGGCTGGTCGATCAACACCCACATGCGCACCAGCCTGGTCATCGACGCTCTCGACGCGGCGGTCGCCGCCCGCGGCGGCCGGGTCGACGACGTGATCTTCCACTCGGACAGGGGCGCCCAATACAGCAGCGGTGACTTCGCCGACGCCTGCCGCCGCCACGGTGTCCGCCGCTCCATGGGGCGGATCGGCTCGTCGTATGACAACGCTCTGGCCGAGGCGTTCTTCGCCACCTGCAAGCGTGAACTCGACGTTGACCGGCGCCGGTGGGCCACCGAGGCCGACGCCCGCCGCGACGTGTTCCGGTGGATCGCCTTCTACAACCACCGGCGCCGCCACTCCGCACTGGGCTACCTGAGCCCCGCGGACTACGAACAGACCCTCACACCGACTACGCTGCACCAGATCGCGGCATAACCCGGTGTCCACATCCCGGGGGGAACCTCAGTGGTGTAGCAACGACGCGGCTTGTAATGTCACGAACGGGCCTCGCGACCCGGCATGCGGGTGGTGACCTCCTGCAGCGTCCAGCCGTTTCCGTCCGGGTCCTGGAATGAGGCGTACGAGTTGTAGCTCTTACGTTCGGGGTCGGGGCCGGGTTGGCGCGCCTCGGGCCAGAAAGGGCTGCCGGGGCCGTGGTAGACCTCGGTGATGTCGACGCCCCGCTGGGCCAACTCCTCCCGTGTGGCCACGATGTCGGAGGTCACCAGCTCCAGGTGCCGCATCGACCCCGGTGCAGCGGCTATCGGCAGGCCTTTGCCGAACGCGATGGAGGTATGGCCGTCACCAGTCGGGGTCAGTTGCACGGCGCGGACGTCGTCGCCGACCTTGATGTCTGCGTCCAGTCGCCAGCCCAGGCGATCCCGGTAGAACTCCAGCGCCCTGTCGACGTCCGACACCGGGATCGTGACCACCTCAAGATTGACGTGCATCGTACCCACTCCTTTTCCGTTCTGGCTGCGACATCAGTTAGGATGCGCGGATAAAAAAGTCTTTACGGCGGTTTGGCCTCGACGTCGGGCTCCGGCCGCCTCGAAAATCCAAAGGATCTTATCGCAAGTTACAACAAGTCGTTGGCAATACCTTTCCTGCGAACCGGGACCCCGGAGCAAAGATCGGGTTTCGGCGTGAAGTTGAGCAGGCAGTGGAGATCCTTCGCCAGGGCGGTGGCGCACGAGTCCTGCTGGATGGCGCAGTCCTGAATCCGGCCACCGGAGAACGAGAATTCTGCGCCGTGCTGGTCCTTCATCAGGAGTTTCACAGTTCGTTTTACAGTCCCGGCGCTAGGACAGCCGGATAACGCCGGAGAGCCATGGCCTCCGTTGGGTTTCGGTTCGTGTTTCCCCTCGGGCACAAACTGTAGCGGTGCCCTGGATCTGGTCGGCGGTCAGAGGCACGGGTTGCGCACCATCCACTCATCATCGCTGCCAGCCGCCGCCGGCCGGCCGGGGCGAACGCTGGATTCGATCAGTACGACGTAATCCTCGGGTCGCATCTGGGCGGGCAACCGGCCGAACCGCTGCCTACGCTGAGCCGCGAATTCCTCGTCCGATAACCGCATCCCGGACTCACGCTCCTTAAGCATAATGCCCTCCTTTCCCGGGCCCCTTGCTGCCGCTCTCCTATTGTGCGCGCTCTTGCTATCGTGGCCACCATCTCGGCGGTCGGCACCGCGCGACCGCCGTATCATGCGCCGCTCCGCATCACACGGCGGCAGACCGCCGGCTCGCAGGTGGCAGCTGCGGCTCGACAGCGCGCGCTGCGGTGTTCTTCCTCCCGAGCGGATCGCAGACCCGCTCGCGCAAAGGCATTCCTCGAAAGATGCCGGTGAAGGCTGGATGGGACAGGGCCGCGCGAGCCCACTTCTTAATCACAATTGAAGAACCCGCGCGGCCGTCGCCCTGTCTCGGCCAGCTCACGATCAGCTCTCGCCGACCGAGTCGTTATCCACGGTCGCGGTACGGGGCGAGGAATGTGGTCAACGCGGCCAGCATTTCCTCGGGGGCCTCTTCGGCGACCCAGTGGCCGCAGTTGGGGATGACCACGGCCTGCACGTCGTGTGCGGCAGCCTTCATGGTGACCCCGGCCCCTTCACCGATGCTTGCCGCTCCGCCGATCGCCAGGACGGGCACGGCCAGTAGGCCGGCCTTCTGGCGTTCCACGTTCTGCGCAGTCGTGGTGTCGAATGCGCGGTAGAAGTTGAAGCTGCCGCGCAGGGCATCGCGATCGCGGGCAAGTCCGCGGATGTAGTACTTGACGGCGTCGTCGGGCAGTTTCTTCACGGCGTTGATGTCGAACTCGTACCCGAAGTAGATGTCTTCCCGCCCTCTGACGAGCTGCTCGTTCACCTCGGCGAGCCGGTTGAAGCCGATGTGCCACACCCTGTCGTTGAGCCACTCGGGGCCGAACACCGGCGGCGAGGTGCTGATGCCCGGGAGGGGAGCCTCGGCGACGACCAAGCGTTCGACCTTTTCCGGGTGATCGGCGGCCAGGGCGTAGGCGATCGGCATTCCGGTGTCGTGGCCGACCAGGGCGAACCGCTGATGGCCGAGTGCGTCCATCAGGGCGACCAGGTCGTTGGCGAGGGTGGCGGTGTCGTACCCGTCCTGGGGCTTGTCGGTCAGGCCAACGCCGCGCTGGTCAACGGCGATGACGGTGAAGTCCTTGGCCAGGGTGGGCATCAGCAGGCGCCAGGCATACCAGGTCTCGGGCCAGCCGTGCACCAACAGCAGCGGCGGCCCTTCGCCGCCGATGACCACGTGCTGACGCAGTCCATTGGCCTGGACGAACCGGCTGCTAAATGTCTTGGTGAACCCCGGCGGGAGATTCGGCGCCTCCGAGACGGAACCGGGGCCTTCCACACTCCCGACCGCTGACCCTCCGCGGTGGGATCCTGCTTCCGCTGCTGCAGCGGAGTGAGCAGCGAGCAGACCGAGGGATCCAACGGTCGCTACGGCTATCGCGGCGGACAAGGTGGAAAGAAATCGCCGCCGGGAGCGCGGCGAGGACATTCCAGACATGTAACCCTCCTTGAGTTTTCTTGCGTCCACGTGGCGGAAACGCGTGCTTCCGCCCGGGGGTTGGGATCCAGCCCCCGCATGCCAGGAGCATATCTGAGTTGACTTCCGAAAGCCAGCCACTGCCGCATCGTCTACGGAGCGAGGCCTTCCGTGACCTCGTTCAACTCACTGACGGGCCGTCGCCTCGCCCCACCGTGTCCTGGCGAGCAAGGCATGCATGGACGCTGTGCCGTCGGTCGGTACGACGCCCGCAACACCTGCAACTACACCTTCCGTCCCAACCGCCATCTCCCGATCCTGGCCGTGCAGGCCACCTTGCCCTGCGGCCTCGGACTACGCCTGCTGTCCTGAAACTGCCGGCCGAGATGCGCCTTGTCGGCATGGGCAAGGTCGACTTTGGCCAGTCGATCGTGTTGACGCGCGTGCCGAGGACCTCACTCGCGGGAGAGCGGTGGTCCGCCATGCTTCGCACCCGCCGCCCATGCCAAGACGGGTCTACCCGCCGATTGGGCGGAAGCTCAGCCTTGCACAATTAAAGCCAGAGCCGCTTGCTTGCCCGGGCCCCACCAGGGTGACCACCCGCCTTAATGGCGGTCACGTCTTCTGAGGCAGAGGAGAAAACTCCCGCCAACCTCGGGGCCCGGGGCCGCCGCGGTGGAGGGCGCCGCACTCGCGGCGCGGGCCCGCGACGTGGACGATCTTCGTACCTTGGCGACGTTGGCCAAGGTCGCTACGGTGGACGATGCCGTACGTCGCTGCGGCGACTTCTATCCTGACAAGGTGATCTCGCCGCGGGCCATGGGGTCATCCGCGAGCTCTTCGATTGAGTCGGTGACAGCGGCCCCAGCGATCCCCTCTGCGGACGCTGTTATCTGGGCGTGAGTTGCTGAACCGCCCCGGGGCTGGTAGAGACCTCTTTGCTTGAGAGGATCTGGCCATGCCGAGGCAGTACCCGAGAGACCTGCGGGAGCGGGCGGTGCGTCTGGTGCTGGAGCACCGCGGTGACTACGGCACCGAGTGGGAGGCGATCGGATCGATCGCGGCGAAGCTGGGAATCGGGTCGGCCGAGACGCTGCGTAAGTGGGTCCGTCAGGCGGAGGTCGACGCCGGGCAGCGCGCTGGGGTCACCAGCGACGAGTCCGCCGAGTTGCGCCGACTGAAGCGGGAGAACGCCGAACTGCGGCGGGCGAATGAGATCTTGAAGGCCGCGTCGGCTTTCTTTGCGGCCGAGCTCGACCGGCCACAGCATCTCTCGTAGCGTTCATCGACGCGCACAGGGTGCAGTTCGGCGGGGTCGAGCAGATCTGCCGTGTCCTGACTGGTCACGGCATGAAGATCGCCGCCAGCACCTACTACAAGGCCAAAGCCATGCCACCGTCGGCGCGGGCGGTGCGTGACAGCGAGATCCTCGCCGAGATCCGGCGGGTGCATCAGGCCAACTACGGCGTCTACGGGGCCCGCAAGATCTGGCGGGCGCTGCGGCGCGACGGCCACCAGGTGGCCCGTTGCACGGTTGAGCGGCTCATGCGGCAGGCCGGCCTGGCCGGCGTGGTGCGGGGCAAGAAGATCCGCACCACCATCGCCGACCCTGCCGGCGAACGGGCGCAGGACCTGGTGCAGCGAGACTTCACCGCACAGGCACCGAATCGGTGCTGGGTCGCAGACTTCACTCACGTGGCCACGTTCGCCGGGGTGGTCTACGTGGCGTTCGTCGTCGACGTCTACTCCAGGGTGATCGTGGGCTGGTCGGCGGCCACCACGAAGCACACCACCCTGGTCCTGGATGCCCTCGACATGAGCCTGTGGCGCCGTGACCGCGACGGCCGGCCCGTCGAGGCGGGACTGATCCACCACTCGGATGCCGGATCGCAGGGCGGATTCAACCGGTCGTCGCAACACCTCGTCGGAGAGGTGGAGCGATGGCTTATGGGCCGGGGCAGAAGCGGGTTCGGGAGTATCGGGGTCAGATTCCTTCGCCGGGGCGGCCGACGGTGGCGTGGCGTGAGGACAGGGTCAAGTTTTGGGCTGCGATCCGATCCGGTGTGATGACCGAGGACGCGGCCGCGGTGGCGGGTGTGTCGTCGCCGGTTGGGTTCCGGTGGTTCCGGCACGCTGGCGGCGTGAATCCTGCGTTGCCGCCGACGGTGTCAGGCCGCTATCTGTCGTTCAGCGAACGAGAGGACATCGCTCTGTCGCGAGCGCAAGGCATGGGCGTTCGTGAGATCGCACGCCAGCTTGGCCGAGACCCGTCGACGATCTCGCGGGAGTTGCGGCGCAACGCCTCGACCAGGACGTACCGGTTGGACTACAAGGCTTCGACCGCGCAGTGGCATGCGGAACGTCGAGCCCGCCGGCCGAAGACCGCGAAGCTGCTGGCCAATGAGCGGCTCCGAGAGTACGTCCAGCAAAGGCTTGCGGGTGCGATCCGGACAGCGGATGGCCGACTGGTCACCGGCCCGCAGGGCCCGCAGTGGAAGGGCCGGAACAAGCCCCACCGGGCCGATCGGGCATGGACAACCGGGTGGAGCCCGGAGCAGATCTCCCGCAGGCTCAGGGCCGAGTTCTCGGAGGATGAGTCCATGCGCATCAGCCATGAGGCGATCTACCAGGCGCTCTATGTCCAGAGCCGTGGTGCCCTCAAGCGCGAACTCGTCACCTGCTTGCGGACCGGTCGCGCGCTTCGGGTTCCCCGAGCCCGCGCGAAGCAACGCGCATGGGCGCACGTCACAAGCGACACGCTGATCAGTGAACGGCCCGCTGAAGTCGCGGACCGTGCCGTCCCCGGGCACTGGGAAGGGGATCTGATCATCGGGTTGCAGCGCTCCGCGATCGGGACACTGGTCGAGCGGACGACGAGGTTCACGATGCTAGTCCACCTGCCTCGTGAGGCCGGCTGGGGTGTGATCCCGCGGACGAAGAACGGTCCTGCTCTCGCCGGCTATGGGGCGATCACGATGAGCAAAGCCCTCGCCGAGACGATCACCCAACTGCCCGAGCAGCTGCGCCGGTCGCTGACGTGGGACCGCGGCAAGGAGTTGTCTGCGCACGCACGCTTCACGGTCGAAACCGGCGTCCCGGTGTTCTTCGCCGACCCCCACAGCCCCTGGCAACGCGGCACCAACGAGAACACCAACGGGCTGCTGCGGCAGTACTTCCCGAAAGGCACCGACCTATCCAGATGGAGCGCCGACGAGATCAACGCCGTCGCCCACGCCCTCAACAGCCGACCCCGGAAAACCCTCGACTGGAAGACTCCAGCCGAAGCCCTCGACGAACACCTACGATCGCTCCAACAACCCGGTGTTGCGACCACCGGTTGAATCCGCCCAGTACACGTCGTTCCGGTTCACCACTCACCTCGTCGACGCCGACATCGACGCGTCCATCGGCACCGTCGGCGATGCACTGGACAACGCGTTGATGGAATCCACGATCGGTCTCTACAAGACCGAACTGATCAAGCCCGGGCGGCCGTGGCGCAGCCTCGCCCAGGTCGAACTGGCCACCGCCGAATGGGTCGACTGGTACAACCACCACCGACTGCACTCCGCCCTGGACTACCTGCCGCCGAACGAGTACGAATCGATGTTCTACGCTCACCATCAACCCGACCAGCAAGCCCTGGTCACAGTCTGAGGACTCCACCAGACTCGGGGCGGTTCACGTCACCGCGTTCAAAGACACACAACAGTGATCCGCCAAGACCGCCGACCAGATCCTCGAACGCGGCCAACTTCCAAGAACTCATTCACAGTCCACTCGCCAAAGAGGAATGAACAGTGCTTGATCACATTTACATCTCGGTAAGCGACGTGCCGCGCTCCCTGGCTTTCTATGCGGCGGTCCTAGAGCCCTTGGGGTGGAGAGAACTCGGGACCTACGACTCCTCCACCGGACCCGCGGGAGTTCCTGATCTCTACGGATTGGCCGACAAGGCCTACGGGTCTGGCGTCGCAGTCGGCTCCAGTATCTGGCTACGCCAGCGCCAGTCCGGTGAAACCGGACTGTATGTAGGGTTTGTTGCTGACGATGAGGCCGAGGTCAACGCCGCGTACGCTGCAGCGATTGAGGCGGGCGGAACGAGCGAGGGCGAGCCAGCGACACGCGCGTACTTCGGCCCGAACTACTACGCAGCCAACATCGCTGACTTCGACGGCAACCACCTGGAAATAGTTCACAAGAGCTTCAACCCGCCAAGCCATCAGCATCTCGTGTAGACGGCGTCGAAGGCATCGCGGTGCTCACCGGAACACGGCCAGCGTCCAAGAACCTCATTCACTAGATGGGTGGCCAGCACGGGAGGTGCAACGCTACCGGCAGAGCAATAGCCGTAGTGTTCGGCGACCCACACCCGACCGAATCCGAACTCTGCGGCTCGTTGCGCGGTCGAGACCACTGCCTGAAGACCCTCACGCGCACACGCGCCCTCCAGCATCAGAGCCGGCTCCAGCACCGACAGCGGCGGCAGCGGCACGCGCGGGCAGCTCGTCCAGCAGTGAAATGTCGCCGTGGTGCGTGTTCATATCCGAATTGCTATCACGGTGCAGCTGGAGGAGGTTACGTCTGATCGAGGTTCCGCTGCCGCCACGGCCAGGGTGCAGGTCTGGCATTGAATGAGACAGCCGGCGGCAAGACGGTTGCCGTCCGCGCGCTGGCTGGGTCGCTGCGCCGGCCCGTCGTGCCGGAACGTGCTGCACCGCAGCCGGGTGGTGCTCGGGATGGCGTAAGCGCCGGTACCGCAAGGCTCACCCGCGCCTTGAGGTCATTGCCACGGTGTCCACCAGTGCGTACCGCCGACGCCACCGACCGTGCCGGCCCCGTCGTCGCGCACCTCCAGCCGAACAGCAGCCGGCTGCCAATAGTCGAGGATCAGTGCGGCGCGGGCCGCCCGGGCGTGCTTGCGGACGTTGGCGAGCCCTTCCTGGGCCGCCCCGAACAGCGGCTCCTCCGCCTCCGCGAGCAGCGGCCGGACCCAGCCAACGACATCCACCTCGATCGGTACGCCGGCGGCCGACGTCTCCTCGGCCACCCCGCGCAACGCCTCCGGAAGCGGCACCGCCGGCTGTGGCTCGCGCAGGCGCTCACTGGCCGACCCAGCTGTCAAGATCGTCGGCGTGTGGCGCTATGTGCATGGAAAATCGACATGTGTGCGGCATTCGGTAGGTGGTGGAGCAAGGACGCGGCTTGTGATGTCACGAACGGGCCTCGCGGCGGGTGGTGACCTCCTGCAGCGTCCAGCCGTTTCCGTCCGGGTCCTGGAATGAGGCGTACGAGTTGTAGCTCTTACGTTCGGGGTCGGGGCCGGGTTGGCGCGCCTCGGGCCAGAAAGGGCTGCCGGGGCCGTGGTAGACCTCGGTGATGTCGACGCCCCGCTGGGCCAGTTCCTCCCGTGTGGCCACGATGTCGGAGGTCACCAGCTCTAGGTGCCGCATCGACCCCGGTGCAGCGGCTATCGGCAGGCCTTTGCCGAACGCGATGGAGGTATGGCCGTCACCAGTCGGGGTCAGTTGCACGGCGCGGACGTCGTCGCCGACCTTGATGTCTGCGTCCAGTCGCCAGCCCAGGCGATCCCGGTAGAACTCCAGCGCCCTGTCGACATCCGACACCGGGATCGTGACCACCTCAAGATTGACGTCCATCGTACCCACTCCTTGTCCGTCCTGTCTGCGGTGTTCTGTCCCGACGGCGGGAACCCTTTGGTCCTGGCCCCGGGCCACCCGGGCTCCCGCCGGCCATCAGTCACCAAGGCCGGATCAACGCCCCTGTGATCGAGGACCGGGAGCTGCTACTGCCGCCGCTGTTCCTACCGCCGGACGGTACCCCCGATTGGGCCATGTCACGGGAGGATCCGGAGGTTGTGCTGGTCGGATGTCCGTCGCGAGGGTCCGTGGCCCGCTGCCGGTGACGGGTGGTTCGGGTATCTTCCGGCAGGCGGCGTTGCTTCGTTACGGTCCACGCCACAAGCACCTGGCTGAGTGACATACATCAATGTGCTGCTCGTGGTCGAGGTTGCCGATGAAACCACGATCCAAGATCTCAATGTCAAGGCGAAGTGTGAGCTGCCCCGGGTTTCGTAGCGGCCGGTTTGCGTGTTTCAGGCGGCGGTCGGACGGTCAGTGAGCGGTATCAACGAGGTTGCTCGCGAGATGGGCGCCAGCGCCGCTGCGGTGGCCCTGGCCTGGGGTGCAGGGCCATGCCGGGAACGCCTCCACCCCGAGGGGTGCGCGCCGGAGGGACCAGTTCGAGGCCAACCTGCGCGCGCCGGACGTGAAACCCATGGCCGACCCACCGCGCCGGCTTGGTGATCAACGGTGGCGATTTGCCACGGCGTGACCGGAGATCTCCGCGACGTCGCCGCCGCGTTCGATGACCAGTGGCTCATCCCGCACGATGAGCTCAACCCGCACGCTGTGCCCGGACTGTCGATGACCTGCCGAAGGTGAGGCGTCGGCTTTTGCCAGTTTCGAGCCTTTATGCCTGCTCCGTCCCGTTAGGGTAAGTCCCGGGTGAGATGTGGTGGGAGGGCCGGGTGAACTCGTACCCTGCGGTGGAGGCCCACGGCTTGATCGGTGATCTGCAGACCGCGGCGCTGGTGGCGATGGATGGGACGCTGGACTGGTTCTGCGCCCCTCGGTTCGACTCGCCGAGCCTGTTCGGGGGCCTGCTCGATCGGCGCAAGGGTGGGCACTTCCAGGTGTTGCCGGAGGGCGTCGAGTACGTGAGCAAGCAGTTGTACCTGCCGGGCACGGCGATCCTGATCACCCGGTTTCTCAGCGCGGACGGCGTGGGTGAGCTCGTGGATTTCATGCCCGTCGCGGGGGATGAGGCGACCGACCGCCACCGCCTGGTGCGGATGCTGCGGATGGTCCGAGGCACGATGCGGTTCCGGATCGACTGCCAACCCCGCTTCAACTACGGGCGGGATCCGCACGAGCTCGATAGCTACCCCGAGGGGCACGTCTTCCGCAGCCCTTCACTCTCCCTCGCCGTGAGCACCGTTCGATACCCCGAACGCCCGCCCGACGAGCAGGAAATGCGGCCTACCGGGGAGGGCGGCTTGCGGGCGATCGCCACGCTGCGGGAGGGCGAGGCCGGGGCTGTGGTTATGGAAACAGGAGTGTCACCTGACCGGCCGCGTTTTTACACACCGGGCGAGGTGCAGGAGTTGCTAGAGCAGACCCGTGGCTTCTGGCGGCGTTGGCTGGCCCGCTCCCGCTACATCGGCCGGTGGCGGGAGATGGTTGAGCGGTCGGCGATCACGCTCAAGCTCCTGACGTACGCGCCGACCGGCGCGTTGATCGCCGCCCCCACCGTCGGGCTGCCGGAGCAGATCGGCGGGGAGCGCAACTGGGACTACCGCTACACCTGGATCCGCGACGCGTCGATCACCGTGCACGCCCTGCTCTGCCTGGGCTTCACCGACGAAGCGTGGCGGTACATGGACTGGCTCAACGATCGAGTCCAGGAAGTCGAGGACCGGCAGGCGTCGCTGCAGATCATGTACCGCGTCGACGGCTCACCCGATCTCAGCGAGGAGACGCTCGACCACCTCGAGGGTTACCGTGGGTCAGCGCCCGTGCGGGTGGGCAACGGCGCGGCGAACCAGCTGCAACTGGACATCTACGGCGAGGCACTCAACGCCCTTCACGAGGCTGACAGCCATGGTCTGCAGATCTATCGCCACGGGTGGCTGAGCACCGTACGCATGATGGACTGGCTCTGCGAGCACTGGGACCGGCCCGAAGACGGGATCTGGGAAACCCGTGGCGGCCGCCAGGACTTCACCTACGGGCGCCTGATGTCCTGGGTGGCCCTCGACCGGGCTGTCCGCCTCGCTCATCGACGCGGACTACCGGCCGACACCGACCGGTGGGTGCGTACCCGGAACCAGATCTACGAACAGATCATGACGCGCGGGTTCCACCCCGGCCGGCGTGCCTTCGTGCAGCATTACGCGACCGACATCCTGGACGCGGCACTGCTCACCATGCCTGCCGTCGGAATCATCGCGCCCACGGACCCCATGTGGCAGTCAACGCTGCGAGCCATGGACGCAGAACTCGTCCGCGACAGCCTGGTCTACCGGTACGACCCGAACGCCTCACCCGACGGCCTCCCCGGCCAGGAGAGCACCTTCACCATGTGCACCTTCTGGTACGTCAATGCCCTGGCACAGTCCGGACGTCTCGACGACGCCACGCTGGCCTTCGAAAAGATGCTCACCTACAGCAGCCCTCTCGGCCTCTACTCGGAGGAAATCGCCCCCACCGGCGAGCAGACCGGCAACTTCCCGCAGGCGTTCAGCCACCTCTCCCTGATCGGCACGGCCGTGGAGCTCGACCGGCTGCTCGACGCCCGGGCTTGAGCCGGGTCTGTCTCGCTAAGGGTGTTTCCGGCGTCGTCGGTTAGTAGGGACAGATCAATCTCGGGAGCAAGGTGACACTCAGCCGCCTGTAGCGCCCGCCCGCCCCCTTGGCCAGGTCGACGAGCTGAGCCGGACAGGCGGCGACGGATAGGAGGAACTGATCGGCCGCTACCGTCGTCCGCGTGAAACCCGGCCGCCCGATTCCAGCCCACCCACCTCCGTAATCACCAGCCCTGCCTCATGGTAGGAATGCCTCAAGCGTCGGACAAAGCCGGCAGAACGGGCGGGATGATGACGACGAGCGGGGCCCGGTTCCTGCGGATGCCCGAGGAGTCGAGGCGGGCGAACTTCCTGGAGCTGTTCTTCGACCTGGTGTTCGTCGTCGCGCTCGCCCAGCTCTCCCAAGGGCTGCTCGAGGATCTCAGGTGGAGCGGCGCCTTCGAGACGCTGGTGCTGCTGTTGGCCATGTGGTGGGTGTGGAGCATCACGGCGTGGGTCACCGACCTGTACGACCCGCAACAGCCGGAAATTCAGCTGCTGGTCACCGCGACCATGCTCGGCAGCCTGGTGATGGTGGTCGCGCTGCCCGACGCGTTCGGCGGGCGAGGTCTGGTCTTCGCTGGCATGTACGTCGCTATCCATGTCGGCCGCCAGCTCTTCCTGGTCCTCGCCCTGCGTGGCCACGAGTTGCAGGGCAGAAGCATCCGGGCGCTGTCCTGGTTCGGTGTCTCGGCGGTGCCGTGGATCGCGGGTGCACTCGTGCCCGATACGCGGCGCGCGGTCCTGTGGACGCTGGCGGTTGCGGTGGACTACACGGGCGCCGCCCTCCGCTACTCGACCCCGGGGCTGCGTCGCTCGCCCATATCGCGGTTTCCGATTGTGGCTGAGCACCTGGCCGAGCGGTACCAGCAAGTTTTCATCATTGCGCTCGGCGAGCTGATCCTGGTCACCACGATGACCCTCGCTGGCACCGGCTTCGCTGCCGATCGGACGGCGGCGTTCGTGGTGTCGTTCGTCGGCACGGCCCTGTTCTGGCGGATCTACATCCGTCGGGCCGGGGAACTGTTGCCCGCCGCCATCGAAGCGGCCCGCAATCCGGACCGCGTTGCCCTAACGGCGGCGGCCGCTCACCTGATCATGCTGGCCGGCATCGTCACCACCGCCGTCGGCGACAAACTCGTCATCGCCCATCCACTCGAACACACCCCACCAGCCTGGGTCGCCGTCATCCTCGGCGGACCCGCGCTGTTCCTGGTCGGTCGAGCCGGCTTCGAATACGCCACCTTCGCCCGTGTGTCCCGGCCTCGGTGGATCGGCGTCCTCGCGCTGGCCGCCCTGGCACCGCCGATGCTCCTCGTGCCGCCGCTGGTGACCGCCATCGCCGCTATCGCAGTCCTCGCCGGGATCGCCGTTGCTGACGCGACACGCGCCCGCGGCCGCCCACCCGAGCCGGCGTCACCACCCGGCTAGTGCCGTGTCCACAAACGTTGGCCGGGATGGTTCGGTTGGGTGAAAGTGTCGGAGGGGTGGTGTTGGCTTCGGTTCGTGCCTCGTCGTCGGGATCCCGCCGCGCCGCGGGTCGTGCATCGCACCGCGCGCGTCGGGTTGCGGCTCACGCCAGGCCAGCGGCGGCGGTGTTTCGGGCTGCTGCGCTCCGCCGGTGATGTGTGGGCGTGCGTGTTGGAGGTGAACGCGTGGCGGCGCCGACGCCACGACGCGCCGCTGGTCGGCTATCAGCAGTTGTGTGGGGAGTTGGCGGCGTCGGGGCCGGGCACGTTCGCCGACCTGGACTCCGTGGGTGCCCGGTCGGTGTTGCGCCGGTTCTCGGATGCGTGGTTCGCGGCGGCGAAACGCCGCAGCGCCGGTGACCTGTCGGCCCGGTTCCCGCGTCGCCGGCGTGCGCTGCTGCCGGTGCGCTGGTATCACGGCACGTTCACCCTCGACGGGCACCGGGTCCGGATCCCCACCGCCAGAGGCACGTCGCCGTTGTGGATCCGTTTGGCGCGGGAGGTGTCGTACCCGGTCGAGCAGGTCCGGTCGGTCACCCTGCGGTGTGAGGGTGGTCGGCTGTTCCTCGACGTGACCGCTGAGGTGCCGGTGGCGGTCTACCCGCCCGGCGAGGAACCGGACCCCGGCAGGGTGGCGGGGGTGGACCTGGGGATCATCCACCCCTACGCCGTGGCCGGCCCCGGCGGGGAGGGGCTGTTGGTGTCGGGGCGGGCGATCCGCGCCGAACACCGCATGCACCTGGCCGACACCAAATCCCGCCACCGCGCCGTCTCACGCCGGGCACCGAAGCCGGGTCAGAAGGGATCCCGGCGGTGGCGGCAGTACCGCCGTCGGGCCCGCCTGGTGCAGGGTAGGCACCGGCGGCGGGTGCGTCAGGCCCAGCATGAGGCCGCCCGCACGGTCGTCTCGTGGGCGGTGCGGCAGCGGGTCGGTGTGTTACACGTCGGCGACCCCCGCGGGGTGTTGGACCTGCCGGCGGGGCGGCGGCACAACCTGCGGTTGCGGCAGTGGCAGATCGGCCGGCTCATCCAGGTCCTCACCGACAAGGCCACCCTCGCCGGCATCACCGTCCGGCTGGTCGACGAACGTGGCACCTCCTCCACCTGTCCCGCCTGCCACCGGCGGGTGCCGAAACCCCGTGGACGGACCCTGTCCTGCCCGCACTGCGCGTTCTCCGGGCACCGCGACCTCGTTGCGGCGGCCAGCATCGCTACCCGTGTTCCGGGCGGCGGATCCACCACCCCGGCAGCGGTTGTGCTGCCGGAGGTGGTCACGCACCGTCGAGCCGGCCGGCATCTCCCCGGTGCCGGCCGGTCCCGACGTGACCCCCGCCGCCCACCCCGGGCGGCGCGAGGATCAGTTGGCCCGCGGAGGCCCGCCCCACCACCCGGTGGGGAGTCGCTCGCCCACACGGCGAGGATCCATGACACCCACCGGAAACCCGGTGAACGTTAGTGGACACCGCACTAGCTGGAAGTGCCACTCACGTCTTGAGACCGTTCTGTCACCGAGGTCCTGAGACTCGACAGGCGGCTGCCGGCGATGTCGTGCTCCGCTTGATGCGCTACACGGTGACCCCAATTGACGGGTTATACGGGCCTTGAGCATGCCGGACGCGGACCGTGAGGCCGACCGTCCACGATGCTGGTGTGCCAGTCAGCCGCTTCAAGCCGATGACCGGATACCGACGTGCAGCGTCGAGAACCGCGACGAACGCAGGGTCGTCCGCGATGTTGCCGCCGCCAACGGGCTGACCGCGATCATGGTTGTTCGGCGCCTTGCATGGAGGACAAAGGACGGCGCAGAATCTGAACGTGTTCAAAAATGAGTGGGCTGGCACCTGGTTGCTGATCGGGCTGGTCGGATCGGTGCTGCTTCGTGGAACCCTGTGGGTGCTCACGGTCTTGAACATCGGGCCACTCCTTGGGCCGGTCGACTTGCTGCTTGTCCCGGCAGTCGGCGGCACCGTCGGCACGGCGATCTGGCTCGGCGACATCGTCGCGTCGTTCCTGTTCGCCGTTGCGACGGGCGTCGCCTGCCAGGGACTGCGCGGCGACCGCGCGTGGGCGTACCGGCTGGGGCAGGGGCTGGCCCGCTTCTACGTCGCTTTGAACGCGTCGACCGCCACCGTCTGTGGCGTGCTGATGTGGGACTGGGGCTTGCTGGCCTTTCCGTTCGTGTTGTACATCGTCTCGATCGTCGTCGCGATCATGGCCGCTCGCCAACTGAAGGCGCATCGCAGGTCGGCGATGGTCGAGGATCGCATACTCCAGCGATAGGCGACAGCCGGTTACGCACTGTGACAGCGGGTGGACATCGAGCCTGGAGGGCCGCCGTGCGGGGTGCCGTGGCCGGGTCCGGGGGCTACGCCGCGAACAAGCGCACCCGGACGCCCGGAACGGGAATGTCCCGGCCGTCTTGCAGCTCCGCCTGCACGCCGTTGTACCAGAGCCAGTGCCGGCTCCATGGGCGGTCGGCGGGACCGAACTCGTCCGGGTACCGGTCGCCGACCACCAGCTCGCCGATATCGAGGAACGACATCAGGCCGCGCCTACCGGCCTGGCGTAGCGGTTCCGGTACGTCCAGCAGCCGGAATCCCACATCGGCGTTGTCCTCGCTGAGCGGTTCCTCGAAGTAGCGCCACTCGTCGTCGAGGAACCCGGACAGAGCCATTTCGCCGCGCGGGTTCGCCTCGGCGAGCACCGAGGCGTGCCGTCGAACAGGTCGAAGGTGAACGCGTCACACCCGGCCGCGACCGCCAGGTCGACAAGCCGGGGGCGGTCGGCTCCGGGGCGGCGGGTACCGAGCAACGCGTGCGGGAGGGTCATCACCATGGTCCACTCGCCGGCGCCAGGTATCAGCGCCATCGTCCATAGCGGTTGGACGTACGACGGTCCGGGCCGCCATGTGTCGCGCCCTGCCGGCGTGCCCGGCGGAAGCGGCGCGTACCCCTCGCCGGCGCATAGCGCGGTGACCGCGCGCTCGGCGTGGTCGAGGTCGGCGGTGCGCAGATAGGTGATCGTGCTCCACTCACCCATGTGAGAACTCCAATCAGGACCGGAGCTGGCGCCCGCCGAAGGTCGCCACCTTGGCGGGCCGGACCGCAGGTAGTCATCAGACTCGGGACCCGTCAAGTGAAGCCACCGCCGGCAAAGCCTGGCGGGGGTCCGGCTTGAGATGGCTGGTGGTAACACACACGCCGGCTCCGGAACAGGGACAGGCTCTACGAGTGCCTGAACAGGGTCGCGGTGCGCGCTTGGGATCCGGCGAAGCGCCACGGCCGGGCGAAGCCAGTCCGTACGATCGACAGCGACCATCGGGCGCCGATCTGTCCGGTGACCCCGGGCCCCGGGCGCTGGTCGCCCCGCGGATCCCACCGCCGCTGCCCGCGGCCCCGGTCGCGCGACGGAGAGGAGCAGGCGGGTGAACGCCTCGTTCGAGACCCTGCGTACGGAGCTGACCGACGGCGTCCTGACGGCGACGCTGGACGCGCCGCCGATCAACATGATCGGCCCGGAGTTGGTACGGGACCTGGTCACCCTGCTCGGCCGACTGAGCAGGACCACGGAGGTGCGGGTAGTCGTCTTCGACAGCGCCGACCCGGACTTTTTCATCTCTCACGTCGATCTGACCAAGGTAGCCGAGTACTCGGCCGAGGCGGCCAAGGCGGGCGGGGGTCCGCAGGACGCCTTTCTCGGCATGGTGCTACGCAAGCTGAGCGAGGTGCCGGTCGTCACGATCGCGAAGCTGCGCGGACGGGCTCGGGGAGCGGGCAGCGAGTTCGTGCTCGCCTGCGACATGTGCTTCGCGGCGCGGGAGAACGCGCTGCTCGGCCAGCCCGAGTGCGGTTTCGGCGTGGCACCCGGGGCTGGTGGCGTACAGCACTTGGCGCGTCTGCTCGGCCGAGGACGGGCCATGGAGATGATCCTCGGCGCGCAGGACGCGGACGCTGACCTCGCGGAGCGGTATGGGTGGATCAACCGGGCGCTGCCGGACGCCGAGCTCGATGAGTTCGTGGCCACGCTGGCCCGACGGATCGCGTCCTTTCCTCCGGCGGCGATTCACTCCACGAAGCGGGCGATCAACGAGCTGACAATGCCGCCTGCCGACGCCGTACGCGCCGACGGCCGCCGGTTCCAGGAGTTGGTCGCCGCCCCGGAGGTGCAGGACCGGTCGAAGGAGTTGTTCGGCCGGGGCTTTCAGACCCGGGGCCCGCTGGAGCTGGACCTCGGCGCACGGATCGCCGAGTTGCCGGCCGCCGGGTGACCGCCGCCTTTGAATGGCGCGCAGCGGTTGGGCGCTACCGTCCAGCGACCGGAGGCCAAGGGATGTCGTATTCGCGCGACCATGGTGCCGTTCCTGTGCGACCCGGACGTTGGCCCGCACGGCGCGCTCCTGGGGTACAGCAACCCATGAGACCGTCAGAGCCCTCGACGGCCGAGTCAAGACCGGACAAGATCTGGCGGGCATGCAGGGCCGGTTAAGGGCGATTGCCGCCCCCTACCGGCAACTTCCGCCGTGACGTTTCGCAAACACGTGAGGTCTACGCAGATTGTCGCCGTTCCGCCTCGGCGGTGTATCTCGACACCGTTCATCCTCCTGCTCGGGCGCACGAGCAATCAGCTGTCAATGTGTGCCCCCCACGTCTGGGGGTAGTCGCCGCAGTCCGTCGTGACCGGCCGCCCCCGCGGCTTCCTAGCTGACCTGGGCGGACCGGGCGCGCCAGTCCTCCAGTCGGGTGTCGGCGAGGCGGGCGCCGTCGGCCGGCACCAGCGAGCGTTCCGCCAGCACCGCGCCGAAGTACGGCGCCGCCGGGTCGCTCACCACCTCGCGGGTGTCGTGGCGTGCCGCCAGGGTGGCCCGGCCCAGCTCGTCGAGGCGGAACTGCTCCGGGCCGCCGACCTCGACGACGGAGTTCGTCGGCGTGCCCACCGCGACCTCGGCCACCGCCGCCGCCACGTCGTCCGCGGCGATCGGCTGGATCAGGACCGGGGCGAGGTGCGCGGTGTCGTCCACCGTCGCGCTGTCGACGATGCCCTGCACGAACTCGTGAAACTGCGTCGCCCGCACGACCGACCAGGCGATCGCGGAGGCGGCGATCAGCTTCTCCTGGGCGACCTTCGCCCGCATGTACCCGCTGTCCGGGATCCGGTCGGCGCCGACGATCGAGAGCGCCACGTGGTGGCGTACGCCGGCCGCGGCCTCCGCGGAGAGGAGGTTCCGGGTGGACGTCTCGAAGAACTCCAGCACGTCGGCGTCGGCGAACGAAGGGGAGTTCGACACGTCGACGACGACATCGGCGCCGTCGAGCGCCTCGGCCAGGCCCGCCCCGGTCAGCGTGTTCACGCCGGACTTGGGGGAGGCCGCCACCGTATCGTGACCCTGCTCGCCGAGGATGGCCACGACCTTCGAGCCGATGAGTCCGCTGCCGCCGATGACGACGATCTTCATGATCGGATCACTTCCTGTCTGCCTGCGGCGCGCCGGGCGCCGTGCTGTCATCCACCTCGACCGGGCAGGGAGCCGATCCGTGACAACGAAGGTAGGGCGGTCCGGGCCCCGGGGCGGGCGGGCCTGACGGTGGTCCCGCGTTCGGGTGAACCGGCCGTGACGCCCGGTGCCGGCACATAGCATCGGGAAGAGCCGACCTGGACCTATCGGTAATCGGGTGACCGCGCCGGCCGGAAGGTGTTCACGGGTAGGACGCCGGCGTGAGGACGTCCGCCACAGCCGCCTGCCCGCGTTCGTCTCGACGATCAGGAGGGCAACGGCATGGGCTACATCACCACGAAGGACGGCACCGACATCTACTACAAGGACTGGGGCGAGGGCCCGGTCGTCACGTTCTCGCACGGCTGGCCGCTGAACGCGGACGCTTGGGACGGGCAGCTGCTCTTCCTCGTGCAGAACGGCTTCCGCGTGGTCGCGCACGACCGCCGGGGCCACGGCCGGTCCAGCCAGGCCAGCGGCCGCAACGACATGGACGGGTACGCCGACGACCTGGCGGCGGTCATCGAGGCGCTCGATCTGCGGGACGCCACCCTGGTCGGTCACTCGACGGGCGGCGGCGAGGTGGCCCGCTACATCGGCCGGCACGGGACGGGGCAGGTCGCCAAGGCCGTCCTCATCTCGGCCGTGCCGCCGATCATGGTGCAGTCCCCGGACAACCCGGAGGGGCTGCCGATCAGCGTCTTCGACGAGCTGCGTGCCAACCTGTTCAAGGACCGGTCGCAGTTCTACCAGGACCTGGCGCAGATGTTCTACGGCGCCAACCGGCAGGGCGCGAAGGTGTCGAAGGGCATCCTCGACCAGTTCTGGCTGTGGAGCATGCAGGCCGGCCTGTGGAACGCGTACACGAGCATCAAGGCCTTCTCCGAGACGGATTTCCGGGCCGACCTCGCGAAGTTCGACATCCCGACGCTGGTGCTGCACGGCGAGGACGACCAGATCGTCCCCGTGAAGGACTCGGCGAGGAAGACCGCCCAGCTCATCGCGAACGCGCAGGACATCTACTACCCGGGCGCCCCGCACGGCATCACGTCCACCATGCAGGACCAGGTCAACAAGGATCTGCTCGCGTTCCTGCGAGGCTGATCAGCCACGATGCGACCGGCGCCGGCGGGCCGCGATCGTCGGGCGACGCCGTACGAGATCTTCTTCGACCTCGTCTTCGTCTTCGCGCTCACCCGGATCATGGCGTTGATCGGGCAGCCGCCGACCCCGGTTGGCATGGCGCAGGGGTTGCTCCTGCTGGTGTTGCTCTGGCTCGCCTGGGGGTCGTACACCTGGTTGGGCGACCGGACGCCGGCGGACGTCGGTGTGGTCCGGGCGGGGGTGCTGGTCGCCATGGCGGCGCTGTTCGTCGCCGCGCTGGTCATGCCCCGGGCCCTGGTCGCCCGGGCCGGGCCTGGACGGGCCGCAGGCGACCACCTCGGCCGGTAAGGCGGGAGACGTCATGGCCCGACCGTCGCACCGCCGCCGGACCCCGACCAGGGACGGCTGGTTCGGGACCCGGCGGTCCCTGGTCGGGGCGGCAGGGCAGCCGACGTCCCCGGGCGGCTCAGTCGAAGGCGGCCGGGTCGAACTCGCGGTGTTCCACCAGGACCAGCCAGTTGCCGGAGTTGTCCCGGGCGACCGCCTCCACCCCGTACGGCCGATCGGACGGCTCCTGGATGAACTCCACGCCCTTGGCGCGCAGCTCCTCGTGGGTCTTGCGGCAGTCGTCCACGGCAAGCCCGAGACCGAACATCCCGCCCTCGGCCTGGGCGCGGCGCAACGTCTCCGCCATCTCCGGCGAGTACGGCGGACCGGGCAGGGTCAGGTGGACCTCCAGCTCCGGCTGGCTCGGGTGCATGACGGTGCACCAGCGGTAGGAGCCGTCCCCGACGGTGATGTCGGTGTGCTCGGCGAACCCGAGCACGTCGAGGTAGAACGCCTTGGCCGCGTCAATGTCCTGCACGAACACGCTGGTGATCGAGATGTTGGTAATCATGTGACCAGGCTAGGAACCGCCGTGCCTGTCCGGCTTCTCCTGGCTTGCGGACCCGCGCCGTTCGGCCAGGCCCCACATGAGCACGAAGCACCCCGGTACGCGGGGCGCGCCGGTCGCGCCCCAGCGGCGCTGGAACTCGCTCGGCGTCTCGCCGACCAGTTCCCGGAACCGGCTGCTGAAGGAGCCGAGGCTGGCGAAGCCGACGGCGTGGCAGACCTCGGTGACGGTGAGGTTGGTGGCGCGCAGCAGGTCCTGCGCGCGTTCGACGCGGCGGTGCGACAGGTGCGCGGCGGGGGAGAGGCCGTAGGTGGCGGTGAAGAGCCGCTGGAAGTGGTACTTGCTGACGCCGGCCACCGCGGCGACCGCCGCGAGGTCCAACGGCTCGGCGTAGTGACGGTCCATGTGGTCGCGGGCCCGGCGCAGGTGGACCAGCAGGTCACCCGGGGCCCGACGGGGCGGCGCGCTCATCACCTGGCAGCTTATGACCCGGGTGGGCCGGGCAGGGGTCGGCGGTCCAGGGCCAGGTGTCGGTGCCGACGTCGACCACGAAGACGGACCCGCACCAGCACCTGCCCTACTCCGGCCACCGGCTGCGCCACCTCGTGCAGGTCAGCGGACCGTCGAACTCTTCAGCACCACCGCGCGCACGGCTTCGCCTCGTCTGGTCCCGCTGTTCTCGGCGAAAAGGAATTCACGGACAATCGTAACGTCTGGTCGTGACCGACGCGGCCGGTGACCGCCGGTCACGACCAGACGAATCGGGCTACCGCTACGCGGCGGCGGTGGCCGGCACCCAGAGGTCGTCGATGTCGCGCTCGGCCGCCTCGAGGCTCTCCCCGGCCAGCGGGATCAGCCCGGCCATGGCGGGGTTCACCGGGGCGAGGGTGAGCTCGGCCGTGATGAAGCGGGGCTGGAGACCGGTCATCGCCAGGCCGTGCGGGAGCCAGGGCTCGGCGTGGTCCCAGCCCGCGCGCGGAGTGCCCGCGCCGTAACCGCCGCCCCGGGTGGCCAGCACGATGAACTCACGTCCGTCGAGCAGGCCGGCCTGGGTCTCCGGGTGGTACGACAGGCCGGGTGCGATGAGGTGGTCGACCCACGCCTTGACGCTGCTGGGCGCGGCGAAGTTGTAGAGCGGGAGCCCGAGCAGGACCGTGTCGGCCTGCTTCACCTCGTCGACGAGCTGCTCGGTCAACGCCCAGGATGCCCGCTGCGCCGGGCTGTGGTGCTGCGCCGGCACCATCCGGGCCAGGCCACCGGCCTCGTCGAGGTGTGGCAGCGGCTCGCGGCCCAGATCCCGGTAGCTGACCGTGCCGCCGGGGTGGGCGGCCCGCCAGGCGGCGGCCGCTCGGGCGGTGAGCCGGCGGCTGACCGAGCGCTCCCCCTGGATGCTCGAGTCGATGTGCAAAAGGTGCGGCATGGGATTTCCCCTTCATAAATGATTGGTGCTGCGCGAACCATTTGTAGCACGCAGGCTCCTGACCCGGGCGGTAGGCTTGGTCACATGCCCGCCACTCCCGTCGACCAGCCAGAGCACCGCTTGGCGCCGCTGCTCGACCACCTCGCGCGGCGGATGCGGCTGAGGGTCGAGACGGTGCTGGCGCCGCTGGGCCTGCGGCCGCGTCACCTGGTCGCCCTGACCGTGCTGCGCGCGCAGGGGGGCAGCAGCCAGCAGGCGCTCGCCGGCACCCTGGCGATGGACGGCACGAACATCGTGGGGCTGCTCAACGAGCTGGAAGGGGAGCGGCTGATCGAGCGGCGACGCTCACCGGAGGACCGTCGGCGCCACGTCGTCGAGCTCACCGACGCCGGTGCCCGACGGCTCAACGAGGCGGAATGCGCCCTCGCCGCGGTGGAGGGGGAGGTGCTCGGCGCCCTCGACCCGGGCCAGCGCGAGACGCTCTACGAGCTGCTCCAGCGGGCCGCCACCGGCACCGCCGTCACCTGCATCGAAGCGCTGGAGGATCCGTCGGGAGACGCCCAGGCCTGCTGAGGCCGGGTCCGTCGCTCCCCGGACGGCGCGGGCGAGGGCGACGGGATCCTGGGCCCGGTGAGCGGTGTCCGTCGCGGCCTCAGCTCCGGTCCGCGTCGCGGAGCCGACCGACGAGTTCGCGGACCGCCGCGGCGAACCGCTCGTCGGACTCGCACGGCCAGTGACCCCTGATGGGTGGCGGGACGCTGTCGCTCGGGGGCACCACCACGTCCTCCGGGTCCCGGAGCCGGCGGTCCACTCCCGCGCTCGGGCCGGCTCGCGGCGGCGGGTCGCCGGGCCGGTGGGCGGCGAACAGCCAGCCGCCGATCGGATCGGTCTCCCGCCACAGGTTCACCCATCGCCAGCCGATCCGGGCGCCGACCTCGTGCAGCACGTCCCGGCCTAGGTATGCCGGGAAGAGCCGGGTGTACAGGCGGTCCAGCGGGGACCCGTAGGTGAGCAGCGCGACCCGGCGGCGCACCGGGGCCGGCAGTTGCAGCACGGCCGCGGCGAGCAGGACCGAGCCGTGGCTGTGGCCGGTGAGCAGGACGCCGTCGTGCTGGCTGGCCAGGTAGCTGATCCGCTTCGCCAGCTCTGGCACGGCCCGCTCGGCGTAGCAGGGCGGCGCGAACGGGTGGGCCGCCCGGGGCCAGAAGGTGCCGAGGTCCCACAGCACGCCCACGTACCGGCGGAACTCGGCCGTCCGGTAGGCGAACAGGCCGCCCACCACCAGCCCGAGGATGATCCCGGCGATGAGGTAGCTGCCGAAGGCGAGCCCGAAGTTCACGAATTCAGCCGGCACGCCGAGGAACCGCTCCGCCAACGGGCTGGGCTGGAACTCGAACAGGGCCAGCACGCTCGCGGCCAGCCCGACCGCGGCCAGGCCGGCGGTCACGATGGCCAGCGGCCCGAGCCGCTCGGTGAACCGGGCCCGGGCGATGGTCCTCGCCACCCGGTCCAGGCGGTCGGCCGCCTCCGGCGGGGCGTTCGGGAAGTCCCGGGCGACGATCGCCGCGGCGGCTCGTCGCCGGCCCGGGCGGGTTAGCAGGGTGCCCGTGCCGCCCGCCGCCACCGCGGCGGTCGACGCCAGGAAGAACGTGAAGATCGCCCACTTGTACGCCAGTGGCGGGGGCACCAGGTCGTCGGTGCGTCCGTTGATCGCCCGCCGGTTGAGGAAGTACGCCGTCCGGTAGACCAGCTCGGCGGAGAGCGCACTGGCCAGGCCCACCGCGACGGTCGCGATGACCGGCGCGCCGAGGCCGCGCAGCAGCGCCGAGCGGGGGTCTCGGCCGCGACGTCGCCACAGCGCCAGCACGGCCAGCGCGAAGAGCAACGTCATCTGCGCGACGAACGCCCAGGCGACGATCCGGCTGTACCCGGGCAGTCCGGTGGAGTGCGGCCAGGGGGCTCCGTCCAGCGCGACGACCCCGAGGGTGGGCACGGTCAGTACGCACGCGACGACGCGCACGGTGACGGCCAGCCGGTCCATCGGACCGGTGGAGGTCCGTTCCAGCGGCGCGCCGGCGCAGAGCAGCGCCAGGCACGTCGCGAGCACCGCGCCGGCGACCGTGGCCAGCGCGATCACCACGGGCGACGGCCCGCCGGCGCCCCGCGCGGCGAGGAGGGTGAGGTTCAGCACCGCGAACGCGGCGGCGACGTGGATCGCCCGCAACCGGCCCACCATCGGCATGGCGTCCCACTGGCCGACGGCGCTGAGCCGGTCGCCCTCGGGGTCGCCACCGGGCGCGCGGAGGGCGTCGTACGAGCGGCCGGGCCGGACGCTGAGCAACCAGAGCAGCCCGAGGGCGGCGACCGGTAGCACGGCGAGCACCACCAGGCGCAGTCCGACCGGGCGGCCGCCCAGGAAGGACAGCCAGGTGCGTTCGTCCATGCAGCGGGACGAGCCCATGCACTTCCAGGCGATGAGGTCGAGGGCGACGCCGGCCGCGGAGAGCACGTACACCAGGGAGAGGTTGAGCGCGATGAGCCGGCAGAGCACCTTGACCCCCGAGCCGGAGCCCCGGCCCGCCGGGCGCATCCAGATCGCCACGTTGCTGAGCATGAACGGCAGCAGGAAGACCAGGGACAGCGTCCGTGCGGCCGTGCCCGACGGCAGGTCGCTCCACCGGTACGTCTCGAGCACCACCCCGCCCGGGCCGGTGGAGTCGGGGTAGTCCGGCCGGGGCCGGTAGAAGCCGCCGCTGCGGTCCCCGGCCACCTGTTGGACGTGCGGCCGGTCCAGCACCTGCTCGGCCCCGGCGCCGGAGACGCCGTGGACCCGCAGCTCCACGACCTCGCCCGGGACGCCCTGGTCCCCCGACGGTGGTGACTCCTGCGACATCCCCCCGCGACCCCCGCTGCGCGGCCAGCAGCCCTTGGCGGGTCGCGGATACGACGACGAGCTGCGCCGCCACCCGGCTGGCCGGGCTGACTACCCGCCCGGCGGCCCGCCAACCGTGTTCCCGACCGCGCCGTCCGCGGGCCGCCAGCAGCGGGCGGACGCTGCTAAGGTTGGCCACGAGTGATCGGGACAGGGAGACCAGACATGGCGGGCGACGACGACATCTCCGGGTGACACCGGACGGGCCCTCGGCAGGCGCGCGTCAGCGCAGCCGCCGTGGCGCCATGCCGTCGTTCCACGAGCCCTGTTCCCCGCCGGGCCGCCCTGACACGCGCGCCCGCACCATCACGAGGACGTCCCATGTCCGACGCGTTCATCACCTGCTCGAACCTCTCCTTCACCTGGCCCGACGACACCCCGGTCCTCACCGACCTCTCCTTCACCGTCGGCGCGGGCCGCACCGGCCTCGTCGCGCCCAACGGCGCCGGCAAGAGCACCCTGCTCAGGCTGATCGCGGGCCAGTACCGACCGACCGGCGGCAGCGTCTCCGTCCAGGGCGTCCTCGGCTACCTGCCGCAGGACCTGCCGCTGGACGGGGCCCGGACCGTCGCCGAGGTGCTGGGGATCGCCGACAGGCTCAAGGCCCTGCACGCCATCGAGTCCGGGGACGCCAGCGAGGAGCACTTCGCCACCCTCGGCGACGACTGGGACGTCGAGGAGCGCAGCCGCGCCGAACTGGACCGGCTCGGCCTCGGCGACGTGCCGCTCGACCGGCGGCTGCACACCCTCAGCGGCGGCCAGGTCGTCTCCCTCGGGCTGGCCGCGCAACTGCTGAAGCGGCCCGACGTCCTGCTGCTCGACGAGCCGACCAACAACCTCGACCTCGACGCCCGCCGCAAGCTGTACGCGGTGCTCGAGGAGTGGACCGGCTGCCTGCTGGTGGTCAGCCACGACCGGGCGCTGCTCGACCGGATGGACCGCATCCTCGAACTCGACCGGGGCGGGGTCCGCTCCTACGGCGGGAACTTCACCGCGTACGAGGAGGCCGTGCGCGCGGCGCAGGACATCGCGGAGCGCCACGTCCGCAACGCCGCGCAGGAGGTCAAACGGGAGAAGCGGGAGATGCAGCAGGCGCGGGAGCGGGCCGAGCGCCGGGCCAGCAACGCCGCACGCAACCTCAAGAACGCCGGCCTGCCGAAGATCTTCGCCGGGACGATGAAGCGGGGCGCCCAGGAATCGGCGGGGAAGTCGAGCGAGACGCACGCCGCGCGGGTCAGCGAGGCGCGGGCCCGACTCGACGAGGCGGGCCGCGCTCTGCGCGACGAGCAGAAGATCACGCTGGAGCTGCCGGGCACGAACGTCCCGGCGGGACGAACGGTCTTCCTCGGCGAACGGATGCAGGTGCACCACGGCGACCGGGCCCTGTTCGCCGACGACGGCGTCGACCTGGTGATCCGGGGACCGGAGCGGATCGCGCTGGCCGGGCCCAACGGCGTCGGCAAGTCGACCCTGCTGCGGCTGCTCCACGGCGACCTGACGCCGGACGGCGGCCGGGTCCAGCGGGCCGACGGCCGGGTCGCGTACCTGTCCCAACGGCTGGACCTGCTGGACCTCGACCGTACGGTGGCGGAGAACCTGGCCGCGTTCGCGCCCGGGATGCCCGACGCGCAGCGGATGAACCTGCTCGCCCGGTTCCTGTTCCGGGGCTCCCGCGCCCAGCTCCCGGTCGGGGCGCTGTCCGGAGGTGAGCGGCTGCGCGCCACCCTGGCCTGCGTGCTGTCCGCGGAGCCGGCGCCGCAGCTGCTGCTGCTCGACGAGCCGACCAACAACCTGGACCTGGTCAGCGTCGGCCAGTTGGAGAGCGCGCTCGGCGCGTACCAGGGCGCGTTCGTGGTGGTCAGCCACGACGCGCGGTTCCTGACGGAGATCAAGGTGGACCGCTGGTTGCGGCTCGACGAGGGCGGGCTGCGCGAGACGGGCGCACCCGACGTCGACTAGTCCGACGGGGTCCGGGATGGACCGTTCGCCCCTGGTGTCGCCCACCACCACGGAGGCGCGCAGACCGGGATTGAGTGTGTGTCGCAAATGCGAGCGGCGGTGAGGGTGATGAGTGCCCGCAGCCTGGCAGAACCGGCGGGCGAGTGCGACGTACGTCCGCTCGGCGAGGACGCCCGGGGCCACCGGTCCGGCCGCCCCTGCTCACTCCGGCTCGGGGGCGGACGGGGGCATCGCCAGCGCGAGGGTCAGGTCGAGGACGGTGGCCGGGTCGTGGAGGCGATCGCCGTACAGCTCGCGCAGCTGGCCCATCCGGTAGCGCACCGTCTGCGGGTGCACGAACAGGTCAGCCGCCACGTCGTCGCGCCGGCCCTGGTGCAGCAGCCACGACCGCAGCGTCTCGGTGAGCCGGTGCGCGGTGGCCGGCGGCAGCGACTCCAACGGCTTCAGCGCCTGGGCCCGCAGGTCGGCCAGCCCCTCCGGGTCCATGCTGAGCACCAGCTCGGCGAGGTGCTCCTCGGTGTCCAGCGGCCCGCTGTCGGGCCGACCGAGGCCGAGCGCCCGCGTGGCCCGCTGGTAGGAGGCGGCCACCCGGCTCCACGGGCGCGCCGGCCCGAGTACCGCCCGGTGCCCGTGGAGCACGCGGGCGAGCTGCCGGCGGCCGGTGCCGTGCGCGTCCGGCACCAGCAGCACGGCCAGCTCCTCGGCGAGGTCCACCCCGGGCAGGTCCTCCCCGCTCTCCAGGGTGTGCGGGCTGAGCAGCGCCAGCACCGGGCGCAGGTTGCGGCGCGGCAGCAGCACGACGGTGAGCGTCTGCGGCGGCGGCCAGTCCGCCCGCTCGGCGCTGCGGCGCAGGGTCTCCTCCGGCTCGCCGGCGAGCAGCTGCTGGGTCAGCCGCTCCAGGTAGCGGCGCTGGACCCGGCCGGCGCTGGCCAGCTCGTCGGCGTGCCCGGCCACGCTGGCCGCGGAGAGCTCGTCGATATAGGCGAACATCAGCTCGGCGAACTCGGCGACCGTCTCGGCGGCCGACCCGCTGCGGACGGTGGTGGTGGAGACCTCCCGCCACGCCACCCGCGCCCCCACCCGGTACGCGGCCAGCAGCGCGTCCATGCTGCGGCCGGAGCGTGCCTCTCCGCTGCCGAGCGCGTACGCGGCCTCCAGGGCCGGGGTCAGCGGGGTGCTCGGGTCGGAGGACTGGGCCTTCTCGACGAGCTGGAGGAACGTGCCGAGCGCGATGCGTACGGCGTTCTCGATCTTCTCCCGCATGGTGCCGGTGAGGGCGCCGGAGTAGCCCGGCACCTCGCCGGTGATCGCGCTGACCGTCCGCTCCGCCACCACGGGGAGGCGGTCACGGAGCCGGGCGGCCACCCGCTCGTCCAGCTCGAGGCGGGCGGCGCGTCGGGTCGTCCCGGACTGGTCCGACATGTTGTTCTCCCCGAACAAAAACCTGCGGCTGATTCACCTTTGCCGGTCAAGATGTTATGCGATTGCGCGGCCACCCTGGTCATATGACCAGAACTGTCCCGCGGCCCACCGCGAAGGTCTCCTTCCGCGACAGGCTGCTGCGGCTGGCCGAGACGGTCACCACCCCGCTGCTGCCGGAGGACTACCTCGACCTGGTCGCGCCGCTGCGCGCCGGCGCCGCCCTGCGCGGCCGGATCGTCGCCGTGCGACCGGAGACCCGGGACGCGGCGACCGTGGTCATCCAGCCCGGGCGGGGCTGGCGCGGCCACGTCCCCGGACAGTACGTGCGCCTCGGCGTGGACGTCGACGGGGTCCGCCAGTGGCGTGCCTACTCGGTCACCTCGGTGCCCGGCAGCCGGGACAGCCGCCTCGCGATCACCGTCAAGGCGATCCCGGACGGCAAGGTCAGCAACCACCTGGTCCGCCGCACGCGGCCCGGGGCGATCGTCCAGCTCGACCAGGCGCAGGGCGACTTCGTGCTGCCCGAGGCGACCCCCGAGCGGGTTCTCCTGCTCACCGCGGGCAGTGGCATCACCCCGGTCATGGCGATGCTCCGCGCCGGCCTGCACACCCGGGCCGACGTGGTGCTGGTGCACTCCGCGCCCACCCCGGACGACGTGATCTTCGGCGCGGAGCTGCGGGCGCTCGCCGCGCGGGGCGCGCTGCGGCTGGTCGAGCGGCACACCGACGCCGACGGGCTGCTCGGCGTGCACGAACTCGAGGACCTGGTCCCCGACCACGTCGAACGGGAGACCTGGGCCTGCGGTCCGGTCGGCATGCTCGACGCGGTCGAGGGGTACTGGACCTCCCGGGGCGTTGCCGAGCGGCTGCACACCGAGCGGTTCCGACCCACCGTGATCTCGCCCGGGGAGGGCGGCACGGTCACCTTCACCGGCTCGGGGACGACCGTCGAGACCGACGGCGCCACCCCGATCCTCGAGGCCGGCGAGGACGCGGGCGTGTTGATGCCCTCCGGCTGCCGGATGGGGATCTGCTTCGGCTGCGTGCTCCCACTGCGCCAGGGCGCCGTGCGCGACCTGCGCAACGGCGACCTCACCACCGCCGTCCCCGGTGACGGCGTGCTCATCCAGACCTGCGTGTCGGCGGCCGCCGGTACCTGCGACATCGAACTCTGACGGGAGGCCCGCACGTGACCGTGATCCAGAAGAAGGCCGTCAACCCGATCGCCCACCTGAGCGCCGAGGACATCGAGATCATCGGCAAGGAGCTGGACGCGATCCGGGACCGGGTGATCGCCGACCGGGGGGAGCGGGACGCCCGCTACATCCGCAAGGTGATCAAGACCCATCGGACGCTGGAGCTGAGCAGCCGCGCGGTGCTGCTCTTCTCGTTCTTCCCGCCGGCCTGGATCGTGGGCACCGCCGGCCTCGCGGTGGCGAAGATTCTGGACAACATGGAGATCGGTCACAACGTCCTGCACGGGCAGTGGGACTGGATGCGCGACCCGAAGATCCACTCCACCACCTGGGACTGGGACCACGTCTCCCCGCCCGACCAGTGGCAGCACTCGCACAACCAGCTGCACCACCGGTACACCAACGTGGTCGGCAAGGACAACGACCTCGGGTACGGCATCATGCGGGTCGACGAGGACCAGCCGTGGCACCCGGTCCACCTCGGCCAGCCGCTGTGGAACTTGATCAACGCATGCTTCTTCCAGTACGGCATCGCCGCGTACGACCTGGAGCTGGGCCACAACCTGCGCGACGGCCGACACAAGGCCCCGGAGTTCCGGGCCCGGGCCCGCGCGGTGGGCCGTAAGATCCGCCGCCAGGTCCTCAAGGACTACCTCGTCCACCCGCTGCTGTCCGGCCCGTCCTTCCTCAGCACCCTGGCCGCCACCTTCACCGCGAACCTGATCCGCAACGTATGGAGCCACTCCGTGATCATGTGCGGGCACTTCCCGAACGGGGTCGAGACCTTCGAGAAGCAGTCCATCGAGGGCGAGACCCGGGGCGAGTGGTACCTGCGGCAGATGCTCGGCTCGGCCAACATCAGCGGCAGCAAGCTGATGCACATCATGACCGGCAACCTGTCCTTCCAGATCGAGCACCACCTCTTCCCGGACCTGCCGAGCAACCGCTACCAGGAGATCGCCCCGCAGGTGCGGGCGCTGTTCGACCGGTACGGGCTGAAGTACACCACCGGCCCGCTGCCCAAGCAGGTCGCCTCCGCCTGGTGGAAGGTGATCCGGCTCTCCCTGCCCAACCGCCGCTCGGGCCGCCGGGCGTCGGCCGCGCTGCCGCACGCCCTGCCCGGCTGACCGGGCCCGGCTCAGGACGAGAGGCTGCGCGCGGCGAGGGAGTCGTACAGCTCCTCCAGCCGGCGGGTCTGCTGGTGTAGGTCGAAGTGCTCCGCGACGTGCTGGCGCGCCCGGGCGCCGAGCCGGGCCCGCAGCGCGTCGTCACCGAGCAGCTGCCGGATGTTGTCGGCCAGCGCGGCCCGGTCCCGTTCCGCACCGAGCAGGCCGGTCTCCCCGGGCAGGACGGCCTCCGGAATGCCGCTGTGGTAGGTGGCGATCGTCGGCACGCCGACGCTCGCCGCCTCCAGGATCGTCGTCGGCAGCCCCTCGCAGTCGCCGTCCGAGGCGATCCGCGACGGCGCCACCAGGACCTTCGACTCGGCCAGGTGCCGGCTGACCGCGCCCGGGTCCTGCATCCCGAGGAAGGTGGCGTCCAGGCCGAGTTGGCCGGCACGTTCGCGGGTCGCCGCCTCGAGCGGCCCGGTGCCGATGAACAGCATCCGCGGCCGGAGCGCGGCGGGGAGCATGCCGACGGCCTCCACGAGGTCGTCGATGCCCTTCTTCTCCACGAACCGGCCGACGAAGACCACGTCCCATTTCTTGTCGGGTGCCGGCACGGACGGCGGAATCGGGACGCCGGTGTGGTGCACCCGGACCTTCCGGGGGTCGGCGCCCAGGGCGACAGCCCGGCCGCGAATGAACTCCGACACGGCGATGATCAGCGCGGCCCGGTCGAACGCCTGGCGCAGGAGCCGTCGTTGCCGCACTCCACTCAGCCCGGGGAGGTTCGGTCGCCAGGTCACGTCCTGGCCGTGCAGGGTGATGACCAGCGGTACGCCGAGTCGCCCGGCGGCCCGGCTGACGAGCCAGCCGTCGCCGCCGAAGTGGGCGTGGACCACCTCGGGTCGCAGCCGGGCCAACGGCGCCTCGAGCCGGCGCGACCGACCGGTGAGCTTCAGCCCCAGCAGTTCGGCGCGGCCGCGCGCGTCGTCCGGGAAGGCGATCACGTCGGTGTCCCGGGCGATCGACGACTCCACCTTCACCGCGCCGAGATAGCGGGGTCGCCACCTCGACAGCGCGTCACCCTGGTTGCGGATGAACGTCTCCGACCCGGGCAGCAGGTGGCTGCGCCAGATCACCACCGTGGCTTCGGGCACGTCACCCGCCCTGGAGCTCACGGCCGGACGTGGCCCGCGCCGGCGACCGGGTCGGGCGCCCGGTAGGCGGGCGGAACCGGTTCGGCGTGCGGGGTACGGACGTCGGCGGTCGCCTCCGTGCCGGTGGCCTCGACCAGCGCGCCCGGACGGTCACCGCGCCGGCGGTTGAGCAGCCGGTCGCGCAGGCTGTGCCGCAGGTGCGGGGGAAGCAGCCAGATCTGCAGGTAGGTGACGTAGTCGAGGAGGCTCGGCCGGCCGTGCCGACGGGCGTCGGCGAGCAGCGTCCAGAACACCCGGAAGCTGCGGGTGGTGGCGGCCATCGAGCCGATCACGCTCATCGCCAACGCGGCGTACGCCCGCGGGGTGAGCAGCGGCCGGCTCGACCGCAGCCACTCGAACTGGGCCTCCCACGGCGACTGCAGGCTGATCCGCGGCCGGTCCTCGTCCTGGTGCCAGATCACCAGCGGCTCGGGGGCCATCACCAGCTCGACGTCGTCGTGGCTGACGGCCCGCAGCGTCCAGTCGAGCTCCTGCTGGCGGCGCAGTCCGACGGTGAACGGAACCCGACGCAGCAGCTCCGTGGGGGCCAGGATGGTCGAGGTCTGGATGAAGCCGTCACCGTGGAAGAGCCCCCGGCGTACGGTCAGGTACTCACAGATCGGTTCCCCGGGGTCCGGCAGCCGCCGGGGCAGGACGAACTCGGCCCGCGGAGTGCGGTTGAACAGCTGGCTGGCGATGATCGGCAGCGGCGCCCGCGCGGCCCGCGCGAGGTCGAGCTGGACGGCGAGCTTCTCGGGCAGCCACTCGTCGTCGTCGTCGAGAAAGGCGGTCCAGGCCGCGGTCGCCTCCCGGACGCCGACGTTGCGGGCGTTCGGCGCGCCGCCGCGCTCGGGCAGCGGGATCAGCCGGAGCCGATCGTCCGCGATGGCGGCCAGCGCCGCCCGGGTCGCCTCGTCGCCGCCGTCGATCACCACGATGACCTCGATGGTGTCGACGGTCTGGGCCAGCGCGCTACGCACGGCGCGGGTCACAAGCTCCGGCCGGTCACAGGTGGGAATGACCACGCTGACGTCAGGTGTACGGGTCATGAAAACCTGCTTACTCATTCGTGAAGGCGAGATGCATTCGCTGCCGTCGAGCCCGGGAACGGTCCTGCGAACCATAGTTGGTCGAATGGAACGAGAGGGTTAATGACAGGCGCCAGGCATCTTTAGAAAAGGGAATCAACAGCCTTCCACGCAGGTGAGAGCGGTGGCGTGCCGACGTGGACGGACCATTCGCCGCCGTTGTTCGACACCATTTCCTCCGATTCCGAGGCAGGTCGGCGGCCGCGGCCACCTCGGAAAGTCGGCGCTGGATACTGCCGTACACTCGCCGGGCGAAAGGCTGGTTGGAGAAGGGGAGAACCCGTCATGCGACTCGACGCCGACCCGGCGGGGCAGGCCCCCCGCGCTCGGGTGGTCATGCTCGTCGACAACGGAGTCGAGGGGGACTCCCGGGTGCAGAAGGCCGCACGGTCGGCCGCCGACGCCGGCTGGGACGTCACGCTGCTGGGCTGCGCCCGCATCGACGAGGAGCGGAGCTGGCAGCTGGGCCGGGCCCGGGTCCGGGTGCTGCCCATGGGCGGGGCGCCGGCGGGGACGCCGTCGGGGATCCGGGGCCTGCGGCACCGGTTGGTCATCCGGGGCGGCCTGCCGCTGTCGATGGCCCGGCTGGCGCGTCGCCCCATCGAGCACGCCCAGGTCCGGTTCTGGCGGGTCGTGCAGGGCGACCGCGCCTGGCGGCGGCTCGAACCCGGGCTGTGGGGATATGAGCGGCTTCTCGGCCCGGCCATCGACGAGCTTCGGCCGGATCTCATCCACGCCCACGACTTCCGGATGCTCGGCGTCGGCGTCCGGGCGGCGCAGCGGGCGCGTGCCGACGGTCGTCGGGTGAGCCTGGTCTGGGACGCGCACGAGTGGCTGCCCGGCGCCCGGCCCCGGCGGGACAACGCGCGCTGGCTGCCCGCCCACCTCGCCTACGTCCGCGAGTACGTCCCGCACGCCGACGCGGTGGTCACCGTGTCGGAGACCCTTGCCGACCTGCTGGTCCGTGACCACGCTCTGACCGAGCGCCCGACCGTGCTGCTCAACGCGCCGGTGACCGCCGACGAGCGCCCCGCCGATGGCGGACCGGGCCCCGACCTGCGGCAGCTCTGCGGCGTCGACCGGCGGACCCCGCTGCTGGTCTACAGCGGCGCCCTGGCCGCCCAGCGCGGGGTCGACACGGTCATCGCCGCGCTGCCCCGGCTGCCCGGGGTGCACCTGGCGCTGGTGGTCGGTGACCCGGCGGCCGCGTACGTCCGGGAGCTGGTGGCCGGGGCCGGCCGGCTCGGCGTGGCCGACCGGGTGCACCTGGTGCCGTACGTGCCGCACGGGCAGCTGGTGGAGTTCCTGAGCGCGGCCGACGTCGGCCTCATCCCGATCCACCACTGGCCGAACCACGAGATCGCCCTGATCACCAAGTTCTTCGAGTACTCGCACGCCCGGCTGCCCATCGTGGTCAGCGACGTGAAGACGATGGCGGAGACCGTCCGCGCCACCGGGCAGGGTGAGGTGTTCCGCGCCCGGGACACGGCGGACCTGGTCCGGGCCGTACGGGCCGTGCTGGCCGACCCGCGGCGCTACCAGGCCGCGTACGAGGGACCCGACTCGCCCCTGCCCGGCTGGACCTGGGAGGCCCAGGCGGACCGGCTCGACGCGCTCTACCGGCGGCTGCTGCCGGCGCTGGCCGGGCACGCCGACGACGACCAGGAGACTGCGGAGGTCAACGCCCGGTGAACCCGCCCGACGTGAGCGTGGTGGTGCCCGTCTACAACACCATGCCGTACCTGACCCGCTGCCTGACGTCCCTGGTGGAGCAGACGATCGGCCTGGACCGGATGCAGATCGTCGCGGTGGACGACGGGTCGACCGACCGCAGCGGCGCGGAGCTGGACCGGTTCGCGCGCCGTTACCCGGGTGTCTTCACGGTCATCCACCAGGCCAACTCGGGTGGCCCGGCCGGCCCGTGCAACCGTGGCCTCGACGCCGCGACCGGCCGGTACGTGTTCTTCGTCGGGGCCGACGACCACCTGGGACGGGACGCGCTGCGCCGGCTGGTCGAGGCGGCCGACGGGTGGGGCTCCGACGTGGTGCTGGGCAAGGTGGTGGGGGTCAACAGCCGCCACATCTACCAGGACATCTTCGCCCGCACCCAGCCCGAAGTCGACCTGTTCGACTCGCCCCTGCCGCGGTCGCTGGCCAACACCAAGCTGTTCCGGCGAGAGCTGCTGGAGCAGCACGGCGTCCGCTACCTGGAGGACCTGCCGATCGGCAGCGACCTGCCGTTCACCCTGGAAGCCTGCTACCGCGCCCGGCGTATCTCGGTGCTCGCCGACTACGACTTCTACTACGCGGTGCGGCGGTTCAGCGCCACCAACATCACCTACCTGAGCCGGCACCCCGAGCGGCTGCGGACCGTGGCGGCCACGACGGCGTTCGTGGCCGACCTGATCCCGCCCGGCAAGCAGCGCGACGCCATCCTCGCCCGCCGGTTCGACCACGAGATCGCGAAGTTGCTCGAGGACGACCTGCTGCGGCTGGACCGGGACACCCAGCAGCTCGTCCACGACGGCATCGGCCGGCTGGTGGAGGCGTACCTCACCGAGGACATCGCCGCGCAGCTCAACGCCGAGACGCGGATCCGGTTGGCGCTGACCCGGGACGGCGCTCTGGACGACCTGCTCGCGGTGATCCGGCAGGACGCCCGGACCGGGGTGCCCGTCACGGTGCTGGACGGCGGCCGGCGTTACGCGGCCTACCCCGGGTTCCGCGACTCGGCCCGTGGCCTGCCGGACTCCTGCTTCGACGTGACGGCGGTGCCGGACTGGCTGGCCAAGCTCGATGCCACCACGCTGGAGTGGACGACCGACGAGCGCGGCGACAAGGTGCTCACCATCACCGCCGTCAGCCCCGTGCCGGACCTGGCGGCCGTCGTGGCGACCCCGCTGTCGGTCAGCGCGGAGGAGGTTCCCGCGCGGGTCGAGACGGTCGACGGGGGCGCCGGGACGGCCATACGGATCAGGTTCGACGCCGACGACCTCCTCGCGGGCTGCGGCGCCACCGGTCGGCGCCGCGCGGTGTCCGCCCAGGTGGGACCGTTCGACCCGAGCCGGGCGCTGGGGGCGGCGATGGCCACCGGCGCGGCCGGCTCGGTCGCGGTGCGCGCCCCGCGGGTGCGGGCGACGGTCCCGTTGCTCCGCCGGCGGGGGTCGCGCCTCTTCGTGATCACCCCGGTGCTCGACGACTCGGGGCGGCTGATGATCTCCGTCGTTCCGGTCACCGCCTCCCGGGTCGCCGCCCAGCTGCGCCGGACACTGCGCTGGCGAGGGCGGTGACGCGACGTCGACCCGCTCGCCCGCCGGCCCGGCCGACCCGACGCCGATCTCTCGGTGTCCGGGCCGGTCGGGCCGGTGTCGTTCCTGTTGGTGTGCGTGGACGGCTATTGCCGGGCGGCGGGCGTCACGGGTTGACGAAGTTGCGCACCTGGCCGTAGATGGTGGCGTCGTTCTGCAGGCTGGTGTGGAAGACGCAGGCCGTCTGGGTGTTGGACGCGCCGGACAGGATCGTGCTGTCCACCGGGTTGATGACCCCGTCGCAGGGGGAGCGCCAGGTGCCGTAGAAGAAGGCGCCGGGCGTCTCGTCGCCGGAGTTCAGGGTGGCGAGGAAGGTCGAGCCGACCCGCATCTCCGCGCAGGCGGTGCTGACGCAGGTGTTCGCCGAGCTGGTGCCGTGGTTCGGGCCGCCGAGGGAGACCCATCGGTCGACCTTGCCGCTGCTGGCGAGGTTCTTCAGGTAGTAGCGGGAGGACAGCCCGCCCATCGAGTGGGTGATGATGTCCACCTTGGTCGCCCCGGTGGCGGCCAGCAGGTTGTCGACCTCCTGACTGACCGTCTGCGCCGTGGTGGCGTTGGACTGGCTGGTGTTGTAGGAGAACGCCCGCAGGTGGCTCGACGGCCACCCGTCGGCCTGGAAGCGGCTGATCATCGTGTTCCAGGTCGAGGCGCTGCTGTTCCAGCCGTACACGAACAGGATCGGGTTGCTCGACGGCGTGTACGAGGCGGCCTGCGCGGGGGAGGGGAGGCCGACCAGGGTCGTGGTGGCGACCGTGAGGGCGAGCAGCCATCTCGTCAGGAGCGATGTCACGGGGGTGGGTCCTTCCGGGGGAGACGGGCGAGGCGCCGCCGGCCGGCGGGCCGCCCACGAGCCGTCCACGTGCCTGTTCGGCACCTCGGAGGGGGTACGACACGGGTTCGGGGGGACCCACGTCGTCCGAGGTGGGCGAATGTTACCGACGAGTTGCCCTTAGATGTCAATACGTCGATGAAAGGTGCTCCCGGTGGCCCGGGCGGCTCCGGCGCGCGGTGGCGACTGTCGGGGGTGGCTGGCAGACTTTCGAGAGGTCACCGTCGGCGGAGGGACGTGGGATCCATGACGGGAAACGGGCATGACCTGCGGCCGGACGCCGACACCTTCACGCTGTTCGGGGCCCGGGTGACCCTCGTCGACGCCGCGGGGCTGCTCGCCGCGGCCGACGCCGGCCCGGCCGAGCTGCTCGCCGACGCCCCCTTCCCCGCCCCGGTGCGCGCCGTCCGGCTCACCGTGCGGGCGGCCGACGGCACGCATCATTTCGACGCGGAGGTCCGCACCTCCGCCGGCCGCGCGGTCGGGCTGCTGACCCTGGGCGTCGCCGGCCCGGCCGGGGTGCTGCTCGCCCGCCGGCTGGCCGGCACCGATCCGACCGCCGGTGGGCTGCTCGCCGAGGCGTCGCGCCGGCTCGGGCTCAGGCCCGCCGGCGTCGGCACCGGGGAGGACCTGGCCGGGGCGGCGGCGCTGCGCGAGGCCGCCGCGCACGGCCTGCACCCCGAGCTGGCGTACGACGAGAGCGCCGACGGCGGGCGGACGGTGACCCTGCGCGCGGCCGTGTCCAGCGCCGAGGCCGGCCCTGCCCACCTGCGGGCGATGGTCGGCCTGGTGCTGCACGTGGTGCGCGAGCTGGCCGGCGAGGGGGCGCTGCGCGACCGCACCTACACCGTGGGTCGGCGACCCACGCCGGCGGTGGTCCCGGCCGTGCCGCGAACCGAGGCCGTCACCCTGGACCAGGTCGGCGGCCTGGCCGAGGTGGTCGCCCGGTTCCGGGAGATCGCGGTGTCGTTCCGCCACCCGCGGGTGATGGCCCGCTGGGGTGCCCGCCGCCCGCAGGGCATCCTCATGTACGGCCCGCCCGGCACCGGCAAGACCATGCTGGCCCGGGCCCTGGCCAACGAGATCGGCGCCGACTTCAAGGAGATCCGTACCCCGGAGATCCTGGACAAGTACCTGGGCGGCTCCGAACGCAACATCAAGCAGATCTTCCGTGAGGCCCGCCGCTACCGGCAGCCGACGGTGATGTTGTTCGACGAGTTCGACAGCATCATCAGCTACGCCGGGGCGGGCGGGGACGCCGCCAGTCAGGCGGTGAACGCGGTCGCCGGCATCTTCAAGCAGGAGATGAACACCCTGTTCGAGGAGAACCCGGACGTCATCGTGGTGGCCACCACCAACTTCCCGCAGCGGGTGGACGCCTCGCTGATCCGCTCCGGCCGCTTCGACATCAAGCTCGCCATCCCCACGCCGGACGAGTCCGGCCGCGCCGAGATCATCACCAAAATGATCCGGGAGCTGATCCAGCGGCACGAGGGACCCGGCTTCCGGATGTTCGCCGCCGACGTCGACCCGGCCGAGCTGGCCGCGCTCACCCCCGGCCTGACCGGCGCCGACATCCGCGAGGTGTTGCGCCGGGTGCAGCTGGCCAAGGCGATGCGGGAGGCGACGGAGGGTGCACCGGCCGGCCCGATCAGCCAGGATGACCTGCGAGAGGCCGTCGCGGGGCTGCGCCGCGGCTGAGCCGGCCCGACGGAAGGAGACCCGTGTCGTCCACCCTGCTGTCCCGTCGGGACCTGGCGTTCCTGCTGCATGACTGGCTGGACGTGACCCGGCTGACCGAGCGGCCCCGGTACGCCGAGCACTCCCGGGAGACCTTCGACGACGTGCTGGACCTGGCCGCCCGGGTGGCCGCCGAGCATTTCGCCCCCCACAACCGGGCCGCCGACAGCGCCGAGCCCACCTTCGACGGCCGCCGGGTGCACACCATCCCGCAGGTCAAGGCCGCCCTGGACGTCTTCGCCCAGACCGGGCTGCTGGCCGCCAGCCTGGACGAGTCCATCGGCGGGATGCAGCTGCCGCACGTCGTCTCCGCCGCCTGCTTCGCGTGGTTCCAGGCGGCCAACGTCGGCACCGCCGCGTACCCGTTCCTCACCCTGGGCAACGCCAACCTGCTGCTCAACCACGGCAGCGCCGAGCAGATCGACACCTGGGTACGCCCCATGGTGGAGGGGCGCTTCTTCGGCACGATGTGCCTGTCCGAGCCGCAGGCCGGCAGCTCCCTCGCCGACATCGCCACCCGGGCCGAGCCGCAGGACGACGGGACGTACCGGCTGGCCGGCACCAAGATGTGGATCTCCGGGGGCGACCACGAGCTGGCCGAGAACATCGTCCACCTGGTGCTGGCCCGGATCCCCGGCGGACCGCCCGGGGTCAAGGGCATCTCGCTGTTCATCGTGCCCAAGGTGCTCCTCGACGCCGACGGCGCCCTCGGGCCGCGCAACGACGTGGTGCTGGTCGGCCTCAACCACAAGATGGGCTACCGGGGCACCACCAACACCCTGCTCAACTTCGGGGAGGGGGTGCACCGGCCGTACGGGCGGGCCGGCGCGGTCGGCTACCTGGTCGGGCAGCCGCACCAGGGGCTGGCGCAGATGTTCCACATGATGAACGAGGCGCGGATCGGCGTCGGCGCCGGCGCGACCGCGCTCGGCTACACCGGCTACCTCAAGGCCGTCGGGTACGCCCGCCAACGCCCGCAGGGCCGGCCGGTCGCCGACAAGGACCCCACCACCCCGCAGGTGCCGATCGTCGCCCACCCCGACGTCCGGCGGATGCTGCTGGCCCAGAAGAGCTACGTGGAGGGCGCGCTCGCTCTGATCCTCTACTGTGGCCGGCTGCTCGACGAGGAGAAGACCGCCCCCGCCGAGGCCGACCGCGCCCGCGCCCACCTGCTGCTGGACATGCTCACCCCGATCGCCAAGAGCTGGCCGTCGCAGTGGTGCCTGGCCGCCAACGACCTGGCCATCCAGGTGCACGGCGGGTACGGCTACACCCGCGACTACGACGTCGAGCAGCACTGGCGGGACAACCGGCTCAACCCGATCCACGAGGGCACCCACGGCATCCAGGCGCTGGACCTGCTCGGCCGCAAGGCCACCATGCAGGGCGGCGCCGGGCTGGCGCTGCTGCTGGAGACGATCGGCGCGACGGTCGGCCGGGCCTGGAAGGCGGAGGGGGAGGCGGCCGAGCTGGCCGCCCAGCTCGGCGCGGCGGTGGACCGGATCGGCGTGGTGACCCGCCGGCTCTGGGCCACCGGCGACCCGGAGCTGGCGTTGGCCAACGCCAGCGTCTACCTGGAGGCGGTCGGGCACGTCGTGATCGCCTGGATGTGGTTGGAGCAGCTGCTCGTCGTCGAGGCGGCCGGCGCCCCGGACGGGCCGGACGTCGACTTCCTCGCCGGCAAGCGGCAGGCCGCCCGGTACTTCTTCCGCCACGAGCTGCCCCGTACCGGCCCGCAGTTCGACCTGCTGGAGAGCCTGGACCGGACCACCCTGGACACCCGGGAGACCTGGTTCTGACCATCTGCGCTGGGCGTTTCTCGGTCGCGTTCCTGCGCGTGCACGGGAAGGAGCGACGCCCCAGGTAACTCATAATTTAGGAATTAATATTGACACACGCATGTGACCCGCTGCAGGATCCTGGAAACATCCACAGGCGCGCGGGCATGACCGGTCCGGCTACCGGCGCACCCTCCAACAAGGAGTGGTGGGCCACGTCCACGATCAATTCGGGCCGGCACGCCTGATCGCTCGGGCAGCAAAGGATCCGATGTGAAACGACATCTCACCGCCCTGATCGCCCTCGCGGCCGGTCTGCTGGTCGTGCCCGCAACCGCCCACGCCGCCGGCACGCCGCCGGCGGCGCAGCAGGTACTCAGTCCCACGCCCTACCAGGGTTGGAACACCTACTTCGGCCTCGGTGGCAACTTCTCGGAACAGTCCGTGCGGGAGGTCGCTGACGCCCTGGTCGCCCGCGGCCTGGCCAAGGCCGGCTACGACATCGTCTGGCTGGACGGCGGCTGGCAGGACCCGGAGCCACGTACGGCCGCCGGCGACCTGCAGGCCGACCGGTCCCGCTTCCCGGACGGGCTGAGGCCGCTGGTCGACTTCATCCACTCCAGGGGGCTGAAGGCCGGCATCTACACCGACGCCGGGCCGTACCTCCCAGGGAAGTGCGGACTCGGCAGCTACGGCAACTACCAGCGCGACGCCGACCAGATCGCCGCCTGGGGGTTCGACGCGGTCAAGGTGGACTTCCTCTGCGGGATCGCCGCGAACCTCGACCCGAAGACCGTCTACACGGAGTTCGCGCAGGCGCTGCGGAACAACGCCAGCGGGCGCCCCATCATCTTCAACCTCTGCAACCCGGTAACCTCCCCGGACTGGGGCAACTACCCGGCCGAGCAGCAGTCGACGTACTCCTGGAGCTACTCGCCGGCGATCGCGCAGTCTTGGCGAACCTACACGGATGTGGGTTTCGTCGGCGATATCAAGTTCAAGGACGTGCTGCGAAACTATGACGCGAACGCGCGGCACCCCGAGGTCGCCGGGCCGGGGCACTTCAACGACCCGGACTACCTCGGCCCCGAGCTGGGGATGAGCGACGAGGAATTCCGTACCCAGATGACGCTCTGGGCGGTGGCCGCCGCGCCGCTGGTGATCGGCAGCGATGTCCGCAAGCTCAGCCAGACCTCAGTGGACATCCTCACCGACTCCGACGTGCTGGCGATCAACCAGGATCGCGCGGGTGTCCAGGCCGTCCGGGTCGGGCCCGCCGGTACGACGGAGACGTGGGTGAAGCGGCTGGCCGACGGCTCGCGGGCAGTGGTGCTGCTCAACCGCGGCGACTCCCCGAAGATCCTGACTACGGAGGCCTCGTCGCTCGGCCTGTCCGGTTCGCGGTTCACCTTGAAGAACGCGTGGACCAACGAGGTCACCGAAAGCGCCGGCACCATCAGCGCCGCGGTCGCGGCACACGGCGCGGCGCTGTTCCGGGTCGAGTCGAACCACGGCCTGCCCGGTGTTCCGCACGTGACCGCCGGCTTGCCGCAGGTGACGCAGGTCGGTGGCGAGGCGACGCCGGAGGGAACCGCGCCGGTGCTCGCCAGTGGCGACGTGGCGCGGGTCGAGGTCGCGGTACGCAACGACGGTGTGCTTCCGGTGCTGGCGCCGCAGGTCACGCTGGCGGCGCCTGCCGGGTGGTCGGTCCGCTCGCTCGACCGGGCGCCGGTCCTGCTGGCCCCGGGCAAGGCCGCCACCTTTGCCTTCGCGGTGACCGTTGCGGCCTCCGCCGCTCCCGGTGCCGCCACGCTGACCGCCACCACGTCGTACGACGTGATCGGGAAGGGACGGCTGCGGCAGGAGACGAGCACGGGCGTGGTTGTCGCGCCCGCGCCACCGGACGGTGATGTCGTCTTGTCGCACCACTCGTGGATCAGTGCCACCAGCGGGTGGATGAGCCCGACGGTCGACCTGAGCGTCGGTGGCTGGTCGCCGATCAGCATGCTCGGCCAGGTCTACCCGACCGGGCTCGGCGTGGCGTCGCCGTCGACGGTCCGCTACTACCTTGGCGGCGACTGCAGCCGGCTGACCGCGACCGTCGGCATCGACGACGCGGTGCGCAACGTCGGACCCGAGGGTGGCACGTCGACCTTCCAGGTGATCGGCGACGGCCGGGTCCTCTTCGACAGCGGCGTGCTGACCCGCGACGACATCCGCCAGTTCGATGTCGACCTGACCGGCGTCCGGGTGCTCGACCTCCTGGTCGGGGACGCCGGCGACGGCGGCTACAACGACCGCGCCAACTGGGCCGGCCTCAACGCCACCTGCTGACCGCGCTCGGCCGCACCCAGGTGATGCTCCACCTGGGTGCGGCCGACGTCCGCAGGCAGCGGCGGCGGCAGCCGGGGCAGAAGGCGTCAGGCCCGCCGGAGCACGACGAGTTCAGCGTCGTGCTCGGCGGTCCACCGCACCGGCAGGCCGACCGCCGTGAGGTGGCTGCCGGAGTAGCGCTGCTCGCCGTGCCGGTAGACGCCGGCCGGGTCGATGCCGGCAAGTGGTAGCCGGACCGGGCGGGACGGCAGCAGGCCGGTGCCGTCGAGTCGGCCGGTGTGCCAGGCGAGGACCACCACGGTATCGGCGTCGGGGGAGGTGTATTGCACAGCGCAACGGGGGTGTCCCGGGTCTCCGATCAGATGCACCGTGCCGTGTGTGATGACGTTCCGGATCTCCTTGTACCGGGCGATCCAGCTCGCCGCCTCCGTGCGTTGGTCCGGGGCCCAGTGCCGGATGTCGGCGCCGATGCCGAGCACCCCGGCCATCGCGAGGACGAACCGGAAGGCCAACGACCGGGGACGCGGGTCGAACAGTCCAGGTGAGTCGGTGACCCACGAGCTGAGCAGGTGCGGGGCGTTGGCGTGCAGGAAGCCGTACTGGATGGCCAGCCGGTCCAGCGGGCCGGTGTTGTCGCTCGGCCAGAAGACGTCAGCGCGGGCCGCCATGGCGAGGTCGGTACGGGCGCCGCCGCCGGCGCAGGCCTCGATCAGCACGTGCGGGTGGTCGCGACGCAGTTGCTCGTAGATCCGGTGCAGGTTGGCGACGTGCGCGCCGTCGAGGTCGACACGGCCACCCGCGCCGGTCCCCGCCGCCCAGCCTCGGCCCGGCTCGGTACGCGGCCGGTTGAAGTCCCACTTGAGGTAGCCGATGTCGTGCCGGCGCAGCAGCCTGTCCACAGTGGAATGCACAAACTCGGCCACCTCGGGCCGGCCCAGGTCGAGCAGGTACTGATTGCGGATCGGGGTGAGCGGCCGTCCCTGGATCGCGTAGACCCAGTCCGGGTGCTCGGCGTAGAGCTTCGAGCGCGGGTTGACGCACTCGGGCTCGACCCAGAGCCCGAAGTTGAGCCCCAGGGCCCGGACCTCCTTGATGAAGGTGTCGAACCCGGCCGGGAACTTCGCCGGGTCCGGCGTCCAGTCCCCGAGGCCGCCGGTGTCATCGTTGCGGCCGACGAACCAGCCGTCGTCGACCACGAAGGTCTCCACGCCGATCTCCGCGGCGATCCGGGCGAGGGCGAGCTGGTTCTCCGCGTCGACCGCGAAGTACGTTGCCTCCCACGAGTTGTAGAGCACCGGCCGCGGCGTGAGTCGGCCGCCGGCGAGCTGGCGCTGGTACCGGTGCCAGACCCGCGCCAGGCCGTCCAGCCCGTCCGGACTGTAGGCGCCGGTGACCGCCGGCAGCGTGAGCCGGCCACCGGGCGGCAGGTCCAGCGACCCGTCGACAAGGCGCCGGCCGGCCCGCACCCGGGTCAGGCCGCCGGTGTCCCGCTCCGCGGTGATCTCCCAGGAACCGGTCCAGTCCAACGCCACACCCCAGGTCGAGCCCGCCGGCTCGGCCTGGTCCCGGACCGCGAGCCAGGGGACGTACGCGTGCCCCGGCACGCCCTGCGCGCTGCCGACGGTGAACCCGCCGTGCTCGAGGTCGACGTGGTCGAGCTGGAACTCCTGGGCCCACTGTCCCCACTGGTAGCTGAGCCGGGCGCCATGCGCGGTCGGTACGCAGAATCCGGCGGAGCCGGCTCGGACGAGTCGCAGCGGCTCCGACCCGGCGTTGGTCAGCTCGACCCACCGCCGTACCACGTCGGTACCGGCCGGCACCTGGTAGTGCAGGACCGCACGCAGGCCGGTGACCGGGTCCGCGAAGGTCACGGCCAGCCGCCCGCCGTCGCCTTCGGCGTCGACGTAGCTGAAGGAGACCCGGCGGTCGCCGACGGCGGTTTCCACCACCAGGTCGGCGCCGGTGAACGGGCGGGCCGCATCGGTGGCGTACTCGATCGGGGCGGCGTCCCCGGCCGTCAGGAACGGTACGGGTCCGCGGTACTCCACCGGCGACGGGCCCTCGCTGACTCCCTGCGGGCCCCAGGCCACCAGTTCGAGCCAGCGTCCGTGCTCCGGTACGGCCACCGTGTACTCACTGTGCGCGCCGCGCAGCGTCCACTGCGCACCGTTGCCCGCGTCGCTCACTTGACGGCGCCGATCGCGAGGCCGGACACGAAGTGTCGCTGGAAGCGGAGGAACACCAGCACGGTCGGCACCGCCGCGATCACCGTGCCGGCTGCGATGACGTTCCACGAGGAGACGAACTGCCCTTGGAGGCCGAGCAGCGCGGGGGTTACCGGCATCCGGTCGTCGGTGCGCAGCACCGTGATCGCCCAGAGCAGGTCGTTGAAGATCCAGGTGAAGGAGAGCGAGCCGAGGGCGGCGAGTGCTGGCCGGGTCAGCGGTAGGATGACCCGCGCGAAGATCTGCGCCGGCCCGGCGCCGTCGATGACGGCGGCCTCCTGGATCTCGTTCGGCAGGTCACGCATGAAGCCGTGCAGCACGAACGTGTAGAAGCCGAGCCCGAAGCCGACCTGTACGCCGATCAGCGCCCACAGGGTGTCGTAGAGGCCGGTCAGCTCGGTGAACTTGCTCACCGGGATGAGCAGGATCTGCGGCGGCAGCAGGTTGCCGGCGAGCATGAGCAGCAGGATGGTGCGCCAACCGGGAATCCGGTAGCGGCCGAGGGCGAAGGCCGCGACCGCGGCCAGGGCCAGGCTCAGCAGCACCGACGGTACGGTGACCAGCATGCTGTTGATGAGCGCCTGCAGTTCCCCGCCGTCGGTCCACGCCTGCCGGTAGGTGTCCAGCGTGAACGAGTGCGGCAGGCTGCCGACGCCGTGGGCGGCGACGTCGTCGAAGCTACGCGTCGACATGACCACGACCCAGAGGATCGGGGCCAGCCAGAGCAGCGCCACCAGGCTCATTCCGACGTGGAAGGCACCGGTCCGGAATGCGCGGTTCATGCGTTGTCCTCTCGGAACGCACGGACGAGGTAGCCGAGGATGACGGCGAGCGCCAGGATGAAGATCACCACGGCGATGGCGGAGCCGTAGCCCAGCCGCAGACTCTGGAACGCGGTCGAGTACATGTACGTGCTGAGCAGCTCGGACGAGTGGTAGGGCCCGCCCTTGGTCAGCGCCCAGACGATGTCGAACGACCGCAACGAGTCGATCACGATGATCGAGAGCACGACCGCGTTGACGCCGCGCAGTTGGGGGACGGTGACGTACCAGAGTCGCTGCCAGTTGTTGGCGCCGTCGGTCCGGGCGGCCTCGTGCAGCGTCGGGTCGATCGCCTTGAGTCCGGCCAGGTAGAGCACCATGATGTACCCGATCTGCCGCCACAGCGCGGGCAGGATGACCGCGTAGAGCGCGGTCTGCGGGTCGGCCAGCCAGGGGCGGACCAGCTGTTCCAGGCCGACCGCGCGCAGGATTTGGTCGGCGATGCCGTCGGGCTGATAGAAGACCCGCCACACCAGCGCGGTGACCACCAGCGAGAAGACCACCGGCGTGAAGAGCGCGGCCCGGTAGAAGCCGATCCCCCGGCGCTCCCGCTGCAGCAGTAGCGCCATGCCGAACCCGCCGAGGACCGAGAGCCCGCCGAAGAGCACCAGCCAGATGACGGTGTTGCGCAGGGCTCCGCGGAAGACTTGGTCGCCGACCATTTCCCTGAAGTTGGCGAGGCCGATGAACTGCGGCGGCGTCATGCCGTCCCACCGGGTCACGGAGAAGTAGAAGCCCTGCAGAGCGGGCCAGAAGACCCAGATGGTCTCGACCACGAACGGGACAAGTACGAACGCCACCAGCAGCGGCGACAGGCGCGTGGCCGGCCGCCGCCGCGGGCGGGTGTCCGCCGGGCGCCGCTGTTCGCGGGCACCGGTTGGAGCGAGTGCGGTCATCAGCCTTTGAAGACCTTCTCGGCGCTGGCCTGCCACTCGCTCAGGATCGCGTCGATCTGGTCCGGCTTGTCGATGAACTTGGTGAGCGCGGTGTCCGCGGTCGGCTGCAGCGAGTCGCTGGAGTCGCGGTTGAAGAACTGCGTCAGCTCCTGGGCGCTCTCCAGCATCGCCTTGCCCTTGGCGACCAGCGGCCGGTCGGCCGCCTTGGCCTTCGGATGCGTCGGGAGCACGATTCCCGCGCTGTTGGCGATGTACGCCTCCTGCGCCTCGACCGAGGCCGCGTAGGTCAGGAAGGCCTTGACGCTGGTCGGGTTCGCCGTCTTGGCGCTGGCGAAGAAGCCGTCGGTGGGCGCCTCCTCGGCCACCGGCACGGCCGAATCGATGATCGGGAACCGGAAGAAGTCGATGTCGTCGATGGCCTCCGTGGACGCGGCGTCGGCGAAGAACGTGCCGATCAGGAACATGCCCGTCTTGCCCGCCAGCAGCGCGGTGGTCGCCTCCTGGAACGGGTACGCCTTGCCCTTGGGGTCGAAGTACGGCAGCACCTCGCGCCAGCGGGTGAAGACCGCCTTCACCTTCGGGTCGTCGAAGCGCTGCTTACCGGCGAGCAGTTCGCGGTGGAACGGGGCGCCGTTGATCCGGATGTTGAGGTAGTCGAACCAGGCCGACGCCACCCACGGGGTGTCGCCGAGGCCGATGCCGATCGGGGGGATGCCCTTGCCCTTCAGCGTCTGGCAGAGCGTGAGGAACTCGGCCCAGGTCTTCGGCTCCTGCACTCCCCACTTGGCGAAGTGGGACTTGCGGTAGAAGAAGCCCCACCAGTAGTTGGTCATCGGTACGAAGACCTGCTTGCCGGTGGCGTCGGTGGAGAGGGAGCGCAGTGACCCGGGATACTCGGTCAGCCCGTTCCAGACGTCGGAGACGTCGAGCAGCAGCCCCTTGCGGGCGTAGTCGTTGGCGACCGAGCCGGCGTACCAGGTGTACAGGTCCGGCGGATTCGCGGAGGTCAGGTAGGTCGGCAGTTGGGTGCGGTAGGTCTCGGCCGCTATGGTGTTGAGCGTCGCCTTGCCCTTGTTCAGCTTGTTGAAGCTTTCGACGACCTTCTCCATCGCCGTCTTGGCCTGGGGCGAGGAGAGGTTGGACTGCAGGGTGATCGCGCCGGCGCCGTTACCGCCGTTGGAGGTGCTGGCGGAACTGGCGCAACCGACCAGGCTCGTGGCGCCGAGCGCGCCGAGGCTGGCGAGGCCGATGTGCCCAAGGAACCGGCGACGACTGAGGTCGTAGTCGCTCACGGGGGTGTCCCTTCCTCATCGATACGATGCGTGACGGTCGCGGTGTGTCGGTCCTGTAAACGGTGTGAGCAGTAGGTTGCATCGACGGGCGACAACTGTCAAGATTTCTTCGTAATTAATGTTTTGATCTGCGAGTTTCGGCGGGCGGTGAGTCAGCACGTGCGACGGCTGGAAGGCAAGGTTGCCCTGGTCACAGGCGCTTGTGGGGGTATCGGTGCGGCCACTGCGCGGCGTCTGGCCGCCGAAGGCGCGGCCGTCGGCCTGGCCGACATCCGCGCCCCCGGCCCGGTAGCCGAAGAAATCACCGCCAGCGGTGGACGGGCACACCCGGTCATTGCGGACGTCGCCGACGAGGCCGCCTGGTCCAGCGCCGTGACCGCGTTCCGGGAGCACCTCGGCCCGGTGGACATCCTGGTCAGCAACGCCTACTTCAGCGAGGTGGCGCCCGCTCACCAGACCAGCCGCGAATCGTGGGACCGCCAGCTCGCGGTGAGCCTCACCGGCAGCTTTCTCGGCGTCCGGGCGTGCCTGGACGACCTACGCGCCGGCCGGGGTGCGGTCGTGCTCGTCTCGTCCGTGCACGCGCTGGTCGGACTTCCCGGACACCCGGCGTACGCGGCGGCCAAGGGCGGCCTGGTCGCGCTCGGTCGCCAGCTCGCCGTCGAGTACGGCCCCGAGGTCCGGGTCAACACCGTTCTGCCGGGCCCGATCTTCACCCCAGCGTGGGACCGAGTGTCCGAAGCAGACCGAGAGCGTAGCGTCGCGCAGACCGTGGCCGGCCGGTTTGGCACGCCGAATGAGGTGGCCGCCGCGGTGGCCTTCCTCGCCTCACCGGACGCCGCCTACGTGACCGGCGCCAGCCTGGTGGTGGATGGTGGCTGGACCGCGGTCAAAGCCTCGGCCTGACAAATCGAACCAACGGACGAGAAGGCACACAGAGCATTGGCACATTACGCACGCCGCGGTGTCCACGGTCAGACCGTCGAGGTCATCGCCCGGCGCATCCTCGCCGGCGAGATCGCCGAGGGCGCCACCCTGAACCTCGCCGCCCTGCAGGAGGAGCTCGACGTCAGCCTCACCGCGTTGCGGGAAGCGCTCAAGGTCCTCACCGCCAAGGGCATCGTCGACGCCCGGCAGAAGCGCGGCACGTTCGTGCGACCCCGGACGGACTGGAACCTGCTCGACGGCGATGTGATCCGGTGGCAGTTCGCCGAGGGGGCCGGTCAGCACTTGCTCGACCAGCTGCACGAAGTACGCAGCATCGTCGAACCGGCGGCGGCGCGGCTCGCCGCGCTGCGGGCCACCGAGGCCGACCTCGCCGTCCTCGACACCGCGCTGGACGAGATGTCGGCCGCGGCCGACCCGACCGCCAAGGTCCACGCCGACCTGAGCTTCCATCGTGCGCTGCTCGCGGCCACCCACAACGAACTGCTGGAACGCATGGAGGTGGTGATCGAGACCGGGCTGGCCGAGCGGGACCGGCTGGTACACGGAGTGGCCCAGCACGACGACCCCGTACCCAGCCACCGGGCGGTGGTGGAGGCGATCCGGGCGAACGATGCCGATGGCGCCGAGCAGGCCATGCGCGGCCTGCTGGACAAGGCGGTCCGGGACGTCCAAAAGGTACGCGAACGCAAACGAGGCGACAGCGAATGAGCATGTAGGGCCGTCGGCGACCCGAGGAGCGCAGCGACCTGGCAGCCGAGCGACATGGCAGAGAGGCACCTGGTGAAGATCGACCGAATTGAGACCTTCCTCATCCCGCCCCGGTGGCTGTTCTGCCGGGTGGAGACCGACGAAGGGCTGATCGGATGGGGCGAGCCCGTGGTGGAGGGCCGGGCCGAGGTGGTCCGCAGCGCCGTCGACGTGCTCGCCGAGTACCTGATCGGCGAGGACCCGCTCCGGATCGAGCAGCATTGGCAGGTGCTCACCAAGGGCGGCTTCTATCGGGGCGGGCCGGTGCTCTCCAGCGCCGTGGCCGGCCTCGACCAGGCGCTGTGGGACATCGCCGGGCAGGCGTACGGTGCGCCGGTGCACGCGCTGCTCGGCGGACCGGTCCGCGACCGGGTCCGCATCTACTCGTGGATCGGCGGCGACGAGCCGGGCGAGGTGGCCGACGCGGCCGCCGCACAGGTCGCTGCCGGAATGACCGCGATCAAGATGAACGCCTCCGGCCGCCTCACCGCCATCCCCACGTCCGCCGAGGTCGCAGACGTGGTACGCCGGGTCGCCACCGCCCGTGAGGTGCTTGGCGAGGACCGGGACATCGCCGTCGACTTCCACGGCCGGGCCAGCGCGGCGGCGGCCCGCCGCATCCTGCCGGAACTCGCCCCGCTGCGGCCGCTCTTCGTCGAGGAGCCGGTCGTGCCGGAGCAGAGCCACCGGCTGCCCGACATCGTCACCGCCTCGCCAGTACCGATCGCCACCGGCGAGCGCCTTTTCGGTCGGCACGAGTTCCTTGCTCCACTGCAGGCCGGCGTGGCGGTAGTCCAGCCCGACCTGTCCCACGCGGGGGGCATCTCCGAGGTCCGCCGGATCGCGACGATGGCGGAAACCTTCGGTGCCGTGCTGGCGCCGCACTGCCCGCTCGGGCCCATTTCGCTCGCCGCCAGCCTGCAGGTCGCGTTCGCCACGCCCAACTTCCTGATCCAGGAGCAGAGCATCGGCATCCACTACCACGAGGGTTCGGACCTGCTCGACTACCTGGTGGACCCGGAGCCGTTCCGGTTTGTCGACGGGCACCTGCGCCGACCGGAGGCGCCTGGTCTCGGCATCAGCATCGACGAGGCGGCGGTGCGTGCCGCCGCCCGCGCGGGTCATACCTGGCGCAATCCGGTCTGGCGGCACGACGACGGCTCGTTCGCCGAATGGTGAGCCCGGTCGATGTTCCGTTGCGGGTCGTGACTGACGACCGGTATGGCGGACGGTGGACCAGCCTGGCAGGCGCCGGCCGCGAGTGGCTCTGGACCGGTACCGCCACCGGTCGCGACCGGGTCAGCCCGGGCGACCCGTTCATCGACGCGGGCGGCCTGGAGGAGTGTGTGCCAACGGTACGCGGCACGCCCGACCACGGGGCCGCTTGGTCCCGCCGATGGCGGTCGGTCGGCTCGGGCAGAGCCATGGTCGAGTGCCCCGACTTCACGCTCACCCGGCAGCTCACCGAGCAGGCCGGGGCGGTGGTGGCGCGCTACCGGCTACTGGCCGCCCCGGGATACCGGTTCGTCTGGGCCGCGCACGCCCTGCTCGACCTGTCACCGGCGGCCCGGCTGCTCGCCCCGGCAGGTACCCCCACCCGGCTCTACGCGGAGGCGGACGGCGAGGTCGCTGACGGAACATGGCCGGCCGGCAGTCGCTGGCACACCGCGCCCTGGCCGGCGTCGCCCGGACTGCCGCTGGACCGGCTCGGCCCGGACGACGGCACCGCGCTCGGCACCATCCTGGTCGGCTGCCCCGACGTGCAGGTGGTGGACGGCGTCCACACGCTGCGGTTGCGTCTCGACTGTGCCGGCCAGCCCCGATCCACGGCGCTCTGGCGTAACCTGCGCGGCTGGCCGGCGTCGGGGCCGTACCGCAGCATCGGGGTCGAACCGATGCTCGGCGCGGTCTTCGACCTCGGCGAGGCCGACGCCGCCGGCGGTGACGCAGCGGTGGTCCCGGCCGGCGGCGAGGTCGATTGGCAGCTCACCATCACCGCCCATCGATCGTCCGGAGGCGACCACCGTTGAACCTGCTCGACACCCTGCGCACCCACCGGCTGCTGGCGATCGTGCGGTCCGACGATCCAGACGCCGCCTTGGCCGCGGTGCTGACCCTGGCCGACAGCGGCGTCAAGCTGATCGAAGTGTCGTTCACCAGCACCGACGCGCTAGGCGTGCTGCGCCGGGCGCGCGCCGCGCTCGGCGCCGACCACGGTCTGGGCGCCGGTACGGTGCTCAGCGTCGACGAGGCCCGGCAGGCCGCCGCGGCCGGTGCCAGTTATCTGGTAACCCCGGCGCTGGCGCCGAGCCTCGCCGAGGCGGGTCGACTCGGGCTGCCGGTGCTGGGCGGCGCGCTGACCCCGACCGAGGTGGTCCAGGCCACCACCGGGGGCGCGACGGCGGTCAAGCTCTTCCCCGCCTCGCTCGGTGGCCCGGATTATCTGCGCGCCCTGCGCGACCCGTTCCCGCGTACCCCGTTCGTTCCCGTCGGCGGCGTGGACGCCGAGTCCGCCCGCGGCTACCTCGACCGGGGCGCCATCGCGGTCGGGGTCGGCTCACCGCTGCTCGGCGACGCCGCCTGCGGCGGCGACCTGAGTGCGTTGCGCAGGCGGGCCGCCGACTTCCTCGCGGCGGTCGCGGCATGACCGGCTTCGCCCTCACCCCAAACCCCCCGTTGGACCGCGGCTCCGGCGTCGACGTGGTGACGCTAGGGGAGACGATGGCGGCGTTCCGGGCCGCCACGCCGCTTCGGCTGGGCGGTACCGTCGGGCTCTCCGTCGCCGGCGCCGAGTCGAACGTGGCGATCGGCCTGGCCCGGCTCGGCCACTCGGTACGGTGGATCGGCGTCACCGGCGCAGACGAGCTGGGCGAGTTGGTCCGCCGTACGCTGCGCGCGGAAGGAGTCGACCTGAGCCTGGCCCGGATCGACCCGGGCGCCCCGACCGGGCTGATCCTGTTCGAGGCCCGGATCGGCGACATCAGCCGGGTCAGCTACTACCGGACCGGCTCGGCCGGCTCGCGGCTCGGCCCGAAGGATGTGGCGCCGGCGTTCGCGGAACCCGCGCGAGTGCCCCGGATCCTGCACGTCACCGGCATCACCGCCGGACTCGGCGAGCGGCCCTGTGCCGCCGTGGGGGCGGCGGTCGACGCGGCCCGGGCCGCCGGCGCACTGGTCTGCCTGGACGTGAACTACCGGCACCGGCTCTGGCCGGTCGATCGGGCCGCCCTCGCGCTCCGCCCGTTGCTGCCTTCGGTCGATCTGCTCGTTGCCTCCGACGACGAGCTGTCCGTGTTGAGCGACGACCCGGATCCGGTCACCGCCCTGCGGGCAGCCGGCGTGTCCGAGGTGGTGGTCAAGCACGGTGGGCAGGGCGCCACCATGCACACCGCGCAGGGCAGCCTGCATCGACCGGCCCGTACCGTCCCGGTGGTGGATGCCGTCGGAGCAGGCGACGCGTTCGTGGCCGGCCTGCTCTCCGCCACGCTGGACCAGCTCGACGTTTCCGGCCGGCTCGACCGGGCCGTCACCACCGGGGCGTTCGCCGTCGCCAGTTCTGGGGACTGGGAAGGGCTGCCCAACCGGGCCGAACTGTCGCTGCTCGACCACGCGCCCGGTACGGCCGTGCGCTGACGCCTTGGGAGAAATGATGCGGCTCACCGAACCGACCCCGTGGAGCGCCGACCGGTTCGAGCTGGGCGAGGGCGCCCGCTGGGTGGACGAGCGTCTGATCCTCGTGGATCTGCTCGCCGGCCGCCTGTTGGAGACCACCGGCGACGAGCCCGGGCCGCTGCGCGAGCTGCGCCGGCTGGACGCCCCGCTCGGCGCGGTGGCGCCGGTTGCCGGGGCGGCCGGTGACTGGCTCGCCGCCGTCGGCACCGGCGTCGCGCTGCTCACCGGTGCCGACGGCTACCGACCGGTGGCCGACCTGGAGAGCGGCAACGCGGCGCCGGCCCGGATGAACGACGCGGTCGCCGACCCGCACGGGCGCTTCTGGGCCGGAAGCATGGCGCAGGACACCACGCCCGGCGCGGGCACCCTCTACCGAATCGCCCGCGACGGCGTGCCCGTGCCCGCGGTGACCGGCTTGACCATCACCAACGGACCCGCGTTCGACGCCGAAGGGTGCACGATGTACCTGGCCGACACCGCCCGGGGCGAGGTGGATCGGTTCACCGTGGACCCGCCCACCGGCGGGCTTTCCGGCCGCGAGCCATTCCTGCGGCTGGCCGCCGAAGAGGGCGCCCCGGACGGGATGACGGTCGACGCGGCCGGTCACCTCTGGGTGGCACTGTGGGGTGGGTACGCGGTGCGCCGGTACCGCCCGGACGGCAGCCTGGAGCGCGAGCTGCGGCTGCCGGTGGCCCAGCCCACCAGCGTGTGCCTCGGCGGCCCACAACTGCGGCGGCTCTTCATCACCAGCGCCCACTACGGGCTGGCGACACGCGGGCCGCTGGACGGCGCTCTGCTCGCGATCGACGTCGACGTTGCCGGGACCCCCGCCCGTGCAGTTGACCCCTTCGAGAGGCCTTCTTGATCATCGGCGGCCCGTACACCGTCTGAGCCCCGGTCACAGGTACGCGGGCTGCTCGGCATCTTCCCGGCTCGGTTCTCCGCGTGGCGGGGCGACCTTGTCCCAGACCACGGCGACCCGGGCGCCGTGTCGGTGAGCTGGTGCTCCAATTCCTGCGCGGTGTAGAGCGGGTTGTGCTCGACCACCACCGCGCCGAGCCGCAGCACCGCGTAGAAGGCGACCACGTGCTGGGGGCAGTTCGGCAGGACCAGCGCCACCCGGTCGCCGCGCCCGACGCCGAGCCGGCGCAGCGCCTCGGCGGCCCGGTCGACCTGGTCGGCCAGCTCGGCGTACGTGGTGGCGGCGCCGAAGAAGTCCAGCGCCACCCGGGAGCCGAACCGTCGGGCGGCGTCGGTCAGCAGGCCCACCAGCGATTCCGCCGAGGCCGCGATGGTGGCCGGTATTCCCGGGGCGTAGCTGCGCGTCCAGGGCCGGTCCGCGGTCGCGCCCATCGCCGTCTCTCCTCGCTGGGGTGGTGCCGCCGCCATCAACCCAACCTACGCCCGAGTAACCTGCGGTCGCGTAGGTCAGTGCCGGGCGACGTAGACGGTGTTGGCGGACTCCCGCCCCTGCAACGGGTTGGGGAACCGGACGACGTGCGCCACCGAGGTCGGGAACACCTCGGTCAGCACCCGCTGGAACGCCTGGTCGGGCGGGTCGTTCGACCAGAGCGCGAAGACCCCGTCGCGGTGCAGGAGGTCGGCGAGCCGGCGGAGCCCCGCCACGGTGTAGAAGTCGGCGTGGCTGGGGTGCAGCACCTGGCGCGGCGAGTGGTCGACGTCGAGCAGCACGGCGTGGAACCTTCGCCCCGGCGCCTCGGGGTCGAACCCGGCGCCGGTGGCGACGGCGGCGAAGAAGTCGGCCCGGACGAATCGGGTACGCGGATCGGTGGCCAGCCCGGCGGTGAAGGGGAGCAGGTCCCGGCGGTGCCAGTCGATCACGTCCTCGATCGCCTCCACCACCACCATTGAGCGGACCCGCGGGTCCTCCAACGCCGTCCGCGCGGTGTAGCCGAGGCCGAGGCCGCCGACCACCACGTCCAGGGCGTCACCAGTCAGGGGTGCCAGCCCGAGCCGGGCGAGTTCGATCTCCGCGACCGGGAAGAGGCTGGACATCAGAAACTCGTCGTCGAGCTTCACCTCGTACACATCGACGTCGAGCGACGGGTCGCGACGCCGGCGCAGGCTGATCTCGCCGATCGGGGTCTCCCGCCAGGCCAGTTCTTCGAATCGCGCGCCCACGGGGGGTCCTCTCCGCCGGTTCCGTCACCGGATGTTACCGGCCCGTCGGCCCGTCGCCGGACGATCCGGGCCGCGCCGGGCTTTTCCGGCGCCGTCGGCATTCCGCGCCCCGGCCCGGGTATGCCACCCGGTCGAGGGCGTCGGCGGAAGGGGAGCGCGGTGGCGGAGATGTTGGCCGGACGGTTGCACGTGGCCGGGCGGGGGTTGCGGATGGAGTCGGTGTCGGTGCCCGAGCCAGGTCGCGGGCAGGTCCGGATCCGGGTGGCCGCCGCCGGGGTGTGCCTGTCGGACGTGCACCTGATCGACGGCACGCTCACCCCGCTGTACCTGCCCGGTGACGTGGTGACCCTCGGTCACGAGGTGGCCGGGACGGTCGACGCGCTGGGCGACGGGGTCGAGTGGTGGCAGCCGGGCCAGCGGGTGCTGCTGCAGGCGGGGGAGCGGGACCGGCGCGGCACCGTGCTCACCCGGGGCGTCGACTACGACGGCGGCTGGGCCGAGTACGCGCTGGCCCGCGAGGACACCCTGGTGCAGATTCCGGACGCGCTGCCGTTCGAGCAGGCCTGCATCATCCCCGACGCGGTCTCCACCCCGTGGGCGGCGGTGACCGACACCGCGCGGACCCGGCCGGGGGAGGCAGTCGGGGTGTGGGGCGTCGGCGGCCTCGGTGCGCACGCGGTGCAGCTGCTCCTGCTGGTCGGCGCGGCCCCGGTCATCGCCGTGGATCCGCTGCCGGCGGCCCGGGACCGGGCGCTGACCCTCGGCGCCGACGTGGCCCTGGACCCGAAGGACGACGGCTTCAAGGACGCCGTGCTGGCGCTGACCGACGCCCGCGGCCTCGACGTCGCGTTCGACTTCGCCGGCGTCACCCCGGTACGCGAACAGGCGATGACGGTGCTCGGTCGGCGCGGCCGGCTGGTGCTCGCCGGCATCGCCAACCAGCCGGTCACCATCCTCTCGGACAGCCGGTTCAACTACCTGTGCCAGGCGGTGCTGGGCCACTACGGCTCGGAGGCCGAGCACGTCGATCAGCTGGTGGCGCTCGCCGGTCAGGGCCGGCTCGACCTGACCGCCTCGGTCAGCGACGTGCTGCCGCTGGCCGAGGCGGCCGAGGCGGTGCGCCGGGTCCACGACAAGGAGGGCAACCCGATCCGGCTCATCCTGCGCCCCTGACCGGTCCGGGCGGGCTCCCGTCCCGGCCAGCCGTGCACCCGCACCGCCCGACCGCACCGCGGCGGGTCCGGAATCAGCCGACGGGGCGGGCCGCGACGACCACCGTGTCGAGGGCGTCGACCGTCCCGCCGTCGCCCGTGTCGACCGGCCGGCGGGCCGTCTCGGCCCGCTGGATCCGTAGCCCGGCGAGCCCGTCGACGACCGCTTCCGGGGTCAGCAGGATCGCCGGGTCCTGCGGCCCGCCCGTCCCGCCGCCGAGGTTCGTCCGGTCGTGACCGACCACGACGACCCTGCCGCCGGGGCGGAGCGCGTTGCGGGCGGCGCCCAGCACCCGGGCCAGGTCCTCGGCGGGCAGGTGCAGGTAGCTGATCACGACCAGGTCGTAGCTGCCCGGCACCGGCCGGTACCCGGTCACGTCCGCGACCCGCCACTCGACCGGTACGCCCCGGCGGGCGGCCAGCTCGCGGCCCCGCTCGACGGCCACCGGGGAGAAGTCCACGGCGGTGACCCGCCAGCCCTGGCCGGCCAGCCAGACCGCGTTGCGTCCCTCGCCGGCGGCCAGGTCGAGCGCGCTGCCGGGGGTCAGCCCGGCGACCGACTCGACGACGAACCGGTTGGGTTCAGCGCTCCACACCAGACCCGGCGCGTTGGCGTACCGGGTGTCCCAGTCGCTGCTGTCCACGGTGTCTCTCCTTCTGGCGGCGTCGCACCACCGCCACCGAGACCGTACCGGCCGACGCGAGCGCCGCCGCCACGGCCAACCCTCGTCCCAGTTCGGCGGGAAGCTGCTGGGCGAGGACGAAAACGCCCATGACCACGACGAACCAGCCGAACGACTTGCGCAGGATGTCGACAGGGATCCGTCCGGCGAGTCGCCCGCCGGCGAAGCTGCCGATGATGGCGGCGACGGTCACCGCGGCGGCCAGCCCCCAGTGGATGCTCACACTGGAGAGGTAGCCGGCCAGGCCGGCGAAGGACTTCATCGCGATGACGACCAGGGAGGTGCCGACTGCGACCGGCATCGGCAGGCCGCCGAGCAGGGCGAGGGCGGGCACTACCAGGAAGCCGCCGCCGGCGCCGACGAGTCCGGTGACCAGGCCGACGACGATGCCGTCGACGATGACCCCGAGCACGGGCAGTTCATGTGGCACCGGCCTGCCCTCCGCGGCGCGCCGGCCGCGGATCATCGCGACCGCGGTGGCCAGCATCATCACCGCGAAGCCGGTGAGCAGCAACCCGGCCGGGATCAACGCGGCCAGCCGGCCGCCTGCGTAGGCGCCGGTCATGCCGGCGAAGCCGAAGATCAGGCCGGTGCGCCAGCGCACCCGGTTGGCCCGGACGTGCGGCAGGACACCCACCGCGCTGGTGACGCCGACGACGAGCAGCGACGTGGCGATCGCCTCCTTGGCCGGCAGGTCGGCGACGTAGACCAGCAGCGGCACGGCGAGGATGGATCCGCCGCCGCCGAGCAGGCCGAGGCTGATCCCGATCAGCACGGCCAGCCCGACGGTCAGCAGGATGCTCGCGGTCATGCCCGCCGCCCGGTGGCCGTGCCGTCGCGCAGCTGTCCGACGATGGTGTCCAGGTCGCAGCTGGCGCCCCGGTTGTAGGGCAGCTTGCCGAGCAGCATGCCCATTGCGCAGGTGTTGGTCACCGCGGCGAAGGTGAGGCCGGCGCCGATGAGCCCGGCGACCCACCTGAGGCCGGGCACGAGGACCGACGCCAGGATGCTGACCAGGACGATCGAGCCGGCGACGAGACGGACCTGCCGTTCCAGGTCCCAGCGGGGTGCGCCCTGCTTGATTGGCGCGTCGGCGGCCTGCCAGGCGAGCATGCCGCCGTCGAGGACCTTGAGGTTCGGCAGCCCGACCCCGGCGAGGGCCTGTTCGGCCTGGGTGGCGCGGGTGCCGGAGCGGCAGATCAGCACCACGTCCTCGGCCAGGTGGGTGCGCAGCTCGTCGCGATGCTCCTTGAGCAGGTCCAGCGGGACGTTGTAGGCGCCCGGGATGTGGGACGTCTCGAACTCGGCGGGGGTGCGCACGTCGAGCAGTCGGGGCCCCTGGCCCGAGTCGATCAGCTCGCGCAGGGCGCCGGCGTCGAGCGTGGCGGGGCGGGCGGTCTCGGAAGTGCTCATGTCTCCTCGTTCGTGGCTCAACGCCGTTGTCGGCGGGCAGGGCCGGCCGGCCGGCGCGGAGCCGCGCCGGCCGGTGTCGCAGTTGGGTCAGGGCTTGTCGGCCATGGCGACGCCCGCCGCCTCCGCGTTGCCGAACTTGTCGTCGATGACGACGACCTCGCGGCCGGCGTTGGCGAGCAGGGACGCCGCTGCGGTGGCCCGGTAGCCGGAGCCGCAGTGCACCCAGACCATGCCCGGTGGGACGTCTGCCAGCCGGCGCGGAAGGTCGGGCAGCGGGACGTGCACGGCCCCGTCGACGTGGCCTGCCCGCCATTCGTAGGTCATCCGCACGTCCAGGACCACGTCGGGGGCGGGCAGGCCGGCGGGCGGGTTGCCCGCGCCTGCCGCGGCCAGCGCCGGGAAGTCGGCCATCCGCAGCTCGCGGAGTTGGGCAGGGTCGGTGGCCCACTGCTCGAGCTGGCCGGTGGCCTGCGCGGCGGGCCGGTCGATGCCGATCCGGACCAGCTCGCGCTGGGCGCTGGCGACCTGCTCCGGCGTCTCCGCCAGCAGGGTGATCGGTAGGCCCCAGTCGATCAGCCAACCGAGCCAGGTCGACATCGGGCCGTCCAGCCCGAGGCTGACCGTGCCGGCCAGGTGCGAGGCCGCGTACGCCGTGCGGTGGCGCAGGTCGACCACCCACTGCCCGGCCGCCATCCGGTCGCGCAGCTGGGCGGCGTCGGCGCGCGTCACCGGGGTCAGGTCCACCGGTGCCGGGCCGGCGACGTTGCCCACCCCCATGTGCGCGTAGTACGCGGGGTAGGCGTCGAGCCCGGCCAGCGTCTCGGTGGCGAACTGGTCGGCGGCCAGCCGCAGCACCGGGTTCGCCTGCTTCTCCCGGCCGATGGTCGACTCCGGGGCGTCGGCCTGACTGGCCGAGCAGAAGCTGCCGAAGCCGTGGGTCGGCCAGACCTGGGCTCCGTCGGGCAGCAGGTCGGCCAGCCGCCTCGCTGAGGCGTGCTGATGGTGGGCGAGCTCGTGGGCGTGTTCCTTGCCGAGCAGGTCGGTGCGCCCGGTGGTGCCGAAGAGCAGCGAGCCGCCGGTGAAGACGCCGCCCGGCCGCCAGTCGCCGTCGGTCGCCTCGTCGAGCACGTACGACAGGTGGTGGAAGGTGTGGCCGGGCGTGGCGACCGCTCGGATCCGCAGGGTGTCCGAGATCGGGACCTGGTCGCCGTCCGAGACCGGCATCCGGTCGAAACCAACCTCGTCGGCCGCGGCCACCAGGTAGTGCGCGCCGGTCAGCCGGGCCAGTTCCAGTCCGCCGGAGACGTAGTCGTTGTGGATGTGCGTCTCCACCACATGGGTGATCCGCACGCCCTTCTCGCCCGCCAGGTACATGACCCGGTCGATGTCGCGTTGCGGATCGACCACGATGCCCACCGTGCCGTCCGAAGCCAGGTAGCTCCGGTCGCCGAGGGAGGACGTGGCGATGACCGACACCTCAACTGACATTCCGATCTCCCTTCAACGTTCATATACCCGGGGGGGTATCCGGGTGGCAGACTTCGGCCCTGGTTCGAGGTGCGTTTACCCGCCCACGTCGCCGGTAGGCGACGCGGGCGTGACGTCGTTTAAATGATCGATCAGGCCAGGGCCAGGAAGAGCTTCTCGAGCTCCTCCTCGGTCATCTCCGGGGTCTCGCCACGCTCCCGCGCGGCATTGCAGTGTCGCATCCCCGATGCGATGATCTTGAAGCCGGCCCGGTCGATCGCCTTCGACACGGCCGCGAGCTGGGTCAGCGCCTCCCGGCAGTCCTGCCCGCTCTCCATCATCTCGATCACCGCGTTGAGTTGCCCCCGGGCTCGCTTGAGCCGGGTCAACGCCTCGCCGGTCATCTCCGGTCGCAGCTTCACCGCGCCACCTCCTGTGCTCCAACATACCCCCGGGGGTAGCCGCTCGGCCACATACCCCGGAGGGTATGCCCGACGGGGTGTGGAGAAACCGCTCATCGGCGACACAGGGTCCTCAACGCATCGACGGAGCGCTTATCCTGTGCCCCGGCCGACCCAGCGGAAGGGACCCCATGCCGTCGCGGCAGGACCAGCTCCACTCGTACCAGTTCACCGTGCAGCGGGCCGTGGCCGCGCTGGTGATGCGGGAGACCGATCCGGCCCAGTCGCCGTTCCGGCGGCTGGCCGGCGCGGGCCTGGCCAGCGTGCTGGTCGCGGTGATCGGCCTCGGCGGCTTCGCCCTCTACGGCCTGTTCGCCGGCGGCGGCAGCTCCTGGCGGGACTCCGGCGCGGTGATCGTGGAGAAGGAGTCCGGCGCCCGGTTCGTCTACCGGGAGCAGAAGCTGCATCCGGTGCTCAACTACGCCTCCGCCCTGCTCATCATCGGCGCCGACCGGCCGAAGACCGTGCTGGTCTCCCGGCGCTCGATCCAGGGCGTTCCGCGCGGGCTGCCGCTGGGCATCGCCGACGCGCCCGACTCGTTGCCCGCGCCGGGCCGGCTCTCCACCGCGCCGTGGACGATCTGCTCGGTCACCTCCGCCGAGGCCGGGCCGACCGATCCGCGCTCCGCGCTGCTGATCGGCCGGCACGCCACCGGCGGCCGGTCGCTCGGCGAGCAGGGGGTGCTGCTGCGGCACCCGGACGGCAGCCTGCACCTGCTCTGGCACCACCGGCGGCACCTGCTCCGCGACACCGACCGGGTGCTGGCGGCACTGGCCGCGACCCGGGAACGGGCCGTGCCGGTGGCGCCGGCGCTGCTCAACGCCGTGCCGGCCGGCGCTGACCTGGCCCCGCCCACGGTGCGCGGGCTCGGCGAGCGTTCCGCCCGGGTCGCCGGCGCCACCGTCGGCGATGTCTACCTGGTGCGCAACTCCGGCGGCGGCCGGCAGTACGCGGTGGCCGAGCGGGACGGCCTGGCCGGCATCACCGAACTGCAGGCCGGCCTGCTGCTCGCCCGCACCGGCCAGGGTGAGCCGAAGCCGATCACCCTGGGCCGGTTCGCCGCCCTGCCCAAGCTGCCCGACCGGGTCCCCACCGGGCCGACCGCGCCGCCCCCCGCCCCGCCCCGGCTGGCCACCGTGGACGGCGGAGCGGTCTGCGCCCGGGTCGGCGACGACACCGGCGTACGCGACGTACGGGTGGGCGCCGCCCCGCCGGACCTCGCCGCCGGAGCGCGGACGCCGGCCGGCCCGGGCGGCGTCCGCGCCGACCAGGTGATGGTCGAGCCCGGACGCGGCGCGGTGGTCGAGTCGGCGGCGGCGCCCGGCGCGTCCGGCGGCGCGGTCTCCGTGGTCACCGACCTGGGCCGGCGGTACGTCCTCGCCGACGGCGCGGTGCTCGGCATGCTCGGCTACTCCGACGTCCGCCCGGTCCGGCTGCCGGCGAGCCTGGTCAGCCTGGTCCCTGCGGGCAGCCCACTCGACCCCGCCGCCGCCCGCGCGGTCGCCGCCCCGGCCTGACCTCGGAGCCCTCGCCCGCTCGGCGCCGGCGGCCCGGGCCTGGCGCCGGTCGGCCCCCGGGTGCCGGCCGGGCGGTCAGTCGGCAGGGCGGCGCAACACGCTGACCGCGAAGTCGGCCTCATCCCGCCACGGGCGCAGGTCCCAGGTGGCGAAGCGATGCTCCAGCCGCAGCCCGGCGGCGACCGCGTCGGCGTCGAAGTCGGTCAGCGGGTAGCCCCGGTCGGTGCCGAAGCCGACCACCACGACGCCGTCCGGGCGGACGTGGGCCGCGACCCGGGCCAGCACCGCCCGCTCGGTGCCGGGGGCGACGAACGCCATCACGTTGCCGGCGATCACGGCCGCGTCGAAGGGCTCCGCCTCGTCCTGAGCGGCGAGGTCCAGCGCGGCCAGGTCGCCGACCAGCCAGCGGGGCCTGGGGTGGTCCGCGCGGGCGGCCTCCACCAGGGCCGGGTCGGCGTCGACCCCGACCACCCGGTGCCCCCGGGCGGCCAGCGCGGCGCCCACCCGCCCGGTGCCGCTGCCGGCGTCCAGGATGCGGGCCCCCGGCGGGACCAGCGCGTCCAGCAGCCGCGCCTCACCGGCCAGGTCCGCCCCCTCGGCGGCGAGGCGGCGGAACCGGTCGATGTACCACTGCGAGTGCCCGGGCTTCGTCTCGGTCACCCACCGCGTCGGCTTGCTCATGGGGTCACCGTAACCGGATCACCGTCGCTGGGAGCCGGATGGGGTGTCCGGGCGCCTCTGCCGTGCGTGACCAGGCGGGCTGCGCGGTGCCGACCCGGCGGTGTCACCCCCGCTCAAGGTCAAGTTCAGCCCCACCAGGAAGAGCACCGCCGAGCGGTACTCGTTTCCGGCGTCAACCGGCGGAGAGGACGAGCTCCGCGGTCCGCTCCGGTTGGTCGACCTGCACGAAGTGCCCCGCATTCCGGAGCAGGTGCAGGTCGGCGCGCGGAAAGAGCTCCGCGAAGCGGCGCGCGACCCGCGGGTTGAGGGAGCGGTCCTCCGCGCCGAAGATCACCCGCACCGGTCGGTCGAACCGGCGCAGGTCGGGTAGCCGGCGCCGGCGCGTCAAGACGGTGCCGAGCAGGTCGTCGTTGAGCCGCCAGAACGCCGGCTGGGCCGCGACGAAGTCATCGCACAGGCGCTTCACCAGAGGGGCCCGGCGTTGGTCGTCGCGGATGAACCTGCCCACCTGCCAGGCGTAGAGGCGCAGCGCGAGGTCCGACCCACGCCCCGCCAGCTTCCGCGCCGCGACGCGCACCAGCGGAGTCGAGTACAGCGCGATGGCGGGTGGTCGGCGCAGCGCCGCCGTCTGGTGGTAGTAGGTGTTGAGCAGCACCAGCGCGGCGACCCGGTGCGGATGCATCAGCGCCCAGTCGATCGCCGGTGGCCCGGACGCGTCATGGGCCACGAGCACCACCCGCTCGAGCCCGAGATGGTCGATCACCGCCGCGACGTCGCCGGCCTGGTTGTCCGCGGTGTACGGGTAGCCGTCGGGCTTGTCCGAGCGGCCCCAGCCGAGGAAGTCGAAGCGGACGACCCGCCGATCGCCGTGACCTGGGCCGACTCTAGCCCGTGGGTGAGGCCGGCAGGGCCGGAAAGGCGGGACGGCCAGGCGCCGCCGAACGGCCGCGGTGCCTGGCCGTCGGGACGGTCAGCCCTTCTCCGCGCCGCTGGTCAGCCCCTCGGTGAGCAGCCGTTCGCTGGCGAAGAAGAGGATCACGATGGGCAGGGTCAGGATCACCGATCCGGCCATCAGCACGGTCTTCGGCACCTCGACGCCGTCGGAGAGCAGCGACAGCCCGAGCGAGACCGTCCACCGGTTGGGCTTGTCCACCAGGAAGAGCAGGGCGAAGAGGAACTCGTTCCAGGCGATCATGAAGTCGTAGAGGGCGACCGCCATGATCGACGGTGCCGCGAGGGGCAGGCTGACCCGGCGGATGATGCCGAGCCGGCCGGCGCCGTCGATGGCCGCCGACTCCTCCAGGCTGATCGGGATCGTCTCGAAGTAGTTCTTCAACATGTAGACCGAGACCGGCAGGGTCTGCGAGATGTAGACAAGCACCAGCCCGAACAGCGAGCCGCGCAGCCCGACCCGGGTGAAGACCACGAACAGCGGGATGGCGATGACGATCGACGGGAAGAGGTAGACGGCGAGGAAGAGGGCGTTGACCTGCCGCCGGCCGAAGAACCGCAGCCGGGACACCGCGTACGCGCCGGGGATGGCGACCACCAGGGTCAGCAGCGTGGCGGCCAGTGCGACCAGGCCGCTGTTGCGGATGAAGGTGAGGAATCCCTGGCCGCCGTCCTCGGCGGCCTTGAGCACCTCGGCGTACGTGGCGACGGTGAACTCGCCGACCGGCACCCAGAGCGAGCCGGGGTCGAGCAGCAGGCGCTCGATGGGGCGCACCGAGAGCACCAGCATGTACCAGAAGGGCAGCACGGTGACGAGCAGGAAGGCGGCGATCACCAGCCGGCGCAGCCAGCGCAGGCTGACCGTCTCGATCCGGTCCCGGTCCATCACGCCTCCCTGCGGGCGGTGAAGAAGCGCAGGTAGATCGCGACGAACGCGATCAGTACCACGGCCAGCACGACCGCCTGTGCCGCCGCCGCGCCGACGTCGGTACGCGCCGTGAGGAACTGGTAGACCCGGACGCTGACCACCTCGGTGCCGGCCGAACCGCCGGTGAGCAGGTAGACGTCGTCGAACTTGTTGAACGTCATGATGAACCGCAGCACGCCCAGCAGGGCGATCACCGGCAGCAGCTGCGGCAGCAGGATGTGCCGGAAGCGCTGGGTGGGGGTGGCACCGTCCACCCGGGCCGCCTCCTCCAGCTCACCGGGGACGGCCTGGAGCCGGGCGAGCAGGAACAGGAAGGCGAACGGGAAGTACCGCCACGCCTCGAACGCGATCACCGTCCACAGCGCGGTCGAGTCCTGGGACAGGAACGGGATCGGCGCGTCCCAGCCGAGGAACCGCTGCCCCCAGTCGTTGACGATGCCGAGCTGCGGGTCGAGCATTACCTGCCAGACGAAGGCCACCGCGACCACCGGCGCCACGTACGGCAGCAGCATCGACGCCCGGACCAGCGTGCGCCCCCGGAACGGCCGGCGGACGACCAGCGCGGCGACCAGGCCGATCACGATCGACCCGAAGGTCCCGCCGAGGCTGTAGAGCAGGGTGGTCCAGAGCGTGTCGGCGAACCCGGGGGTGTGCAGCACCCGGTCGAAGTTGCTCATGGTGAACTCGCCGAAGAGCCCGGTCCGGCGCAGGGTCGCCAGGCGTACCCGTTGGAAGGCCAGCACGACGGTCCAGACGATCGGGATGCCGATCACCGCGAACACCACGAGCAGGGTCGGGGTGACCAGCGCGAGCCCGGCGCGGGACTCGCGGCGGCGCAGGGTCAGTGGCCGGCGCCGGGGGCCGGGCCGCTCCCGGGCGGGGGAGCGGCCGGCCTCCGGCGCGGTGGTGGTCAATTGACGCCCTTCTTGATCGCCTCGACGTCCTTCTGCGCCCGGGCGGCGGCCGCGGCGGCGTCGGACTTGCCGCCGATCACGTCGGCGAGCGCCTTCGGTACCGGCAGTTCACCGAGGATCGCGCCGACCAGCTTGCCCTGGCCCTGCGGCAGGCCCCAGCGCTGGAAGGTGTCCGGGCTCTTGCGCAGGGTGGCCAGCACGTCGTCGCCGTAGACGGCGGAGAGTGGCTTCTTGGCGTCCACGCCAGCCTGGCTGGTGTTCCAGGCGGTCAGGAACTTCTCCTTGTCGTCCGCGGTGCCCTTGCGGACCGGGAACCGGCCCTCCGGGGACATCCCGAACCAGCGCGGGTAGCCGTCGCCGAGCATGTACTCCACGAACGACTTCGCCGGATCGGCGGCGGCGCCGTCGAGCACCGCCCAGGAGCTGATCTCGCCGTACTGGGCCGGTTCGGCGTAGTTGGGCCCCTTGATCGCGGTGACGAAGGCGCTGTTCTTCGCCAGCCAGGTCGGATCCTTCGCGCACTGCGGGCAGGTCGGCTTGGCGTCGTTGCGCAGCCCGGCCAGCTCGTCGAGGATGAACGGCGACCAGATCAGCATCGCCGCCTTGCCGGCGAAGTAGGTGGCCCGGGTGGTGTCCACGTCCTGCGCACCCTTGACCGAGTGGTTGCGCATCAGGTCCCCGTAGAAGCGGAACGCCTCGACGCACTCCGGGGAGTCGAGCTTGACCGCGCCGGAGTCGTCGGTGAGCTGACAGTTGTTGGCCAGGGCGAGATGCTCGAAGGTCTGCTGGGTGAAAACGTCGCCGGGGGCGGTGGCCGCGGTGATGCCGGCGACGCCACCGGTGTTGAGCTTCGCCGCGGCGGCGGCGATCTTCTCGTACGTGTCGGGGGCGGGCAGGCCGGCGGCGTCGAAGAGGTCCTTGCGGTAGACGAGCAGCTGCCCCCACCCGTCACTGGGGACGGAGAGCTGCTTGTCGCCGTCGGAGGTCAGCTCCAGCGCGCGTGGCGAGAAGGTGTCCCGCCCGAGCTTGTCGACGACCTCCTTGTTGGCGTCCGGGTGCAGCAGATCGTTGCCGGCGAGAGTCTGGATGCCGGCGAGCGAGACCGAGCCGACCACGTCGGGCAGCTCGCCGGCGGCGGCGCTGGAGGCGATGAGGGCGGGGAACTGGTCCTCGTTGACGGTGACCAGGTTGACCTTGACGCCGGTCTTGGCGGTGAAGTCGGCGATGATCGCCTTGGTGGCGGTGACCCGGTCGGCCACGTCCTCCAGGCTCCACACCGTGATCTGTGAACTGTCGCTTTTCTGCTCGTCGCCGCTGCAGGCAACCATTCCCACCCCGGCTAATGCCATGATCAGGGTGGAGGCCAGCATTCGCGTCGGAGGTAATGACATCGACGGCACTCCTCTCGAAGGGTACAACCTGGATTCAATACCCTTCGATTCATTAAAGGAACCAGATATGCCGATTTTTTGGTAGAATCGAGGCCGGCACTTTCCTCGGAGCGACGCCATGGTCAACTGGGTTGTCTCTCTGGCCGGGCCCCGGCGGGTCAGCCTGGAGCCCTGCCCCGCGGATCCGCTCGGCCCGGGCCAAATCCGCGTCCGCACCTGCTACTCCGGCATCTCGGCCGGCACCGAGTTGACCCTCTACCGGGGCAGCAATCCGCGGCTCAGCAAGGACTGGGACGACGCCACCCGGATGTTCGTGCCCCGCCAGGCGCCCGCCGCCTACCCGGTGGTCGGCTTCGGCTATGAGGAGGTCGGCGAGATCGTCGAGGTCGCCGCCGACGTCGCCGACCGGCATCCCGGGCAGGTCGTCTGGGGCATCTGGGGGCACCAGGCCGAGGCCGTCGTGCCGGCCGGCGCGGTCCAGCCGCTGCCCCCCGGGCTCGACCCGCTCACGGCCGTCTTCGCCCGTCCCGGCGCGATCGCCCTCACCGCGGTGCTCGCCGGTGACCTGCACCTCGGCGACTGGGTGGGAGTCTTCGGCCAGGGGGTGATCGGCCTGCTGGCCACCCGGCTGGCCGCCCTCTCCGGCGCCCGGGTGGTCGCGGTGGACCGGGTGCCCGCCCGGCTGGACTTTGCCACCCGCTTCGGCGCCCGGCGGGTCGTCGACGCCGCCGTGGACTCCGCCGCCGCCGTGCTCCGCGCGGCCACCGACGGTCGCGGCGCGGATGTCTGCCTGGAGCTGTCCGGGTCGTACCCGGCGCTGCACGAGGCGATCCGCGCCACCACCCACGCCGGCCGCGTCGTGGCCGCCGGCTTCTACCAGGGGTACGCCCTCGGGCTGGGACTCGGCGAGGAGTTCCACCACAACCGGATCCAGCTGGTGGCGGCCCAGGTCTCCGGGCCCACCCCGGCACCCGGCACGGCCGGCCGGTGGACCGGGCCCCGGATCGCCCACACCTTCATGGACCTGGTGGCGGAGGGCAGTGTCGACCCGCTGCCGCTGGTGAGCCACGTCGTCGACGCGGGCGCGGTGGCCGACGCGCTCGCGTTGCTCGACCGCGGTGACGGTGACGTCCTCCAAGTCGTGCTGAGGTTCTGATGGCCATTCCACTCGCCTGCCAGGAGCAGCTTCTCCCGGGCGCCAGCCTGTCCGACAAGTTCGCCCTCGCCACCATGCTTGGCTACCAGGCCATCGAGCTGCGCGGCCGCGGTGACCTCGCGTTCGCCCGGCGGTTGCCGGAGCTGCGTCGGGCCCGCGCCGACGGCGTGCTCATGCCCACCGTCTGCGTGGAGATGGACCACTTCATCGGCGACTTCGACCCGGACCGTTCCCGGGACGCGGTACGCAACCTCCGCTCCCAGCTCTCGGTGATCGCCGAGCTCGGCGGGATCGGCGCGATGACCCCCGCCGCCTGGGGGATGTTCTCCCGGCGGCTGCCGCCCTTCGAGCCGCCCCGCTCGCCCGACGGCGACCGGCAGGTCCTCGTCGACACCCTCGGCGAGCTGGGCGAGCACGCCCGCGCCGAGGGCGTCGCCCTCTTCCTGGAACCCCTCAACCGGTACGAGGACCACATGGTCAACCGGCTCGACGAGGCGGTCGCCCTCTGCGCGGCCGTCGGCCTGCCCTCGGTCCGGGTGGTCGCCGACACCTTCCACATGAACATCGAGGAGGACGACGTGCACGGCGCGCTGCGCGCCGCCGCGCCGTACCTGGGCCACGTGCAGGTCAGCGACTCCAACCGGTACCAGCCCGGGGCCGGGCACCTGGACTGGCCGGCGCTGCTGCGTACCCTGCACGACATCGACTACCGAGGGTGGCTGGCGCTGGAGTGCCGGCTGCGTGGCGAACCCCTCGCGGCCCTCCGGCAGGCCGCGACGGTGCTCACGCCCGCCCAGCCCTGGCAGGCGGCGGCATGAGCACCGGGCCGGCCGGCGGTCCCGGCGCCGCCGCCGGGTTGGACGCCGCGACGGGTGGCGCCGACGGCGACCCGCGATCCCGGCGGGCCGGCGCCGAGCGGGCGGCGGAGCTGCGCCGGTTGGCGGTCGCCACCCTCGACGGCAACTGGGAGCACGACCACACAGTGCCGTCACGCACCCTCTACCCGCACCAGTGGAGTTGGGACTCGGCGTTCATCGCCGTCGGGCTGGCCCACGTCCGACCCGACCGGGCGTGGCGGGAGCTGCGGACGCTCTTCGCCGCCCAGTGGGCAGACGGGCGGGTGCCGCACATCGTGTTCAACCCGGCGTTGCCGGTCGGGTCGTACTTCCCGGGGCCGGAGTTCTGGGGCTCCGCCCGCGCCGACGGCGCGCCGCCCGCCGCCACCTCCGGGATCGTCCAGCCGCCGGTGCACGCCCCGGCGGCGTGGCTGACCCACCGCCGGGCCCCGTCCGAGGCCTCGGTGCGGGCGCTGCGTTGGCTGTACCCGCGACTGGTCGCCCAGCAGCGATACCTGACCGGCCGGCGGGACGTGGGCGGGGCCGGGCTGGCCTGCCTCGTGCACCCGTGGGAGTCGGGGCTGGACAACAGCCCGGCCTGGGACGCCCCGCTGGCCTCGGTGCCCGCCGACGCCGCCGTCATGCGGGCGTACCGGCGGCACGACACGGCGCACGCCGACGCCGCGCACCGCCCCACGGACCTGGACTACGCGCGCTACGTCGCGATCGTCTCCTCCTATCGGGAGGGCCGATACGGCGACGACGGGCTGGCCGGCCAGCACCCCTTCCTGGTGGAGTGTCCGCTGCTCAACGCGGCACTCGGGGTGGCCGAGCACGCGCTGGCCCGGATCGCGGCGGTGGTCGGGGCCGACCCGGGGCCGCACCGCGACCGGGCGGCCCGGATCACCGCGACCCTGGTGGACCGGCTGTACGACCCGGCCACCGGCACCTTCCACCCGCGCGACCTGCGCACCGACCGGCTGATCCCGGCCCGGACGGTGCTCGGGCTGATGCCGCTGATCCTGCCGGACCTGCCCGCCCGGCACGTAAGGGCGGTGCTGGCCGAGGCGTGCTCGCCCCGGTTCGGCCTGGCGCCCCGGATGGACCGCCCGCTGCCCACCCACGACCGAACCGCGCCGGACTTCGAGCCGCTGCGCTACTGGCGCGGCCCGAGCTGGCTGAACACGAGCTGGCTGCTCTGGCGCGGGCTGCTCACCCACCGCCGTCCCGACCTGGCCGCCGGGCTGCGGGAGTCGATGCTCCGGCTGGTCGCGGGCAGCGGCTGCCACGAGTACTTCCACCCGGACACCGGCGCCGGGCTCGGCTCCCCGGCCTTCAGCTGGACGGCATCCTTGGCGCTCGACGCCCTCGCCGAGGGGTGAGCCGCCGGCATCGCCCCCGGAGGCGACGCCGGCGGCCGGCGCGTCAGGCGATGCCGGCCGGGCTGGTGGCGCGGTTCCCACCGTCGACGCCAGGGGCGGGCGGTGGTGCGGAGCAGGGGCGCAGCGACCGGCCGTCCGGGCCGGAAGTCCCGGACACCGCTCCGGTCGGCCGCGTCGATCCCCTCATCGGCGTCCGCGAGCGGGTCGGCCGGCACCAGGGCCGGTGGCGCGACGTCGTCCTCCTCGAACGCCGCAGCCCGGTCGTCGGCTGACCGCCGGTCCCGGCGTCCACCGGCGTGCGCTGACGCCCGGGTCGGTCAGGCGCCGGAGACCGCCTCCTCGACGCGCGGCAGGTCGGCCGTCAGCAGCTCCGCCGGCACCGGCTCGACCTCGATCCGGGTGTCGTGGAACGTCGGGCCGCCGCCCAGGTCGGTGTCGCGTACCGCGGTGACCGCGTTGACCGTGGTCCCGCCGGGGCTCAGCCGCGCCCAGTACGCCTTGTAGGTGAACGCCAGCCCCGGCCGGGTCGCCTCGTCCACGGCGACCGCCGCCAGGAACTCCCCGCGGTCGTTGTGCACCCGCACGGCGTCGCCGTCGGTCAGGCCCCGGGCCGCCGCGTCGGCGGGGTGTAGGTGCACCCGGGGCGGCCCCATCCGGCCGGCGTGCCAGGGCAGCGAGGCGAACGTCGAGTTCATGAGGAACCGGCCGGCCGGGGAGATCAGCACCAGCGGAAAGCGCCGGGCCAGCTCCGGGTCGGCGGCCTCCGCCGGCGGGGTGTAGCCGACCAGCGGGTCCACCCCCTGCCCGGCGAGCCGCGGGTCGAGCAGCCGGGCCCGGCCGTCCGGGGTGGGGAAGCCGCCCTCGGCGTACGGGGCCGACCCGACGGCCACCCCGGTGGCCCGGGCGTACGTCCGCTCGCGCAGCTCCTCGAAGCTGACCGGCCCGTCGCGGAGCAGCTGCCGGGCCAGGTCCTCGTCGCTGTCCGACAGGCGGGGATGGTCGAGGCCCAGCGCGTCCGCGATCCGCCGGAAGATCTCGGTGTTCGGCAGCGCCTCGCCGGGCGCCCGCGTCGCCGGCAGGTTGAGCGTCGTGTAGTGGTGGCCGTAGGAGGTGTGCAGGTCGAGGTGCTCGGGCTGCATGGTGGCCGGCAGTACGACGTCGGCGAAGTCGCAGGTGTCCGTCCAGCGCTGCTCCAGCACCACGGTGAACAGGTCGGCGCGGCGCAGGCCCGCGCGCAGCCGGCGCTGGTCGGGCGCGGTGGCCGCCGGGTTGGAGTTGAAGACCACCAGCGACGTCACCGGCGGATCGGCCTCGCCGGTGAGCACGGCCGCGAGCCGGCTCATGTTGATCGACCGGGCCGGCGGGGCCGGCATGCCGCGCGGGCGGACCACCGGGTCGAGGGGCACCCGGTGGTGCCCGCTGGTCGTGCAGAGCGCACCTCCGCCCGGGTACCGGAAGTCGCCGGTGACCAGCGACAGCGCGCAGATCGCCCGGATCGCCTGGCCGGCGCCGCGGTGGCGCTGCGCCCCAAGCCCGACCCGGATCGCGGTGGGCCGGGTGGTGGCGATCCGCTCGCCGAGCCGCCGGACGACGTCGACGTCGAGCCCGCACTCGGCGGCGGCCCGCTCGGCCGGCCACTCGTCGAGCCGCGCCGACAGCTCCGGCCAGCCGACCGTGTGCGCGGCCAGCCAGTCCCGGTCGGCGGCGCCCGCGTCGCGGACGATCCGCATCAGCCCCAGGGCCAGGGCGGCATCCGTGCCGGGCAGCGGCGCGACGTGCTCGTCGCTGCGGGCCGCGGTGTCCGTGCGCAGCGGGTCGATGGTGACGACGTACGCGCCCCGCTGTCGCGCCTCCTGGACGAAGGGCCACTGGTGCAGGTTGGTGGAGAGCAGGTTGGCGCCCCAGAGCACGATCAGCTTGGCGTCCACGATGGACTCCGGCTCGAAGCCGACCGAGCCGCCGAACAGCGAGCCCAGCGCGGCCCGCGCCGCGGCGGTGCAGATCGTGGTGTCCAGCCGGGACGCGCCGAGGTGCGCGAAGAGGCGTGGACCCATCGTCCAGCCCTGGACCAGCCCCATCGTGCCGGCGAAGTAATACGGCAGGATCGCTTCCGGGCCGTCCCGGTCGATGCTGGCCCGCAGCCCGGCGGCCACCCGGCCGACCGCCTCGTCCCAGCTGGCCGGCCGGTAGGAGACCGGTCCCACGCCCTTCGGCCCGGTCCGCACCAGCGGGTGGGTCAGCCGGTCGGGTCCGTTGACCGCGTCCAGGTAGCGGTTGACCTTGCCGCAGAGCGCGCCCCGGGTGAACGGGTGGTCACGGTCGCCGCGCAGCCCGACCGCCCGACCGTCGGAGACGGTGAGCTGCCAGGTGCAGGTGTCCGGGCAGTCCAGCGGGCAGGCACCGGAATGGGTGGCGCGGGACATGGCAGGGATGCTACCGATCCGACCGGCGTCGTGTCCTTCTACAGTTGGCCGCTGTCCCTCAGCAGATGAGGAGTGCCGTGCGCGAGATCGACAAGGTGGCCTGGATCCGGATCGAGGACGGCCGCATCCTCAGCACCCGCTCCCGCGGCAAGGACGTCTGGTACCTGCCCGGCGGCAAGCGGGAGGCCGGCGAGACCGACCTGGACACCCTGGTCCGGGAGATCGCGGAGGAGCTGGGCGTCGCGGTGGTGCGCGAGTCGGCCGTCCACGTCGGCACCTTCTCCGCGCGGGCGCACGGGCACGCGGCCGGCACCGTGGTCCGGATGACCTGCTACGCGGCCGACTACCGGGGCGAGCTGCGCCCGGAGAGCGAGATCGATGAGTTGGCCTGGCTCGGTCACGCCGACCGGCACCGGGTCTCCCCGGTGGACCAGCTCATCTTCGACCGGCTCCGGGCCGAGGGCGCGCTCCGCTGACCGTCAGCCCGGCAGCAGCCGGGCCAGGGTGCGCAGCGCCGCGCGTACCGTCGCGGCGTCGGCGCTGAGGCTGACCCGCAGGCCCGGCGCGGCCCCGCGCCGGGCGGCGAACTCGTCGGTGCCGGCGACCGCGACGCCCCGGCGGCGGGCGAGCGCGGTCACCGCGTCGGCGTCGTGGCCCAGGCGCAGCCAGGCGAAGGGCGCCGGCCCGGTGGCGGCCACCCGGTCGCCGAGCAGCTCGCGGGCCAGCGCGGCGCGCCCGGCCAGCTCTGCGGCACGGGCGGCGGCGAGCTGGTGCGCCGCCCCGCTCAGCACGAGCTGGGTGGCCACCTCGGCGACCAGCGGCGCGGGCGTCCAGGCGAGTGCCCGGGCGGCGGCGCGCAGCGGCTCGGCGAGCGCCGGCGGGGCGTACCGGTAGCCGATCCGCAGGCCCGGAGCGAGGGTCTTGGTGATCCCGGTGAGGTGGACCGTGCGGGGGTGCCACGCGGCGATCGGCGGCGGCCGGTCGGGCAGCAGCGCGCCGAACGGGTCCTCCTCGATCACGGCCAGGTCGTGGCCGGCGGCGACGGCGGCGATCTCCCGGCGGCGCTCGGCCGGCATGGTGAGTCCGGTCGGGTTGTGCAGGGTGGGGTGCAGGTGCAGCGCGGCCACCCGGCGTCGGGCGCAGAGCCGGTCGATGGCGTCCGCGCGGGCCCCGGCCGCGTCGCTCGGCACGGTCGCCAGCTCGATCCGGAGCAGCCGCGCGGCGGCGAGCAGGCCCGGGTTGGTCAGCTCGGTGGTCACCACCACGTGTCGGGGCTGGGCGAGCGCGGCCAGGGCGGCGGCGAGGGCGTGCTGTCCGCCGGCGGTCACCTCGACCTCGTCGGGGGCGGGGCGCCAGCCGCCGTGGGCCATCCACCGGGCGCCGGCGACGCGGTGCCGGACCGCGTCGGCGTCCTCCGCGCCGACGGCGAGGGGGTCGGCGGCGATCCGGTGCAGGATCGGCGCGACCGCCCGGTGGACCGGCCCGTGCCCGGGCGGGTGCACGGCGGCGACGTCGAGCAGCGGCGCGGTGGCGGGCGAAGTGGCGGCGGGGGTCGGGGCGACGAAGGTGCCCCGGCCGACCTCGCCGGTGAGCAGCCCGCGCCGGGCGGCGACCTGGTAGGCGCGGCCGACGGTGGCGATCGTGACGCCGAGCCGCCGAGCCAGCTCCCGCTGCGCCGGCAGGCGGTCGCCGGCGGTGAGCCGGCCGGCGGCGATGTCGGCGCCGATCGCGTCGGCGAGCGCCAGGTAGCGGGGTCCGGCCCCGGACGGCCCGGCGGGCTCCCAGATTGTCACCGTGACAATCTAGTCGCCGCGCGGCCCGGCCGCCGTCGGATTGTCACCGTGACAATCGGGGCCGCCGGCAATTCCGGGTACGTCGTCGACGCTGCCCCCATGACCGTCACCACCGCCGCCCTGTGGCGGCACGCCACCTTCCGCCGGCTCTGGCTCTCCGACGGGGTGAGCACCCTCGGCACCCACGTCACCACGGTGGCGCTGCCCCTGGCCGCGCTGACCGCGCTCGGCGCCGGGCCGACCGGGGTCGCCGCGCTGACCGCCGCCACCACCCTGCCGTACCTGCTGCTCGGCATCCCGGCCGGCGCGATCGTCGACCGACTGCCGCGCCGCGCCGTGCTGGTCGGCGCCGACCTGACCCGCGCCCTGCTGCTGGCCAGCGTGCCGCTGGCGTGGGCGGCCGGACTGCTCACCCTCGCCCACCTGATGGCGGTGGCGCTGCTGGCCGGCTGCGCCACGGTGCTCTTCGACGTGGCCTACTTCGCGGCGGTGCCGGAGGTGGCGCCGCCCGGCCGGCTGGCCGACGCCAACGCCCGCCTCGAGGCGACCCGGGCGGTCGGGCAGACCGCCGGCCCCGGCCTCGCCGGCCTCCTCGTCGGCGCGCTCGGCGCGCCGGTCGCCCTCCTCCTCGACGTGGCCAGCTTCGTCGCCTCGGCGCTGTTCCTCGCCGGTACGCCCCGGCTGGCCCCGCGGCGGGTCCCCGGTGCCGGCGGCGTGTGGCGCGACGCCACCGGCGGGGTGCGCTTCGTGCTCCGGGACCCGGTGGTCCGGGCGCTGACCCTCTGCTCCGGCCTGACCAACCTCTGGCACGCCGGCTTCCTCGCCATGCTGCTGGTGTACGCGGTCCGCGAGCTGCGCCTCCCGGCCGCCACGGTGGGCCTGCTGATCGCCGGCGCCAACGTCGGATACCTGCTCGGCGCGGCGGTCGCCAGCCGGGCCCGGGCGCGCCTCGGTGTCGGGCGGGCCATCGCCGCGGCGGCGGTGCTCCAGGCCGGCGCGGCGCTGGTGCTGCTGCCGCACCCGCTCTGGATCGGCGCGGGGCTGGCGGTGAGCGCCTTCGCCAGCGGGCTCTACAACGTCAACGCGGTCAGCCTGCGGCAGGCGGTCACACCCGGCGAGATGCTGTCCCGGATGACCGCCACCAGCCGATTCTTCATCTGGGGGACGATGCCCCTCGGCGCGGCCCTCGGCGGGGCGCTGACCGGTCTGCTGGGCGCGCCGACGTACCTCGCGTCGGCCGCCGTGGGCATGGCCGCGGCGGCGCTGCTCGTTCGCTGCTCACCGGTCTGGCGGACCGTCGAGATCCCCGCCCCGGACCGGCCGCCGGTCCCGGCCGGGGCCGTCTCCGCCGGGCGGTGAGCGGACTGTTTGTCGTCGCCGGCCGGGGGTAACCGCGTGACCGGCTGCGGCGCCGCGCGGCCGGCGACGACAGGAGGGTGGCGTGCGGTTTCCCCGATTCGTCGAGGCGGTGTCCCGCCGGTCCGAGCTGCCCACCGAGCAGGCCGCCACGATCGCCCGGGCCACCCTGCAGACCCTGGCTGAGCGGGTGACCGGGGACGAGGCGGACGACCTCGCGGCGCAACTGCCGGACGAGCTGAGCGGCTACCTCGCCGCCCCGGCCGGCGACGGTGGCCCGACCGGAGGCGCGGTCGAGTTCGTGTACCGGGTGGCCGACCGGGCCGGGGTGGACCCGGCGGTCGCCGAGGTGGGGGCGCGGGCGGTGCTGGCCACCCTGCGCGAGGCGGTCACCGTCGGAGAGTTCTCCGACCTCGTGGCCCAGCTGCCGAAGGGTTTCGACGCGATGGTCGACCCGATCCCGCGACCGCCGTACGGCGGCTGACGCGGCGGGCCGACCGTCAGGACGGGTCGACGAGGTCGGCGGCCGACGGCTCCTCCGGCTCGGCCACCCAGGCCGAGAAGACCGGCACCCCGTGCCACGGGCCCACCCCGTCCCGCCGCTCGTCTGTGGTCACCGCCACCACCGCGTACGGGTGGCCGAAGCGCAGCTCGGCGGTCCGGGCCACCCCCTCGGGCGGCAGGCTTACCAGGGCGAAGGCGCCGGTCACCGCGGCCGCCTCGAAGCCGTACCGGCCGAACCGGGCCATCGCCGCCTGCCGGGCCTCCGCCTGCGCGTCGGCCGCCACCGCTCTGATCGCCGTGGGGAAGCCCAGCCGGGACCCGGTGAGGTCGTGCTCGCTCCGCGCCGACCAGCAGGGCAGCACCGCCGAGTGGCGCTCCTCCCGGCCGTCCCGGGCCCGGGTGCGCACCCGCTCCTCCCGCACGCTCCACAGTGCCGTCTCGCCCAGCTGCAGGTCGAACAGCGACCGCCGGCCCGGCTCGCCCCCGGCCACCGCCGCCGCGCCGAGCCGGTACGCGGCGGCCAGCACGTCACCCGGCGCCACCCCGGGCGCGGCCGCCACCGAGACCACGGCGAGCCCCGCCTCGCCACCCTCAACCGGTCCCGGCTGGGCCGTCGCAACGTGCACGATCACCTCGCCGGCCCGGTCGGTGGCGGCGATCCAGGACCGGTGACCGCGCTCGGGGGAGCGCAGCACCCGGGTGAGCGAACCGGCCCAGGCGCTGGCCGGCCCGAGGGCCGCGGCGGGGGCCAGGTCGAACGGCTCCCTCCAGGAGATGCGGGTGGCCAGCGCGCTCGCCAGGGCCAGCACCACCTGCGACGTGACCCGCAGCGGGAACCGGTCGATCAGCCCGAGGGTGTGCTCGCGCGCCCAGGCGTCCAGCCCGTCCTGCCCCGGCAGCGGCCCGGTCGCGGTCCGCGGCGGCAGGCCGGCGTACCAGTGGGCGATCCCGGCGGGGTCGTACCCGGCGCGGTGCCAGACCGCGGTCGCGGCGGGCACCAGCGGGTGCGGCTCGGCCAGCAGGGCGGCCGCCGTCGCGGCGGCGGCCGACGGGTCCATGCCGAGCACGTCCGCCAGCTCGTCCCGCTCGGTGCCGGTCGCCGCCGGTCCGCAGAGCGCCAGCAACAGCCAGGCGCCGAGCGGGGACGCCACGTGGTGGCCGGGGTCGACGGCGGCGTGCAGGCGGTCGGCGTACCGGGCGAGGGGCTCCTGGAGGCTCGTCATGGCTCCACTCTGCCCACCGCCGGCCGGTTCGGCACGCCCGCCGGGCCCGTCAGGACCAGAGTTCGAACGGCTCGTCGATCTCCTCTCCGGCCAGGAACGGGGTGAGCAGCGCCGGCAGCCGCCCCGGGTAGAAGCGCTCCCGGCTGGCCACGATCTCGGCGACCGGCCACCAGCGGAAGCCGAAGTAGTCCTCCAGCTCGTAGTCGAGCCGGTCCGACTCGTCGACCGCCGGGCCCCGCCCGGGCAGCCGGACCGGCACCACCACCTCGTCCTGCAGGTGCCGCAACTGCCGGTGGACGAAGCTGGCCCGACGGCGCCAGCCGGGTGCGCCGACCTGCTCCGGGCCCACCCGGATCCCGGTCTCCTCGCGCAGCTCCCGCACCGCCGCGTCGAGGTACGTCTCGCCGGGGTCGAGACCACCGCCCGGCAGCTCCCACCAGGTGCCGAGCCGGGGGTGGTCCGGGTCGCGGGTGTGGAACAGCAGCACCCGCTCCTCGGCGTCCAGCACCACCACCCGCACCGCGCGACGTTCCAGGAGCGGCAGGTCCCGGGGCAGCTCGTCGGTCATGCTTCCTCCCCAAGGGTCACGCGTTCGTCGTCCACCCTGTCACGATGACGGTCATGACCCAGCTTTTCGGTGAGGTCGCCGGCAGCTACGACGAGGCGCGCCCCGGCTACCCGCCGGAGATCGTCGAGGCGATCCGCGCCTACAACGGCGGGGTGCCCGCCCGGTTGGTCGAGGTGGGCGCCGGAACGGGCCGGGCCACCGAGGTCCTGGTCGGGTTGGGCGCGCCGATGACCTGCGTGGAGCCGGATCCGCGGATGGCCGAGCTGCTGGCGGCCCGGTTCCCCCTGGTCGAGGTGGTGGTGGCGGCCTTCGAGGAGTGGACGCCCCCGCCGGGCGGCGTGCCGGCGCTGGCCTGCGCGCTGGCCTGGCACTGGTGGAGCCGGAGACCCGCAACCGCCGGGCGAAAGACGCGCTGACCCTGGGCGGCAGCCTGGCCGTCTTCGCGCACCGCTACGCGTACGTCGACCCGGCGCAGGCCGTCGCGATCGAGGCGGCGTTCGAGTCGGTGGACCCGGCCCCCTTCCGGGACCGTCCCGATGACTGGTTCCACGCCGACATCGCCGGCAGCGGGCTCTTCGCCGACGTCCGCCCGGTGTCCTTCCGCCGTGCGGTCCCGCTGACCACGGCCGCGTACCAGGCGCTGGTCAGCACGTTCTCCCCGCAGCTGAGGCGGCCGCCCGAGCTGCGGGAGCGGGTGCTGGCGGCGGTCGGCGCGGCGGTCGACGGGTTCGGCGGAACGGTCGTTCTGGACCTGCGCACCACGCTGGTCCTGGGCCGCCGCCCGGCCTGACCGGGCTCAGCGGCCCGACGTGCCCGACGTCCTCCAAGCGAGCGGTCTACGCTGGGCTGGTGCGGATCCGCATCGAGGGCCACGACCTTCCCGGGCGCGATTGCGGCAGCAGCGGCGACTTCCCCGGCTACCGCAACATCCATGTCGGCGTGCAGCGGCGCGACCAGCCGACCCAGTGGCTCGACCTGCAGCCGGGCGACGCCGCGGCCGTGACCTGGAACCTGGACTGCAGTGCCGCGACCGTCACCGATGGAAGTCTCGATGTGCGCGGGCCGTACATTCAGGGCGGGCCTGGTCGCCGTTTCATCTACCTGTCCTGGGGCGAGATCGATGACACCGGCACGTTCACCATGTTCCGGCGGGCCAAACTGTGGCTTGACGGTGTTGAGGCCGCCACCGCGCATGCAGCGGTCGGTGCCGGCAGCCTGACGGCAAGGCTGGGGCTCACCGACGCCAAAGGTCACCCGCTGTGCGCCGCCGTCCGACCGCCGAAGGTCACCTGGTCCGCCACCTAGTGCGTGACCGAGAACGTTCACCGGGTCGAGGGGGTTACGCGGCTGTCGGGCTGCGGCACACCGCCGTACCTCTACCGCAGTTCGCCGGGCGGCGGCGCGCGGGTCCCCGGCCCGGAGGATAGGCTGCCGGCCGTGGCAGGTCTGTTGAGGAATGTGGCGTCGCGGCTCGTCCGGAGGTCCGGGGGCACGGCGACGCCGACCCGGACGCCGGGTCCGATCCCGGCCCAGGTCGCGCGGCGCCGCCAGGTGGCCGCGCTGCAGCGCCGCCAGCTCGCGTACGCCCCGGAGCTGGACGGGCAGGCCGATCCGGGGGAGATCGTCTGGACCTGGGTCCCGTACGAGGACGACCCCCGGCAGGGCAAGGACCGCCCGGTGCTGGTGGTGGGCCGGCAGAGCCGGACGCTGTTCGGGTTGATGCTCTCCAGCCAGAGCGAGCGGGACGGCCAGCGGCACTGGCTGGCGCTCGGGCCGGGCGCCTGGGACCACGACAACCGCCCCAGCTGGGTACGCCTCGACCGGGTCCTCACCATGCGGGAGGACAGCATCCGGCGCGAGGGTGCGGTGCTGGACCGGCCCCGCTTCGACCGGGTGGGCCAGGCCCTGCGCGCCGGCTACGGCTGGCGCTGACCCGGGCGACCGCTCGCCGCCGGGCCCGGGGGAGTGGCAGGGTGACGCGATGACCGCGGTGGACGACCGGCTGGCCGGGTGGCTGCGGGCCGACTTCGGTCTCGTCCTGGTCGCTGCCGAGCCGGTGCCGTACGGCGCGGACGACGCGGCGCTGCTGTGGCGGGCCACCACCGCCGACGGCGCCCAGTGGGCGGTCAAGCTGAGCGGCGGCGGCACCCCGGCGGGGCTGCTCGTCACGGCCCACCTGGCCGGGCGGGGCGTGCCGGGCATCGCCGCGCCGCTGGCCACCCTGGACGGTGGGCTCTGCGGGGTCCACGAGGGACGGCGGCTCTCCTTGGTGCCGTGGCTCTCCGCCGACCGGGCGCTCGCCGGCGGGATGAGCGCCCCCCACTGGCGCGCGTACGGCGAGGTGCTGGCCGCGACCCATGGCGCCGCGCCCACCGACGAGCTGGCGGCACTGCTGCCCCGGGAGGATCACACCCACGCGGCGGTCGCCTCGGCCACCCGGGCCACGGACCGCCGGCTGCGGGCCGTGGACGGCGCGGCCGACCGGTGGACCAGGGAGGTGGCGGCCCGCTGGCGGGCGGCCGCCGACGACGTGTCGACGCTGCTCGACCGGGTCGATCGGCTCGGCGCGGAGCTGCGCGACCGGCCGGCGGAGCTGGTGGTCTGTCACGGTGATCCGCACCTGGGCAACCTGCTGCTCGACCCGGACGGGCGGGTCTGGCTGATCGACTGGGACGACGCGGTGCTCGCGCCCCGGGAACGCGACCTGATGTTCGTGGTCGGGGGCGGACCCGCCTTCGCGCCACCGACCGGGGTGGACGAGGCCGCCTTCCTCGCCGGGTACGGCCCGGTGGACCTCGACCCGGTCCGGCTCGCCTACCACCTGGGCGTGCGGGCCCTCGACGACATCTGGAGCTGGGCCCGGGATGTGGCCGACGCGGACCGGCCGGAGGCCGAGCGGGTCCGCGCGCTGAAGATCGTGGACGGGCTGTTGTCCCCGGTGGGGCTGGTCAGCCTGGCCCGCCAGGCGCTGCGCGACCTGGGCCGCTGGACCTGATCAGCCGGTCAGTGTTCGGCGAGGTGCGCGCTGTCCACCAGTTGCGGGGCCGGTCGGGCCGCGGCCACGCTCTTCGCCTGGTACATCGCGGCGTCCGCCCGGCAGAGCGCCTCGGCGAGCTGGGTCGGCCCGTGCACCGGAGCGAGCCCGACCGACGCGGTCACCTGCACGGTGCGGCTGCCGAGCGGGATCGGCGCGGCAAGCGCCTCGCAGAGCCGCCGGGTGGCGTGCTCGATCCACCGCCGGTCCACCGTCGGGCCGGTCAGCAGCCCGGCGAACTCGTCGCCACCGAGCCGGGCGACCAGGTTGTCCCCGGCGAAGGCGGCGAGCCGCTGGGCCACGCAGATCAGCACCTGGTCGCCGGCGGCGTGGCCGTACCGGTCGTTGACCTGCTTGAAGTCGTCCAGGTCGAGCACCACGGCGATCAGCGGGTTGCCGGCGGTGCCGGTGAGCAGGGTCGCGGCGAGCCGGTGGAAGGCACGTCGGTTGGGCAGCCCGGTCAGTGGGTCGTGGCTGGCGGCGTGCCGTTCGGCCGCCAACTCGGCCTGCAGGAGCTCGATCTCCGCCTCCGCGCGCAGCGCCCGGCGGCGTAGCTGCCAGGTGGAGACCAGGGCGCCGGCGGCGGAGATTCCGGACGCGACGGTCATCGGATCCGGCACGAACCCTCCCTCGCCACAGCCGTCGGTCTCCCCGTGGCGGTGCCTCGACCGCCCGTCCCGGACCCGTGTTTCCGCTGGTCCCGACGGGGAGCGTGGTAACCCAAAGTGAACGCTCGGGTACACCGCACGTGCGTTATCATGCTCGCTGTCCAATGCAGATGCAATAGCAGATGCACGTGCATCACGGTCCTCTGTGGACATCCTGCCCCGTCGCCACCACCGCTCCTCCCGCGGCATCGGCTGGCTCTTGCACAGAAAGACGCCCCCATGCAGCAACCCCAGAACGGCGTACCCACCAGTCAGCTGCCGCCGCTGCGGTGGCAGAAGAGCCGCCGCAGCAACCCCAGCGGAAACTGCGTCGAGCTGGCCGCACTTCCGGACGGCGCCGGCATCGCCATGCGCAACTCCCGGCACCCGGAGGGCCCGGCGCTGATCTACACCGTGGACGAGATCGCGGCCTTCGTGCTCGGCGCCCGGGACGGGGACTTCGACAACCTGGTCGCCGGGCCCGCGTCCCGGCGCCGGGACTGATCGGCCGTCCGGAGGAGTTCACCTCACTGAGGGTCCATGACATGCTTACACGTCGGCCGGACTGGGGCGTCCGGTCGGTGACAGTCGGCAGGCGAAGGACGGCCACGTGACGATGGTTCCCGGCCAGGACGGCCCGGCCACTGGCCCGACCGTGCTCCGCATGCTGCTCGGGGCGCAGCTGCGGCGGCTCCGCGAGGGCGCCGGGGTCACCCGCGAGGGCGCCGGCTGGGAGATCCGGTCCTCCGAGTCGAAGATCAGCCGGATGGAGCTCGGCCGGGTCGGCTTCAAGGAGCGGGACGTCGCCGACCTGCTCACCCTCTACGGCGTCTCGGCGACCGACGAGCGCGCGGCGCTGCTCAAGCTGGCCAGGGACGCGAACAGCCCCGGTTGGTGGCACCGGTACGGCGACGTGCTGCCCACCTGGTTCCAGTCCTACCTGGGGCTGGAGGCCGCCGCCGCGCTGATCCGGACGTACGAGATCCAGTTCGTCCCCGGCCTGCTGCAGACCCCCGAGTACGCCCGCGCGGTCATCCTGCTCGGCCATCGCGGCGCCGCGCCGGAGGAGGTCGAGCGGCGGGTGAGCCTGCGGATGGCGCGCCAGGAGCTGCTGGGCCGGACCCAGCCTCCCCAGCTCTGGGCGGTCGTCGACGAGGCCGCCCTGCGCCGGCCGATCGGCGGGCCGGAGGTGATGCGCGGCCAGTTGGACGCGCTGCTCGAGGCGACGGCCTCCCCGCACGTCCGGCTCCAGATCGTGCCCTTCGACGCCGGCGGGCACGCCGCCGCCGGGGGCGCCTTCTCCATCCTGCGCTTCGGCGACCAGGACCTCCCGGACATCGTCTACATCGAGCAGTTGACCAGCGCGATCTATCTGGACAAGCGCGAGGACCTCGACTACTACGCGCTGGCCATGGAGCGGCTCTGCGTGGAGGCCGCGACGCCGGAGCGGACGCCCGAGCTGCTCGGCAGGATCGCCGACGAGCTGTACCCGCGCTGACCGTTCCCGCGCCACCGAGCGCGCGGGTCGACGTTCTTTCCGGCCCGGCATTGACCGTCCCCGAGGTGTGCGGGTAATCTCTGGATCGATCCAGACTGAATCGATCCAGAAGGGGGCGCGGTGAAGCCGACCCTGCAGGACGTGGCGAACGCCGTGGGTGTCTCCCGCAGCACCGTCTCAAACGCCTACAGCCGCCCCGACCAGCTCTCCGCCGCCCTCCGGCGCCGGATCCTCGACGCCGCGCGGCAGCTCGGCTACCCCGGACCCAACCCGACCGCCCGGTCGCTGCGCCGCGGCTTCGTCGGCGCGATCGGCGTGCTCTTCACCTCCCAACTGTCGTACGCCTTCACCGACCCCTTCGCGGTGCGCTTCCTGGCCGGGCTCAGCGGGACGGCCGAGCGGCACGGCGCCGCCCTGCTGCTGGTCCCGCTGCCCGCCGAGCCGGCGCTCGCGCAGGCCGCCGTGGAGAACGCCGCCGTCGACGGCTTCTGCGTCTACTGCGCCGGCGACGAGGAGTGGGCGCTCGACGCCATCCGGGGCCGGGCCCTGCCCTACGTCACCACCGCCGTCCCCGAGGGGGCTGACCCCGCGCACCGCTACGTCGCCATCGACGAACGCGCCGCCGCCCGCTCCGCCGCCGAGCACGTCGCGGCCCTCGGCCACCGTCGGGTGGCCCTCCTCGCCGACGCCGTGCTCCCCGACGCCGCGCCCGGACCGGTCCGGCTGGCCGGTCCGGCGGACGTCCCGCACCCCACCACCCGCGGCCGGCTGGCCGGCTTCGCCGACGCGTTCGCCGCCGTCGGCGTCGACTGGCCAGGCCTCACCGTGCTCAACGCCACCGCCAACAGCCGCGCCGCCGGCGCCACCGCGGTGGCCGCCACGCTCGCCGGCGACGCCCCGCCCACCGCCGTGCTGGCCTGCTCCGACGTGCTCGCCCTCGGGGTGCTCGACGCGCTCGCCGAGGCCGGCCGACGACTTCCGCACCCCGTCTCCGTCACCGGCTTCGACGACATCGCCGAGGCCGCCGCGGCCGGGCTCACCACCGTCCGGCAGCCGGCCGAGGAGAAGGGGCGGATCGCCGCCGAACTCCTCCTGGAGCCGCCGGCCGACCCGGCCGCCGGCCACGTCCTGCTCCCTACCGACCTCGTCGTCCGTACCTCCACCGGTCCCGCCTGAAGGAGCCGACCATGGAACAGCCCACCGGTTTCGTCCTCGCCGTCGACGCCGTGACCCGACACGTCAGCTCGGCCCGGCCCGACGCGCCGGTCCGCCCCGACCGCCCCCGCCCGGCCCGGCTGACGCCCACCCGGCTGGCCGCCGCCGGTGTGCTGCGCCGGCTCGCCGACCTGATGGAGCCCCGGCCGGCGCCCGTACCGCCCACCTGCACCTGAGTCCCGTCACCGCCGGTTCGCCCGGGTGGTCTGGCCCACCCGGGCGCCCGCCGGATCACCCCACCGGGGGCCACCTGGTGCCGAACCGGGCACCGGGTTGGGGGCGGCGGCGATCGGCAGGCAGACTGGGGCACCATGTCGCCGTTCACGCCCACGCTGCGGCTGCACGATCGGTACGTCCTGCGCGAGCGCATCGGCCTCGGCGGGATGTCCGAGGTGTGGCGCGCCGATGACGAGGTCCTGCACCGCCCCGTCGCGGTCAAGGCCCTCTCGACCGAGCTCGCCGCCGACCCGCAGCTGCGCGCCACCATCCAGCGCGAGGCCCGGGCCGCGGCCCGGCTCACCCACCCGAACGTCACCCAGGTGTACGACTACGGCGAGGCGACCCTGCCCGGCGGGTCGGTGGTGCCGTACCTGGTGATGGAGCTGGTGGAGGGGCACAACCTGGCCGACCGGCTGACCACCGGTCCGCTCGCCTGGCCGGAGGCCGTCCGGGTGGCCGGTCAGGTCGCCGCCGCCCTCGCGGCCGCGCACCGGATCGGCGTGGTGCACCGGGACGTCAAGCCCGGCAACGTGATGCTCACCGAGACCGGCGCCAAGGTGCTCGACTTCGGCATCGCCACCCTCGCCGGGCCGCGCCACCCGCTCGCCGGCCAGACCGGCGAGCTGATGATGGGCACCCCCGCCTACTTTGCCCCCGAGCGGATGACGCCCGGCCCGGCCAACCCGGCCAGCGACGTCTACGCCCTCGGCGCGCTGCTCTACCGCACCCTCAGCGGGCGGGCCCCGCTGCCCGTGCAGACCTGGGAGGACGTGCTCGACGTGCAGGCCCGGCGCCCCCCGGTCCCGCCGCTGCGCGTCCCCGGGCTGCCCGCCGACATCGCCGAACTCACCCTGGCCTGCCTGTCGCCGGATCCGGCCGGCCGGCCCACCGCCGCCCAGCTCGCCACCCGGCTCGGCGCCGGCCAGCCGGCCGACCCGCCGACCGCGATCCTGCCCACCGTGACCCGGCCCGAGCACCCGCCGACCCTGATCGAGCGGGCGCCGGCCGCCGTCCGCCCGGTGCCGCCGGCACCGCCGCAGCGGTCGCCGGCCCGGTCCAACCGGCTGCTCGGTGTACTGGTCGCCGCCGGTGTCGCGCTGCTGCTCGGGCTGGTTGGCATGCTCGCGTTCAATGACCCGTCGGGGACCCCGCCGGCCGCCGACCGGACCACCGCGGCCCCGGTCGACGAGTCCACCGCCGAGTCGTCCGGCCCGCCCGAGCCGGCCACCTCCGCGCCCTCCACCGCCACCACCCCGGCGCCGGTCACCCTGCGCCAGCTCGCGGCCGCGTTCTCCGACGTGCTCGCCGAGGCGGAGGCCCGGGGCGAGATCGACCCGAAGACCGCCGAGGACCTGCGGGAGAAGGCCGCCGAGCTGGACCGGGGCAAGCCCAAGGACCGCGCCAGGCGGGTCGCCGAGCTGCGCGAACGCGTCGCCGAGGCGGCGGACGACGAGCGGATCGGCACCGACACCGCCGCCCGCCTGCAGGACCTGCTGACCGCGTACGCGCAGCTCCGGGGTGGTCGCGGCAACGAGGGCTGAGCCGGCTCAGCCGGGCCGTCCGGGGACCTGGTGCCGGTCCCCCCCCCGCATGCTCCGGCGACGTGCGTCCGCGCGCCGGGCGCCGGGACGCCTGAGGCGGGTGTTGACGTCGCGGGGTGCTGGGTGGGCGAGATCGACTCCGTGTCCCCGATGTGGCGGTGTCCGATCGGGCGTGGATACCGCCACATCGGGGATCTGGTGCCGGTTGTCCGTTCCGGCCCTGCCCGGGCCGGCCGGTCTGGTGTCGGATGTCCGTTTCTGGGTGTGACCGGTGGCATCCTGGCGGCGGAATCGTCGGGGCCTCGGGGTCGTTACATCTCCCGTACGACCGAGTACCTGGCTCGCTCGACCGGGCCGTGGGACGGGCCCCCGGAATGATGGTGGGCCGGCGGTCGTTTCACATGGTCCCGGCGCCGCGAAGAGGCCCCCGCCCCGCGGCTGGCACCGGGCAGAGACTTTCCCCCTCAGCTTTTTGAGCGCCTGACGGTGCTTGCGCACGTGCCGGCCCCCACCGGTGTGTGCGTCGACCCCCGAATGGAGCTTCACCATGAACACGATCATGCGTAAGAGCGTTCTGGGCATTGCTGGTCTGGCTTTCACCGGTGGCGTGTTCGCCGGTCCGGTCGCCGCGCACGCCGACGCCACCCCGGTGGCCGGCAAGCCGGTCGCCGTGCAGGCCGACAAGCCGGGCGTGGACAAGGGCAAGCTGATTCCGCATGGCGTGCAGGGCGCCCAGTCGAAGATCACCCTGAACGGTGAGCAGACCGGCAACGCCAAGGCGATCATCGCCGCGACGAAGAAGGCGGGTCTGCCGAAGCGGGCCGCGGTCATCTCGATCGCCACCAGCCTGCAGGAGTCGAAGCTGGAGAACCTGGGTCACCTCGGTGACGCCAACGACCACGACTCGCTGGGCCTGTTCCAGCAGCGCCCCTCCTCGGGTTGGGGCACGCCGAAGCAGATCACCGACCCCGAGTACGCGACCCTGGCCTTCGAGAAGGGTCTCAAGCAGGTCGACGGGTGGCAGGACATGCCGCTGACCGAGGCCGCGCAGACGGTGCAGGTGTCGGCCTACCCGGACGCCTACGCCCAGTGGGAGCAGCAGGCCGCCGACATCGTCGCCGCCAACTGGAACAGCTGACCCACAGCAAGCAACAAGCCGCTGGCCGGCACCCCGAGACACGGGGTGCCGGCCAGCGGCATATCCACGTACCGCAGAAGAACCTTGACCGCCGCACGGGCGGTGACCAAGGCCCCCACCGCAACCAAAACCCAAAGCGCAACCCAGCGGGCGGAGTCAGCAGGGCCCATACAGGCGCCGGGTGCCCGCCCCGGCCGCGTACGCGGCCCGATCGCTGAACCGGCAGCCGAAGTCCTGCGCCGCCACCTCCCGGGGATCGGTCACCGCGTCCCCCGCCGGCCGGTTGCCCGTGTGTACCCAGTTCGTGAGGTCGTCCCAGGCGGCGCCGGCCTCGGCCGGGCTGAACTCGCAGTGCTGGGCGGCCCGGATCGCCCGCTGCACCACCAGCCGGCTGCGTCCGTGCCACGCCACGTCCCGGGCGTATGCCTGCTCCATGGCGAAGGGCACGAAGAGGTCGCCGAGGTCGTGCAGGCTGAGCACCGGCGCGCTCGGCTGTCCGCTGATCCGGGGCACCTCGGTCAGCGTGGGGGAGAGGCGTTGCCACGGGTTCTCCGGGGCGACCCGCTGCACGGTGGCGTTGACGTCCACCGGGCTGTTCGGGGTGTACCGGGTGAGCAGGTTGGTGGCGAGCTGGCCGGGCCGCTGGGCTGGGGTGTCGCCGCCGTCCGTGGTGGCGATGCTGAAGAGGAAGTCCTTCCACACCGCGAAGGCCGCCTCCGCGCCGGGCCGTTCGCCGCCGGAGCGGTTGACGGTGATGGCCCGCAGTTGCTTGCCGAGGTCGTTGGTGGTGTCCGGCCCGCCCGGCTTGAGCCCGGCCAGCCCGAGCGCCACCTGGATCTTCGGCACCGCGTTGGTGAGGTAGTCCGTCGGCGTCGGGTACGCGCGCACGCCGGCGAGTGCCTGCGCGACGAGGTTGTAGTCGAGGTAGAAGTCGAGCAGCTGGTGGTCGCCGAGCACCCCGCACATCGGCAGCGCCCCGTCGTAGAAGCCGGGGTACTGCTCCAGCGACCGGCCGATGATGTAGCCGCCCATCGACACCCCGGCCATCAGTACCCGGTGGGGTCGCTTCACGGCGTTGCGGAAGAGGTCGGCGAGGTCCCGGGTGCTCAGCACGCCGGCGCGGATGTCGAAGCCGTTGCTGTAGTACGACGAAGATGCCCAGGCGTACCCCTGCTCCAGCATCCGCTGGCGCAGGCCGAACGCCGGCGTTTCCGGGGAGAGCACGGTGGTCTGGCCCCGGTAGCCGTGCGTCCACATCACCAGGTCGCCGTTCCAGTCGGTGGGTACCTCGATGATGTAGCCGGCGTGTTCGTGCACCCCCTGCCGGACGGTGGTGGGTTCGCCCCGCACGACCAGCGGGTCCAGCGGCGGGTTGCTGATGGTGTAGCCGGGCAGCGGCTGGCTGCCGTCGTCGTCGAGGTCGGCGGCGGCGGCCGGCGCCGCGCCGGCGAGCCCGACCGCGAGGGTCAGCGCCGCGCCGGCGGCGAGCAGCCGGCGGACCAGGCGGGTGGTTGAGGTCAGCATCGTTGCTCCCCCGGGGGACGGTGCCGCCCCACCGGGGCGACCAGGCGGGACGGATGCCTACCGGCCGGTAGCGCCCTGAAACTAGGCCCGCCGTCGATCGCTGTCAATCATCTCCTGACCGAACGGTCAGTCAGTTCCGCCCGGTCCGCCCACAGTGGCCGCTCACACCAGACCGTGTGCCAGCATCGCCTCCGCCACCCGGCGGAACCCGTTGATGTTCGCCCCGGCCACGTAGTCGCCGGGCAGCCCGTACTCCTCGGCGGTGGCCCGGCAGCGGGCGTGGATGTCCCGCATCGTCTCCCGCAGCCGCTGCTCCGACTGGGCGAACGTCCACGAGTCGCGGCTGGCGTTCTGCTGCATCTCCAGCGCGCTAACCGCGACCCCGCCGGCGTTGGCCGCCTTGCCCGGGGCGAACCGCACCCCCGCCCGCCCGAGGATGCGCACCGCCTCCGGGGTGGTCGGCATGTTGGCGCCCTCCACCACCGCGACGCAGCCGCCGGCCACCAGCGCCGCGGCCTCCGCGCCGCCGATCTCGTTCTGCGTCGCGCACGGCAGCGCCAGATCGCAGGGCACCTCCCAGACGGTACGACCGGACACCGCCACCGCGTGCGGCACGTGCCGGACGTAGTCGTCGAGCCGGGCCCGCCGCTCCTCCTTCAACTCCCGCAGCAGCGCCAGGTCGATGCCCTTCTCGTCCAGCACGTAGCCGTCGGAGTCCGAACAGGCCACCACCGTCCCGCCGAGCTGGTGCACCTTCTCGATCGCGTAGATCGCCACGTTGCCGGAGCCGGAGACCACCACCCGCTTGCCGTCCAGGCTGTCCCCGGTCTGCCTCAGCATCTCCTCGGCGAAGAAGACCGCCCCGTACCCGGTGGCCTCCCGGCGCACCTGCGCGCCGCCGTACGACAGGCCCTTGCCGGTCAACACCCCCGACTCGTACCGGTTGGTGATCCGCTTGTACTGGCCGAACAGGTAGCCGATCTCCCGGCCACCGACGCCGATGTCCCCGGCCGGCACGTCGGTCTGCGCGCCGATGTGCCGGTACAGCTCGGTCATGAAGCTCTGGCAGAAGCGCATCACCTCCCGGTCCGAGCGGCCCTTCGGGTCGAAGTCCGCGCCGCCCTTGCCGCCGCCGATCGGCAGCCCGGTCAGCGCCTTCTTGAAGATCTGCTCGAAGCCGAGGAACTTGACGATCCCCAGGTACACCGACGGGTGGAAGCGCAGGCCGCCCTTGAACGGGCCGAGCGCGCTGTTGAACTCGACCCGGAAGCCACGGTTCACCCGGACCCGGCCGTGGTCGTCCTCCCACGGCACCCGGAAGATGACCTGCCGCTCCGGCTCGCAGAGCCGCTCGATGATCCGTGCGTGCGCGTACTCGGGGTGACGAGCCAGGGCCGGGCCGATGCTCTCCAGCACCTCCCGTACCGCCTGGTGGAACTCCGGCTCGCCCGGGTTCCGGTTGACCACACTGGCGAACACCGTCTCGACCGCCTCCGGCATCACCGACACGTCCCTTCAGTCCCGGCGGCGGCCTCGTCGCCACCCCGGATCGGCATCCCGCCGACCGCCCCCGGATGCGGATCGTCACCACTGTCCGGTTCACTGGCCGGATGGACGAGTTGATCTGGGACGCGGTCCGGGCCTCGCGCGGCTGGCTGGACGCCGCCAACGGCACCGGCGACGCCGAGCTGACCTGTCGGATCCTGAAACTCACCGAGGAGGCCGGGGAGGCGGCGGGGGCCTGGATCGGGGTGCTCGGGCAGAACCCGCGCAAGGGCGTGACGCACCGCCGCGAGGACGTGGCGGCCGAGCTGGCGGACGTTGCCTTCACGGCGCTCGTCGCCATCGAGAGCCTGGGGTTGGACGCGCGGGCGGTGGTGTCGTCGTGCGCGGCGAAGGTTCGTGATCGCGCCTCGTCCTGAGGCGGCCTCGGGCCGTTGCGGTCCGTCTGTGGTTGCGGTGGGGGGTGTGGCCCGCCGTGCCCGGCTCCGGGCGGTCAGGCTTGATCCCTGCGCCGGTCACGGCGGGCCACACCCCCGTCGTGGACGGGGCCCGCCCGGCCGGTGCCGGGTTGGTCGTCGGCCGTTTCCCCCGTACGCGAGGCCGGGGATCAGGTGCCGGTTGTCGGTTCTGGGCGGCCGGGCGGCGGGGTCTGGTGTCGGATGTCCGTTTCGGGGTGTGATCGGCGGCATCCCAGGGCCGGAATCGTGGCCACCCCCGGGTCGTTATATCTCCCGTACGACCGAGTACCTGGCTCGCTCGACCGGGCCGATGGGACGGGCCCCCGGAATGATGGCGGGCCGGCGGTCGTTACACATGGTCCCGGCGCCGCGAAGAGGCCCCGCCCCGCGGCCGGACCGGGCAGAGACTTTCCCCCTTGCAGTTTGAGCGCCTGACGGTGCTTGCGCACGTGCCGGCCCCCACCGGTGTGTGCGCCGACCCCCGAATGGAGCTTCACCATGAACACGATCATGCGTAAGAGCGTTCTGGGTATTGCTGGTCTGGCTTTCACCGGTGGCGTGTTCGCCGGTCCCGTGGCTGCCCACGCCGCCACCCCGGTGGACTCGAAGCCGGTCGCTGTCGCCGTGCAGGCCGACAAGCCGGGCGTCGACAAGGGCAAGCTGATCCCGCATGGCGTGCAGGGCGCCCAGTCGAAGATTGACCTGAACGCTGAGCAGACCGGCAACGCCAAGGCGATCATCGCGGCGACGAAGAAGGCGGGTCTGCCGAAGCGGGCCGCGGTCATCTCGATCGCCACCAGCCTGCAGGAGTCGAAGCTGGAGAACCTGGGTCACCTCGGTGACGCCAACGACCACGACTCGCTGGGCCTGTTCCAGCAGCGCCCCTCCTCGGGTTGGGGCACGCCGAAGCAGATCACCGACCCCGAGTACGCGACCCTGGCCTTCGAGAAGGGTCTCAAGCAGGTCGACGGCTGGCAGGACATGCCGCTGACCGAGGCCGCCCAGACGGTGCAGGTGTCGGCCTACCCGGACGCCTACGCCCAGTGGGAGCAGCAGGCCGCCGACATCGTCGCCGCCAACTGGAACAGCTGACCCAAGCGAACAAGGGCAACAAGCCGCTGGCCGGCACCCCGAGACACGGGGTGCCGGCCAGCGGCATTTCCACGTACCGCAGAAGAACCGTGACCGCCGCACGGTCGCCCCCAGCCCCAAAGCGCAACCACCCACGGCCGCATCCGAAAGACGGAGCAAGTGATCCGGACGGCCAATCGGCACGTACTCCCGGCGGGGACCGGGAGAGGGGATCAGCATGGCGGTATCGGGGACGGGCGAGCCGACGGTCGAGGTGTCCGGTGACCCGGTGTCGTCCGGAAGCGAGTCCTGGCCAGGTCCGATCCGCCTGCTCAGCGCCGCCGCCGTGCTGGTGGTGGCCCTCGGCGTCGTCGCCGTGGTGGCGACGCTTTCCCACCCCGCCCGGCTGGGCTTCGCCTTCTCCGGCGGGGAACCGCCGGCCGTGACGACCGCCGAGCCGGGTGGGGTCGGCGCGGCGGAGGCCGCCGCCGAGCAGGCCGCGACGGCGCCGGTCGCGGGCCGGCGTCGGGCCGGCTTCGAGCTGGTGGACGGGCTGACCGCGTTCGGCCTGCGGATGGCCGACCTGGGTGACGAGCTGTACCGGATCGAGGTGCCGGCCGACGGGGGCGTGACGCCGCGCCCGGAGGTGCGGGGCGACCGGGTGCGGCTGCGCGTCGAGGAGAACGGCCGGCGAGCTGGTCAGCTCGCCCGGCTGGGACCGGGCGGTCGACCGGCTCTACGTCGACCTGGTGGCTGGGGCGAACACGGTGATCGTCGAGGAGGGCTGAGCGTAGAGTCGGGCGGTGGACCGTACCGAATCGTTGCCGGCGCAGACCCTGCCACCCGGCGTGGCCTCCACCGACCCGGGCAGCGTGCTGCTGCCCGGCCACGACGTGCCGCTGGGGCGCTACACCACAGTGCGGCGGCTGCTGCCGCAGCGGCAGCGGCGGATGGTCGGGGCCTGGTGCTTCGTCGACCATTTCGGACCGGACGACGTCGCCGAGCGGCCCGGCATGGAGGTGCCGCCGCACCCGCACAGCGGCCTGCAGACGGTGACCTGGCTGCTCGACGGCGAGATCCTGCACCGGGACAGCCTGGGCAACGTGCAGCCGATCCGGCCCGGCCAGTTGAACGTGATGACCTCCGGCCGAGGCATCGCCCACTCCGAGCGGTCACCGGCCGAACATCCGCCGGTCATGCACGGCGTGCAGCTGTGGGTGGCGCTGCCCGACCCGGCGCGGGCCGGCGCCGCCGGTTTCGCCCACCACGCGGAGCTGCCCCGCTGGCGGGACGGTGACCTGGACGTCACCCTGCTGGTGGGTGAGACCGGCGGCGAGCGCTCCCCGGCCGTGGTGCACACCCCGCTGGTCGGCGCGCAGCTCGAGGTGCGCGGTCCGGCGCCGGCCACGCTGCCGCTGCGCCGCGACTTCGAGTACGGGCTGCTGGCGATGTCGGGCTCCGCGGTGGTGGACGGGGTGTCGCTCGCCCCGGGTGCGCTGCTGTACCTGGGCGCCGGCCGGGATGCGTTGACCGTGCGCGCGGCCCCGGGCAGCCGGCTGCTGCTGCTCGGTGGCGCGCCCTTCGACGAGCCCCTGGTGATGTGGTGGAACTTCGTGGGCCGGTCGCACGAGGAGGTCGCCGCCGCCCGGGAGGACTGGATGGCCGGCCGGCGGTTCGGGAGGGTGGCCGACGACCCGGCGTCGCCGCTGCCGGCCCCGGCGCTGCCCACCACCCGCCTGAAGGCCCGCGATCGTCGCGGCGGCCTCGTCGGCTGATTGGGCGGCCCCGTCCCGGGTAGACGCCGGGCATGCCGACCAGTGCGATCTCCAGCATCGAGGACAAGAAGCGACTGGTACGCCGGCTCGCCGGTGACGGTCGCGGTTTCGCCGAACAGTACGGCTTCCGGGTCATGAATAACCCGTCCAACCTGTTCCAGGTGCTCTGTCTGTCCGTCCTGCTGTCCCGGAAGGGGGATTTCCGCCGGGCGGTGGAGGCGGCGGCCGCGCTGCGCGACGAGGGTTGGGACAGCGCGGCCCGGCTGGCTCGTTCGTTGCACGCCGACCGGGTGCGGGTGCTGCGCGCGCACGGCCAGCGGGGTGACGTCGACGGGCTCGCCGAGGTGCTGGGCGACCTCGCCCGCACCGTCGTGGACCGCTACCGGGGTGACCTGCGGCGGTTGCGGACGGAGGCGCACCAGGATCCGGCCCGGGAGCGGAAGCTGCTCACCGACCTGCCCGGGGTGGACGACGAGGTGATCGAGCTGTTCCTGCGGGAGACGCAGGCGGTGTGGCGGGAGGTGGCGCCGGTGGCCGACCGTCGCGCCCTGGTGGCCGCGCGCCGCCTGGGCCTGGGCCGTTCCGCCGACGACCTGGCCGACCTGGCCGGCAGCGGCGAGTCGGAGCGGTTGGCCTGGCTGGTCGGGGCGCTGGCGCGGGTGGACCTGGAGAAGCGGTACGCGGAGCTGACCGGCTGATCAGGACGTGCCGCGGGACACAGTTCCGCGATACTCACCCGAAAGGCTGATCCCGCATCGTATGATGATCGTGGCAGCGATGCCCGCCCGGTTCGGGCGAACATCCACCGCCTGGCGATCGCGATCCGGTTCGGGCGCGGACCGCCGGGAGCAGGTGCTGCGTGGCGCCCCAGGTCGCGGTTCGTGACCCGGGGCGCCCGCCTGTCACCGGCCTACCTCGCCAGACTGACCACCAGGTTCACGGTGGCGGCGATGATGACCGCCCCGAACAGGTACGACAGCAGCAGGTGCCGCAGCACCGCCCGGCGCATCTCGGCGCTGCACAGGTCGGTGTCGGAGACCTGGAACGTGGCCCCCACCGTGAACGCCACGTACGCGAAGTCCGCGTAGCAGGGCCGCCCCTCCTGGTGGAAGTTGATGCCACCCGGCTCGCCGCCGTAGTACAGCCGGGCGTACCGGGCGGTGAAGAGGGTGTGCACCACGAACCAGGAGAGCACCACGCTGAGCACGCCGAGCGCACCGTAGGCGTCCAGCGACGGCCCGGGTGTGACGGCGTGCGCGGTGGTCAGCACCACCCCGACCGCGAGCAGGCTGGCGAGGCAGGCTCCCAGCAGCAGCCCGTCCCGGATCGCCCGGTTCGGGTCCTCGTGCACCGCGAGCCGCGCGGTCGCGTCGGCGTCCAGGCGCCACAGCCGCCGCCAGAGCAGGACCAGCCAGCTCAGCGCGGCGGCGTCCCAGCCCACCAGCGGGGCGACCGTCGGCGAGACCAGGGCCGCGAACACTCCACCGCAGACCCCCGCGACCAGCCCCATCACGGTGAGCTGGAGCGCCGCCGGGGTGTGCCCGTGCGGGTGGCCGTCTGCGCGCCGCACGGGCGGGGACGGTCAGATGCCGCGCAGGTGCTGCGAGACCCGCTGGTGCCGCTTGTCGCGAGCCTGCGCCGCCCGCTGCGAGGCGCCGATCTCCGGGGCGGCGTCGATGCCGGCCGATCGGGCGACCTCGTTGCCGTTGGCGTAGTCGACCGGCGGCAGGGCCCGCAGGGCTCGCAACACCTCCGGCGGCGCGCCCTCCCGTTCGGCCTCGCGGACGACGTCGTCCTTGCCGGCCGGGTAGTCCAGCGCGGACAGGTAGTCAAGGACGTCGGTGTAACTCGCCATGGGTGGGGCTCCTCGCGCGTCGGTTGCGGTCACGACCGGCGGCGGTTACCCGCCCGGCGGCCGGTCACGCGTGGCCGTACCCGGAAATTCGCGGCCGTTTCCGCCCGGGCCCGGCGGGTAGGCGGCGACGGCGGAAGAGCCGAAGGGGGTACCACCGATGAACTACGACACCTTCGTCGACCAGGTCGCACAGCGGACCCGGGCGTCCTCGGAGCGGGCGGTCGAGTTGACCCGGGCCACGTTGGAGACGCTGGCCGAGCGGTTGACCGGGGGCGAGCTGCTCGACCTGGCGGCCCAGCTGCCGAAGCCGTTGCAGCTGGTGCTGAAGCCGCGCCCGGGCACCGAGGCGGCCGACCGCTTCGGCGCGGCCGAGTTCGTCGCCCGGGTCGGGCAGCGGGCCGGCATCGACGAGAACGCGGCCCGGGACACGGTGCGGGCCGTCTTCACCACGCTGCGCGAGGCGGTCAGCGGTGGCGAGTTCGACGACATCGTGGTGCAGTTGCCACGCGACTACCGGGAGATGGTGGAGCCGGCCCTGGCCCCCGGGGCGACCCTGCGCCGCGGCTGACCGGGCACCGTCTCGAAGCCCGCGCGGGCGGTCAGCCGATCGCGCCGTCGGCGCGCAGGGCGGCGATCCGGTCGGCGTCGAAGCCGGCCTCGGCCAGCAGTTCGTCGGTGTGCTCGCCGGGCTGCGGAGGCGGTCGGCGTACCGCGGTCGGGGTGCCGGAGAAGCGCGGCGCCGGGGCCGGCTGGGTCACCCCGTCGTGTTCGACGAAGACGCGCCGGTCGGCCAGGTGGGGATGCTCCGGCGCCTCCCGCCAGTCGAGCACCGGCGCGACGCAGGCGTCCGACCCGGCCAGCAGCTCCGCCCACTCGTCCCGGGTCCGGGTGCGGAAGAGGCGGCCCCACGCCGCGCGCAGCGCGGGCCAGTTCGCCGGGTCGGTGCGGTCGAGGGCCTCGTCGCCGGGGAGCGGGAAACCGGTGAGCCGGACCAGTTCCTCGTAGAACCGCGGCTCCAGCGCGCCCACGGCGAGGTGCCGCCCGTCGGCGCACTCGTACGTGTCGTAGAACGGGGCACCGCCGTCGAGCAGGTTCACCCCGCGCTCGTCCTGCCACATGCCCAACCCGCGCAGCGCGTGGATCTGGGTGGCGAGCACCGACACGCCGTCCACGATGGCCGCGTCGACCACCTGGCCGGGCGCGCCGGCGCGGACGGCGTAGAGCGCGGCCACCACGCCGAGGGCCAGCATCATCCCCCCGCCGCCGAAGTCGCCGAGCAGGTTCATCGGCGGCACCGGCCGCTCGCCGGCCCGCCCGATGCCGTGCAGCGCGCCGGTCAGCGCCAGGTAGTCGATGTCGTGCCCGGCGGACGCCGCGAGGGGCCCGTGCTGCCCCCAGCCGGTCATCCGGCCGTAGACCAGCCGGGGGTTGACCGCGAGGCAGTCGTCGGGACCGAGCCCGAGACGCTCGGTGACCCCCGGGCGGAAGCCCTCCAGCAGCGCGTCCGCCCGTCCGACCAGGGCCAGCACCACCTCCCGGCCGGCGGCCGACTTGAGGTCCACCGCGAGGGAGCGGCGGTTGCGGTTGAGCAGGTCCCCGGGCGGGCTGCCGAACGCGGCGGGCGCCGTCCGGTCGACCCGCACCACGTCGGCGCCGAGGTCGGCCAGCATCATCGCGGCGAACGGGCCGGGCCCGATGCCGGCCAGCTCGATCACCCGGACGCCGGCGAGGGGGCCGACCGGGGCGGGCGCTGCGTCGTCGGTCATCGGGCCACGATAGGCGTCGGCCGTCCACCCCGTCGCCCCCTGGGCCGTCGGCGTACCAGCCACACAGCGGTTGACCAGGGCAACCAGCTGACCTGGGGTGACGGCTCGGACTTGGCGGACGAGGTGAGCCGGCCCTAACCTTGACGCCACGAGGGGAGTACTTCCCACGAATCATTCCGGTCAGTACGGCGCGCCCCGGGCGCGCCTCGGGTGGTTGCCCACGAGATCCGTGGGTGAAGGAGACCTCGAACATGTCACGGTGTTCGAGGAGGCCCCATGACCGAATTGTCATATCTGTCCGCCGTCGAGTTGTCGTCGGTCGGCACCCCCACGCTGTGGGGGGTGACCATCGCCGGGGTGCTCGCCCTGCTGGTGCTGGACTTCCTGGTCACCCGTCGCCCGCACGAGGTGTCGATCAAGGAGGCCCTCGGCTGGTCGGCGTTCTACGTCGCCCTGCCGCTGGCGTTCGGCGCCTGGGTCTGGTCCCGCTACGGCTCCGAGCTGGGCGTCCAGTACCTGACCGGTTACCTGGTCGAGAAGTCGCTCTCGGTCGACAACCTCTTCGTCTTCATGCTGCTGCTGGCCGCGTTCGCGGTGCCGGCCGTGCTCGCCCAGCGGGTGCTGCTCTACGGCATCGCCGGCGCGCTGGTGCTCCGCGCGATCTTCATCGCCCTCGGCGCCGCCGCCCTGCAGACCCTCGACTTCGCCTTCCTGCTGTTCGGCCTCATCCTGATCGCCACTGCGGTCAAGCTGCTGCGCGACGCCCTCTCCGGGCACGAGCAGGAGGTCGACATCAACAAGATGCGGTCGGTCCGGCTGCTGCGCAAGGTCATGCCGGTCGTCGAGGACTACCACGGCACCAGGATGACCGTCCGCCAGCACGGCCGGCGCGCGCTCACCCCGCTCGCCCTGGTCGTGGTCGCGGTGCTCGCCACGGACATCGTCTTCGCCGTCGACTCGGTTCCCGCCGTCTACGGCATCACCGAGGACCCGTACCTGGTCTTCGCCACCAACGCGTTCGCGCTGCTCGGCCTGCGGGCGCTCTACTTCGTGCTGCACGCCGCGCTCAGCCGGCTGGTCCACCTCGGCTACGGGCTGGCCATCATCCTCGCCTTCATCGGGGTCAAGCTGGGTCTGCACTGGGCGCACGGCATCTGGCCGGGCGTGCCGCAGATCCCGACCCTCGCCTCGCTCGGCGTGATCATCGGCGTGCTGGTGGTCGTGACCCTGACCAGCCTGCGCGCCACCCGCGACTGCGAGCCCGGCGACACCCGCGTCGTGACCGAACGGCACTGACCCCTAGCTCCGGCCGCCGCGGTGGGTCACCCACCGCGGCAGGTCCGGCCGATCGCGGGTCCGAACCCACCCCCGGGTGGTACGACTGTCGGGTGGGAATTGTGTCGCCGGGCTTCCAGGGTCGGCCCCGCTCGGCCGAACCGGCCCTGCCGCCGGGCCAGTACCTGACCGAGGACTTTCCGGTGCTCTCCGCCGGTCCGACGCCGCGGGTGCCGCTGGACAGCTGGGAGTTCGTCGTCACCGCGGAAGGGGGCGCCGAGTTCCGGTGGTCCTGGGACGAGCTGATGGGCCTGCCGCAGGACACGCCCACGGTGGACATCCACTGCGTCACCCGGTGGTCCAAACTCGGCACCAGTTGGCAGGGGGTGTCGCTGGACACCCTGCTGGAGGGGATCGACACCGGCGGCCGGTACGCGCTGGTCCACTCGTACGGCGGATACACCACCAACCTGCCCCTGGACGACCTGCGCGGCGGCCGGGCCTGGGTGGCGCACACCTACGACGGCGGCCCGCTGCCGGCCGAGCACGGCGGCCCGGCCCGGCTGCTCGTTCCGCACCTCTACTTCTGGAAGTCGGCCAAGTGGGTGCGCGGCATCCGGTTGCTGGTCGACGACAAGCCGGGTTTCTGGGAGACCGCCGGCTACCACGACTACGGCGACCCGTGGCGCGAGCAGCGCTACCAGGGCGACTGAGGTGGCCGCGACCACCACCGGCGACCGGGTGGCCGCCCCGCTGACCTGGCGGGTGGCCCGGCTGGTGGAGCGCCGCGTCGAGACGCCGACCGCGCAGACCCTGGTCCTGGAGGTGCCCGGCTGGCCGGGTCACGTGGCCGGCCAGCACGTCGACGTCCGGCTCACCGCCCCGGACGGGTACCAGGCCGCCCGCTCGTACTCCCTGGCCGCGCCCGCCGAGGGCGACCGGATCGCGCTGACGGTCCAGAAGGTGCCCGACGGGGAGGTCTCCCCGTACCTGATCGACGTGTACGCCGAGGGCGACCCGGTGGAGGTGCGCGGCCCAGTCGGCGGCTGGTTCGTCTGGCGTACCGAGGAGACCGCGCCGGTGCTGCTGGTGGCCGGCGGGTCGGGTGTGGCGCCGCTGATGGCCATGGTCCGGGCCCGCCGCGAGGCGGGCAGCCGGGCGCCGTTCCGGCTGATCTACTCGGTGCGCACCCCGGCGGACGTGTTCTACGCCGACGAGCTGCGCCGGCGGACCCGCGACGACCAGGGCCTGGACGTGGCGTACGTGTACACCCGCCAGGCGCCGGAGGGGTGGCGGGGCGAACCGCACCGGGTCGGGCTGGCCGACGTGAACACCCACGGCTGGCCGGCGGAGCTGGAGCCGCTCTGCTACGTCTGCGGCCCGACCGGGTTCGTGGAGACGGTAGCGGACCTGCTGGTCGGGCTGGGGCACCAGACCCGGCGGGTGAAGACCGAACGGTTCGGCCCGACCGGTTGAACGGCGAGGAGACCTGATGACGGACATGTCCTACCTGGACGGCAACATGCTCGACGGGCCGCTGCGCGAGCTGTTCGCCGTGGACCTCAGTGCCGCCATGGGCCGGTGCGAGTCGTGTGGGACGGTCGGCCCGATGGCCGGGCTGCACGTCTTCTCCCACGCACCCGGGCTGGTGGGCCGCTGCCCGGTCTGCACCGAGGTGATGCTGCGGCTGGTCCGCTCGCCCGACCGGGCCTGGTTGGACCTGCGCGGGTCCACCTACCTCGAGGTGCCGATGCCGCTGGACCAGCCCCACCCGCGCCCTCTCTGACCAGCCGGCCGCGCCGGCCACCGGCGGCAGGCCAGGGGCGGGAGACGGCCCGCTACGGTCGCCGGGTGCGACTGAGCCCCGTCTCCCTCGACGCCGCGCTCCCGGCCGGCTTCCGCGTACGCGGCTGCGCCGAGCCCGGTTGGCCGCCCAGCGAGTACGGCGGCGGCCCACCGGCCCGCCGCTGGTGTCCCGAGGCCGCCGACGTCGCCTACACCGGCACCCCGGCCGCGATCATCTGGCACTTCACCCGCGAGGACTGACCCGCATCGTGGACAGTTGCCGGTCGACAGGATCGGTGACTGTCCACGATTCGGTAGGTCCTACCTCGCAGGGTCCGGGCCGTCCGGGTGGCTCAGGCAGCCGCCTTCGCCTTGCTCGCCTTCGTGGCATGCCGCTCCAGCCCGGCCAGCGCCGTAGCCGCCCGCTCCCGGCTTCGCCTGGCCGCCTCCACAGCGTTACCGACGATCATGGATCCGGCGGAGAACAGGCGGCCGGAGTTGGCCTGCTCCACGGTCTGCCGCACCCGATCGATCTCTGCCAGGTTCTCCACCTCAGCCTCCAGTTCCGCCACCACGAGGTCCAGGCGCGCCAGCCCGGCGGTGGCCTGGCCGTGGAGGTAGGTCAGCCACTCCTCCCGGCGCTCCGCGATCCCGGCAGCCACCTCGCGGCGCACCTGGTCCACCGCGTCCCGGGTGCCGTCCGCCACGGCCTGCGCGGCTTTCGCCGCTTCCTGCAGCTCGCGGACCCTCTTGGCCACTTCTGCCGCGTCCAGCGGCTTGCCGGACATGGCAGCCTCCGTCGCGAGCCGCCGGACCTCCATGGGTCCCTGTGCCGCTGCGGCCTGCGCCTTGCGCGCCTCGCTGCCGAGCCGGTTGGCCTCCGTCGCGAGCGTGCCGAGCCTGGCCAGGTCCGCCCGGGTGGCCGGGTGGACGTGCCGGTCCGGGATCACACCGACCCCGGACACGGACAGCGGCTCACCCTGCCACGCGGCCGGAGCCTTGCTACCCGGCGCGGCCGGCTGGAGGGTGCCCGGCGCGGCCGGGAACGGCGCTGTCAGGTCCCACAGCTCATCCCACTGACCGGCGCGCGCCAGCGCTTTGGCGCGCCGCTCTCCGTCCCCGCTCGCGTGCGGGCACTGGTGCGCGTTGCCCTGCTCCGGTGCCACGCCGTTCCCCGGCACGGTGCCGTGTCCGTACACGGCGATCCCACCCTGCTGGCCGAGCCGGTGGACTCGCGCCGGGCTGGCGGTCACCCCGGTCGTGGGGGAGATGCTGAAGGACTCCGGCGCGCAGGTGCACCCGTCCGGCATGTCCCCGGACTCGGTGGCGTAGACCGTCATCGCGGCCAAGAGTTGATCCGCACCCACCGTCTGGCTCTCCTGCGTGTCCACGATCCAGACGGCCAGGGAGGGGGCGTACCGCACGCGCTTGTCGGTCGGGTAGATGGTCATCGGGAAGCCTCCATGAGTCGGGTCCAGGCGGCTTCCGCCGCGTCGGTCGCGCAGTCCGGGCAGTAGCCCTGGCGCTGTGTCTTTCGCTTGCCATCGGCCGGCTCCGGGGCCGGCTCGCCGATCTGCTCCAGGCGCTCGCGAGCCTGTTCCGCCGCCTTGTCCAACGCCGCGCGCTCCGCGTCGGTCACCCGCGAGGGCGGGTGCCCCGGTGGGGAGGCCGGACCGGCCTCCCCACCGGCGGCGCCGGTCAGCCGTCCGTGGCGGCCAGCCGTCGCCAGACCAGCGCGGTGAGCACCGCCATCGCGGCGCCCGCCGCCCAGAACGGCGCGACGATGCTCCCGGTCGCCTGGGCGATCAGGCCGCCGGTCGCCGTGCCGACCGCTGCCCCGCCCAGGTCGGCCAGGGAGTACACGCTGTTCACCCGGCCGCGCAGCCGGTCCGGCACGAGCCGCTGTCGCAGCGACACGACCAGCACGCCCCAGACCATGGAGTGCACGCCCCAGACGGCCAGGGCCGCTCCGGCCACCCAGGGCTGCCGGGTGGTGGCCAGCACGGCCTGGAGCCCGACCTCGACGAGCAGCCCGACCCGCAGCAGCACCGGGGTGCCGAACCGGGCCCGCAGCCGGGGCGCCAGTGCGGTGCCGGCCAGCCCGCCGAGCGCGGACGCGGTCAGCAGCACGCCGTAGCCGACCTCGGCGAGGCCGAGCCGCTGCCGGGCGTAGAGCACGAACGCCGCGAACGCCGCGCAGAACGCCACGTTCATCACCGCGATGCAGCCCGCGAGGGTCCGGAGCACCGGCACGCCCCACAGCGCGCGTACCCCGGCGGCGATGTCGGCCCGCAGCGACCGGCGGGGCTCGCCGGGCGGCGGCTCCGGCGCCGCCGGGGGCACCGGACGCCAACGCAGCAGGGCCAGCAGCAGCGCGGCCAGCCCGAAGGTGGCCGCGTCGAAGGCGAACGGCGCCGCCGCGGCGAGCACGAAGAGGTACGCCCCGAGCGGCTTCGCCGCGAACTGGTTGCCGGCCACGAAGGTGGCGAAGAGTCGGCTGTTGGCCTGCTCCAGTCGCTCCGGTGGAACGACCGAGGGCAGCAGCGCCCCGGCGGCGGTGTCGGCCAGGGTCTCACCGACCCCGGTGAGGAAGAACGCCAGGCAGATCAGCGGCACGGTGGCCAGCCCGGTGAGCACCGCCGCGGCGAGCGCGGCCAGCATCAGGGCCCGGCCGACGTTCACGCCGATGATCAGCCGACGCCGGTCGAGCCGGTCGGCGAGGGCCCCGCTGACCAGGGCGAAGAGCAGCCAGGGCAGCTGCTGGGCGAGCACCGCCGCGGCGAGCGCGGCCGGGTCCCGGGTGAGCGAGGCGACCAGCAGCGGTCCGGCGACCATGGTGACGCCGTCGCCGAGGTTGGAGACGGCGTTGGCGGTCCAGAGGCGGCGGAAGTCGGGGCCGAGCCGGCCGGTGGGGACGGTGGCGGTCATGCCGACCACCGCGCGGGGGTGTGGCGTCCGGGCGCGACGGGGCGCCCGGCCGGGTTGTCCGGAAACACGAGGAACTCCCTCGGAAGCGATCTGGGTTGGCGTGGTCACGCCATGACGGAGGACCCGCGCGGGGGCGGGTCACCTGATCGCTTCGCGGCGAGGGGCGGTGTCGAGCGGACGATGCCCGCTTCCGGCGGCGGAGCCCGGCGGTCGGCGGGATCGGTGGGCCGGGCGGCGCCGGGCGGCTCGGGTCAGGACACCGTGGTCCCCAGCGGCGAAGCGGAAACCAGCACCGTGCCGAGAAGAGCCATACCCATGATCGACCTCCTGCCGTCCGGGCCCACGCTAGTTCGGTGACCACAAACGTTGGCCGGGTTGGTCGGGGTTGCGACAATGTCGTAGGGATGGTGTTGGCTTCGGTTTGTGCCTCGCCGTCGGGATCCCGCCGCGCCGCGGGTCGTACATCGCACGGCCCGGGTTGCTGTGCGGGTGACGTCTGGGCAGCGGAGGCGGTGTTTCGGGCTGCTGCGCTCGGCCGGTGACGTGTGGGCGTGTGTGCTGGAGGTCAACGCGTGGCGGCGCCGCCGCCACGACGCGCCCCTGGTCGGCTATCAGGAATTGTGCCGCGAGCTGGCCGCGTCGGGGCCGGGCACGTTCGCCGACCTGGACTCCGTGGGTGCCCGGTCGGTGTTGCGCCGGTTCTCGGATGCGTGGTTCGCGGCGGCGAAACGCCGCACAGCCGGTGACCTGTCGGCGCGGTTCCCGCGTCGTCGGCGGGCGTTGGTGCCGGTGCGCTGGTATCACGGCACGTTCACCCTCGACGGACTTCGGGTCCGGATCCCGACCGCCAAAGGCGGTGCGCCGTTGTGGGTGCGCCTGGCCAGGGAGGTGCCGTATCCGGCCGAGCAGGTCCGCTCGATCACCCTGCTGCGTGAAGGCGGCCGGCTGTTCCTCGACGTGACCGCCGAGGTGCCGGTGGCGGTCTACCCGCCCGGTGAACAACCGGATCCGGGCCGGGTCGCCGGGGTGGACCTGGGGATCATCCACCCCTACGCCGTGGCCGGCCCCGACGGCGAAGGGCTGCTGGTGTCGGGGCGGGCGATCCGCGCCGAACACCGCATGCACCTGGCCGACACCAAGGGCCGCCGCCGTGCCGTGGCCCGGCGGGCGCCGAAGCCGGGTCAGAAGGGGTCACGCCGGTGGCGGCAGTACCGCCGTCGGGCCCGCCTGGTGCAGGGTAGGCACCGGCGGCGGGTGCGTCAGGCCCAGCACGAAGCCGCCCGCACGGTCGTCTCGTGGGCGGTGCGGCAGCGGGTCGGTGTCCTGCACGTCGGCGACCCCCGCGGGGTGCTCGACATTCCTGCTGGGCGGCGGCACAACCTGCGGTTGCGGCAGTGGCAGATCGGCCGGCTCCTGCAGGTCCTCACCGACAAGGCCACCCTCGCCGGCATCACCGTCCGGCTGGTCGACGAACGTGGCACGTCCTCCACCTGTCCCGCCTGCCACCGGCGGGTGCCGAAACCTCGTGGGCGGACGTTGTCCTGCCCGCACTGCGCGTTCTCCGGTCACCGCGACCTCGTTGCGGCGGCCAGCATCGCCACCCGTGTTCCGGGCGGCGGATCCACCACCCCGGCAGCGGTTGTGCTGCCGGAGGTGGTCACGCACCGTCGAGCCGGCCGGCACCTGCCCGGTGCCGGCCGGTCCCGACGTGACCCCCGCCGCCCACCCGGGGCGGCGCGAGGATCAGTTGGCCCGCGGAGGCCCGCCCCACCACCCGGTGGGGAGTCGCTCGCCCACACGGCGAGGATCCATGACACCCACCGGAAACCCGGTGAACGTTAGTGGACACCGCACTAGACATCAGCGGCCCGAAGCGCGACCCCGGTTGGAGGGCGAGCCGGCCGATGGGCGAGAGTGTGGCCACGTGAGATACCTGCGCACCGACGGGCGGGTCGGTATCCGCCGCCCCCGCCCCGCCGACGAGGCCGAGTTCATCGCCGCCGCCCGGCGCAGCCGGGACCTGCACCACCCGTGGCTCGCCGCGCCGGACGACCCGGAGAAGTACGCCGCCTACCTGGGCAAGGTGCGGCGGCGGGACGGCGCCGGCTACCTGTTCTGCGACCTGGCCACCGGGCAGATCTCCGGGTACGCCAACATCAGCGGCATCGTGATGGGCGCGCTGCGCGGCGGCTACCTCGGCTACGCCGCCTTCCTGCCGTACGCCGGGACCGGGCACGCGTCCGCCGGCATCGGGCTGGTGCTCGACCACGCCTTCACCGCGCTCGGGCTGCACCGGCTGGAGGCGAACATCCAGCCCGGCAACGAGCCGTCGAAGGGCCTGGCCCGCCGGCTGGGCTTCCGGCTGGAGGGCTTCTCCCCGGACTACCTCTTCATCGACGGGGCGTGGCGGGACCACGAGCGCTGGGCGATCACGGCGCCGGAACCCGGCTGACGGCGCGGTGGCGGTCGCCGTACGGCGACCGCCACCGATGTCGGCTCAGCGTCCGGGCCCCCGGGCCTGGGGACGCTGCCCGGTCAAGCGCTCCAGCCGCGCCTGTTTGTGCTCGACGCGCCGCCGCTGCCGGGGCGTCAGGTCTGGGCGGCCGCTCTGCCGCAGGTACGTCGGTACCCGTCGGTCGTTCGGGATCGGCAGCTTCATGACGCGGTCCTCCGTTCGGGCTGGACGGCGAGGGGGATGTCCCGCAGCGTCGGTACCTCCTGCCGCTGCGGCTCCCGCGTCAGCGTCGCGGTGAACCGCTCCGGCCGCACCTCCAGGTACGGCGGGGCGTCGCCCTCGGCGTACTCTGCGACGGCGATCGCGACGGGGGCTCGGCCCTGCCGCTCCGGCCGCACCCGGATGGTCTGCCCGGGGCGAACCAGGTATGACGACCGGTTGGCCTTCCCGCCGTCGACCGTGAACGTGTTGTGGGCGACCAGGTTCCGGGCCTCGTCGATGGAGCGCGCGAAGCCCGCCCGGTGCACCAGCGCGTCCATCCGCTGCTCGAGCTGCCCGACCAGATTCTCCGCCGTGTCGCCGGGCTGTCGGCCGGCCGCCGTCAGGGCCCGGGCCAGCTGCCGCTCCCGCAGCTCGTAGCCGGCCCGTACGTGCTGCCGCTCGGAGTCGTTCAACCGGTATCCCCGCGGCGCGCGCCGCGGCCCGCCGCGCACTCCCACCGGATGCCGTTGTCGCCGCAGCCGGTAGCCGTGCGCCGGGTGCAGCGGGACGATGTCTTCCGGCGAGGGACGTACCGTGGTCCGGACCGCCATGTCTTTCCTCCCTCTCTCGCGGTCCCACCACTCTCCGCCGGCGTCGGGTGAGGCGACCCCACCCGGTCCGGATGAGCCGGCGGTCAGCTGCCCGGCTTCGGGAAGGCCACCGGGCTGCGGTGCCCGTCCCGGTCCACCGCCCGGATGCCGAAGAAGACGTTGTCCTTGGACAGGTCCACGGTCACCTCCGTGACGTCGCCGACTGCGATCACCTTCTGCCACTCGGCGGCCGTGGTCTCCCGCCACACCACCTCGTAGCCGGCCAGGTCCGGCTCGTCGCCGCGCTGCCAGCGCAGGGTTGTGTCGTTGGTGAGGTTGGTGGTGACGATGGTGGCCCCCTTCGGGGTGCCCGGCGCCTGGGCCAGCGACCAGAGGGTCGCCCCGTTCACCCGGGCGACCCGGGTGATGTAGTCGAAGTCGCAGAACTCGGGCAGGTCGCCGTACTGGACGCCGTCGACCACCCGGACGTCCTGGTGCTGGTGGGCGAAGTCCTCGTTCGGCTCGGTGAAGCGGCCGGCGGGCCAGCCCTCCCGCAGGAACGAGATGTGGTCGCTGCCGCGCAGGTAGCGGTCCCGGCGGTAGATCACCCGCACTCCCATCCCGGTCGCTCCGTTCTCCGCCACGTCGCTGACGAAGCGGGCGAGCTGCCGCGAGGGGGAGTCGTTCTCGCCGCCCACCGACTGCCGGGTGCTGGCCTCGGCCGGCGTCTCGGCGGTCGGCACACCCTCGGCGAAGAGTCGGACCGCACGCGGGTCACGGGTGCCGTCGTCGGCGGTGCTGCTGCCGATGATGTCGTTGCTGAACATGCCCTGCACGTCGACGCCGGCCGCCTTCAACTGCTTCGCCAGGTAGCCCGAGCCGTACAGGCCCTGCTCCTCGCCGGCGACGGCGGCGAGGACGATGGTCGCCTCGGTGTGCCGGGTGGCCAGCAGCCGGGCCAGCTCCATCAGCACCGCCACGCCGGAGGCGTCGTCGTCGGCGCCTGGTGCGTCGCTGACCGCGTCCATGACGTCGGTGGCGCGGGAGTCGTAGTGGCCGGTGATGACGTACGTGCGCCCGGGGGAGGAGTCGCCGCGCAGGGTGGCCACCACGTTGGTGATCCGGGTCGCGGTGGGGATCCGGGAGGCGGGCTCCTGGACGTACGACTGCAGTTCCACCGTCATCCGACCCCCGGAGGCGGCGGCGTACCCGGACAGCTGCGCGAAGATCCAGTCGCGGGCCGCGCCGATGCCCCGGATCGGGTCGTCCTGGTTGGAGAGGGTGTGCCGGGTGCCGAACGCGGCCAGCCGGCGGACGGTGGCCTCGATCCGGTCGCGGTCCACCTCCCGCAGCAGCACGGACAGCTCCCGGTCCGGCTGCTGCGGCCGGGCCGGGCGGCCCGGCCCGGGCGGCGGGCCGGCCTCGAGCGCCGCGGCGGGCGCGGCGGCGAGCGGTGCGGCGACGGTGGCGGCGGCGGCCGCGGCGGATGCGGTCAGGAAGGTGCGCCGGGTCGACCTCGTGGGCCGGTCGGCGCTGTGCTGGCTGCTCATCTCCGCATCCTCGCCCTTGAATGCACTGTTGTCTATGTTCTGGCCGGCGGGAGGTTCATCCGGATCGGGTGAGGGCGGATGGGTGGGGTCGCCCTAGCCTGAGTGACGGGTTGCACGAGCGGATCGAAGTCGCCTCCTTCGCCACCGAGCGGATCCGGTTGGATTTGCGTCTCGAGGTGGGCAACGACTTCGCCGACATCCTTGAGGTCAAGACCAGCGTCCGGGACCGGTCGGAGCGGATCCAGCGGCGGCACGCGCCAGACGGCTCGCTGCTGCTGTTCGGCTACGGGCAGGACGGCTTCACCGCGGAGACCCGGGTCGAGTCGACCCGGCCCCCGCAGCGACCTGAGGGCGACCACCTGGTCTGGGAGATCGATATCGGACCGCGCGAGGAGTGGCAGGTCGACCTCGAGGTGCCGGTGCCGCCCGGCATGGGGGTGACCGAGCCGGTCCGGGGCGACGTCGCCGACATCTTCCACCACCGGGTGGAGGATCCGGCGGCCCGGTGGCTCGCCCGCGCGGCCGAACTGACCAGCGACCACCTGGGGCTGGAGCGCGCGACCGCGCAGACCCGCTCGGACATGTCCGCGCTGCGGCTGGAGACGCAGGTGGGGGAGGAGCGGATCAGCCTGCCGGCCGCCGGCATGCCCTTTTGAGCGCACCGACCCGCACGTTTGTCGCGCGTTTCGGCGGGAACGGCAGCGGGCATGACGAAACCTCGTGTGGTGATCGTGGGGGCCGGGTTCGCCGGATACCACGCGGCGAAGACGTTGAGCCGGCTCGCCGGCAAGCGGGCCGAGATCGTCCTGCTGAACTCGACCGACTACTTCCTCTACCTGCCGCTGCTGCCCGAGGTCGCCGCCGGGGTGGTGGAGCCGACCCGGATCTCGGTGCCGCTGTCGGGCACCCTGGACGGCGTGCGGGTGGTGATCGGTGAGGCGGACCGGGTCGACCTGCAGAACCGCTGGGTCGGTTACCGGCAGCAGGAGGGTGACCGTGGCCAGCTGGCGTACGACCGGCTCGTCCTCGCCGTCGGCAGCGTCAACAAGCTGCTGCCGATCCCGGGGGTGACCGAGTACGCGCACGGCTTCCGCGGCCTGCCGGAGGCGCTCTTCCTGCACGACCACGTGGTCCGGCAGATCGAGCTGGCCGAGCTGACCGAGGACCCGGCCGAGCAGCGGGCGCGGACCACGTTCGTGGTGGTGGGGGCCGGCTACACCGGCACCGAGGTCGCCGCGCACGGGCAGCTCTTCACCGACCGGCTGGTCGCCCAGCGTCCGCACCTGACGGTGCGCCCGCGCTGGATGCTGCTCGACATCGCGCCCCGGGTGCTGCCGGAGCTGGGCGAGCGGATGTCGCGGACCGCCGACCGGGTGCTCCGGCGGCGCGGCGTCGACGTGCGGATGGGCACCTCGGTGTCGGAGGCCACCCCGGACGGGGTGATGCTGACCGACGGCGAGTACGTGTCGACCTGCAGCCTGGTCTGGTGCGTGGGCGTGCGCCCCGACCCGTTCGTCGCCGAGCTGGGGCTGCGCACCGAGAAGGGCCGCCTGGTGGTCGACGAGTTCCTCAACGTCCCCGGTTACCCCGAGGTGTACGCCTGCGGCGACGCGGCCGCCGTGCCCGACGTGACCCGCCCCGGCCAGATCTGCACGATGACCGCCCAGCACGCGCAGCGGCAGGGCAAGCTGGCCGCGCAGAACATCGCCGCGTCGTACGGGCAGGGCAGTCGTAAGCCGTACAAGCACTACGACCTGGGCTGGGTGGTCGACCTGGGCGGCAAGGACGCCGCGGCGAACCCGTTGAAGGTGTCGCTGTCGGGCCTGCCGGCCAAGGCGGTGACCCGCGGCTACCACCTGCTGGCCATGCCCGGGAACCGGGCCCGGGTGGGCGCCGACTGGGTGCTCGACGCGACGATGTCCCGACCCGCAGTGCAGCTCGGCCTCGTCCCGGCCAACGCGGTGCCGCTGGAGAGCGAGTCGCCTGAGATGGTGCGCCGCGGTTGAGCGACGGTCAGCCGCCGGCCGGCGGCGGGTTCCCGCCGGGGGCCCGCCCGCCGGCCGGTCGGTTTCCCGGCCCGCCGCGCGGTTGCTCCGGGGGCGGCTGGTCGGCGCTGGCGCCGTCCGGTGGGTCGGCGGCCCCGGTGGCGGGTGACGGCACGGTGCGCAGCCCCTTCGGGGCGAACTCGCGGAGCAGGATCTGCGCGATCCCGGCGGCCGGGATGGCCAGCAGGGCACCGACCAGACCGGCCAGCTCCGCCGCGAGCAGCACGCTGACCAGCACGGTCAGCGGGTTCAACCGGACCGCGCGGGACATGATCACCGGCTGCAGCAGGTGGTTCTCCGCCTGCTGGTAGACGACGAAGAAGACCAGCACGACGACGCCCGCGGTGGGCGAGTGCAGGAACCCGGCGCCGGCCGCGATGATCGCGCCCAGCGTCGCGCCGACCAGCGGGATCAGGTCCGCGATGGCGACCAGCAGGGCGATCACCGCGGCGAACGGCACGCCGGTGAGAAGGAGCACCAGAAAGGTCAGCCCGCCACAGATCACGCTGATCAGCAGGTTGCCGGTGAGATAGCCGGTGATGGTGCGGGCGGAGTCCCGCCCGACGCGGCGCAGCCGTTCCGTCCCGCCGTCGCCCGCCAGGGCCAGCACCCCCGCGATGATCTTCGGGGCCTCCAGCACCATCAGGAACGCCAGGACGATCACGGTGACCAGCCCGACGATGGTCTGCAGCACGCCCCGGACCAGCCCCACGGCGGGCTGGCCCAGCCGCGAGCCGTACTGCTGGAGCTGGTCGGCGTGGCGGTTGGCGTACTCCCGCAGCCGGAACCGGGTCAGCAGCTCGCCCACCGGCCCCCGACCAGCCCGGGCTTCCCGCAACAGCTCCGGCGCCCGGTCGGCGAACCGGCCGACCTCGTCGACCAGCGGTAGGACGATCAACGCGGCGAGGGCGCCGAGCAGGACGAACGTGGCGAGGAAGACCAGCAGGATGGCCAGCGCCCGGTGCCGCACCCAGCGGCGTTGCAGCCGGTCGACCAGCGGTTTCAGGGCCACCGCGAAGAACGCCGCCACCAGGGTCCAGATCAGCACCCGCCGGGTGGCCCAGACCAGGGTCAGCCCGAGCAGGGTGGCCAGCACCAGGCCGATGACGATCAGCGCGCGGCGCGCGGTGGTCCGGTCCTGGGCGTCGCTCATCCGGCGCGGCTACCCGGCCGGGATCCGGCAAAACCCGCGGCCCGGCCGCGCGGGAGCACCGCCGCCGCGGAGTGCCCGGTCCGGTCCCGGTCCGGGAGGCCTGCCCGGCCCGTGGAACGCCGGGCGGGTCCCGGTCAGTCCGCGGCGAGGGTGGCGTCGGTGGCGGGGCGGGCGCCGGAGACGAAGGCGTCCAGCGTCGGGCCGTGCAGCACCCCGCCGGGGAGGGGGTCGCCGGCCACCCGGGCGGCCAGCCGGCGTACCGGCAGGCGGTCGGGGCGGTGCGCGGCGGCGAGCACCAGGTTGCCGTACCGGCGCCCCCGCAGCATCCGCCGGTCGGCGACCAGGCAGACGTCGGCGAAGACCGCGCGCAGGGTGGCCACCTGGGCCCGGCAGAAGACCAGCGGTGGAAGGTCGGTCACATTGACCAGGTAGACGCCGTCGGGGCGCAACGTCCGGGCCACCTCGGCGGCGAACTCGACGCTGGCCACGTGCCCGGGCATCCGGGCCGCCCGGTAGACGTCGGCCAGGACCAGGTCGTACCGGCCGGGCGGGGCGGCGCTCACCGCGTCCCGGGCGTCGGCGACCTCGACGGCCACCTCCGGCGGCAGCGGCGGCAGCTCCCGGCGGACCAGCTCGACCACCGCCGGCTCCCGCTCGATGACCAGCTGCGCCGATCCGGGGCGGGTGGCGGCCAGCCAGCGCGGCAGGGTGAGCGCTCCGCCGCCCAGGTGCAGCGCGGTCAGCGGCCGGCCCGGCGGGGCGGCCAGGTCGATCACCGCGGCCACTCGCCGGACGTACTCGAAGTGCAGGTGGCGCGGGTCGACGACGTCCACGTAGGACTGGGCGACGCCGGCGGCGAGCAGCGTACGCCCGGTCCGTCGGGCCGGGTCGACGACCAGCGTCAGGTCGTCGGCGGCCCGCTCCACGGCCGGCAACGTTATCCCACGCGGTGGGCGACCGGCCGGGTCGGGCCGACGGGTGTCGCGCCCGCCGGCCCGGGCGGCTCAGCCGGCATTCATCCCGGCGCCGACCTCCTCGATGGCGTCGTCGACCCGGTGGGCCAGGTCGACGTCGAGGACGGTCACCCCGTCGACCCGTTGGGTCCGCACGGTCAGTACGGCGCTGTCCGGGTCCGGCCGGCCGATCTGCGGGGCGCGGCCGACCTCGGTCCGGAGTTGGTCGAGCCGGTCGAGCACCCGGTCCAGGTTGTCCGGCGGCAGCTCGATCGTGCGGACCAGCGATTGCCGGTCGCTCGACCAGTACCGCAGGCGGCTGAGCGCGTCCCTCAGTTCCTGCTCGTCCAGTGGGGCGGTGGCCGACGTCGGACCCACCAGGCCACCGCCGGGCTCCGGCGGCGTGAGCAGGTCTCGCAACCCGTCGGGTACGCGCAGCGACTCGACCAGATCGCTGTCGGCGTCGGCCAGCGCCGCGAGGGTCGCCTCGGCCTGGTAGCGCGCCTCCTCCGGGGTGCGCCCGCTGATCCGGGCCACTTCGGCGAGGAAGCCCGCCAGGTCGTGGTGCCGTTCGATGCCGTCTACCGGCACCACGTCGTGCAGCTTCATCGGCACCGCTTCGAGCAGCCGTTCCCGCGCCGCCTCGTCCAACGCCCATGCCAGCGCCAACACGGTCGCCTCGGCGCCCACCTTGGCCTTGGAGAAGTCGACCCCGGACCGGCGGCCGACGTCGTCGACCAGGGCGCGGTACCCGAGAGTGGTCACCCCGGGTGCGCCCTTGCCGGGCTCAGTGAGCGGCCGACCGGGCTGCGGCACGCCCGCCGGCGGCGGGGCGGGACCGCCCCGGGTGGTGTCCGGCTTGTGCCGCCCGGCGGGCGCCGGGCCGGTCCGCTTCCCCCGGTCCAGGGAGGTGACCTGCTTGGACGCGCTCAGGCTGGCGCCGGTCTGGCTGGGCTGTCGGCCGCGTTCGCGGGCCTCCCGGGCCAGGGCCCGGCGGCGCTGGTTGTCGCCCTCCATCTGCTTGCGCATCGTCGCACCTCGTTCCTCGTCGGGTTCCGCCGTTTCCGCGCGTCGCCTTCCCGCCGTAACGGGGAAGGAAACGGCCACGGGGGGCGACCCGCGGAAGCGGGACGGCAGCTTCATTCGCTGGGGGTGAGGGGCGCTCACCCGAGGGCGGCCCATGATCGGGGTGGACCGGGAAACTTCCGACGCACGCGGAAGGGAAGGTCGTCATGAAGAGGATCATCGAGATCGTCCCCGCCCGACCCGGCTGGTACGCCCGGTGGCGGCTGGACCCCGAGGCCACCCGGTGCTACCCGGTGACCCTGTGGGCGCTGCTGGAGGAGACCGACGGGACGGGCCGTGAGGTGGTCGGCGTCGACTCTGTCGGACAGTGGCCGGGCGCGGACGACAACGAGGTGGGTGGGGAGTTCGTCCGCTATCTCTTCCAGACGCCGGATTCCGGTCAACCAGAGGACGCGGAGCCGCCCGCGACGGCGGAGCTGCGGTCGACGGGACCGCGGTTGCAGCCGGCCGCCGCCTGAGCCACCCTCCCCGGCCCCCGACCCCTGGTCCCAGGGTCGGGGGCCACCCCACGTCCACGCCTGACCGGCCGCGGGGTGCCGGCGTGGGGACCTCTCCCCCGTATACTTGCCGCACCGCAAGCATCCGCCTGCGGTAGGAGCGGGAGGGACCACGTTGACGTTCACCGTCACGGACGCCCAACGGGCCGGCGGTAGGGCCTGCCTGCGGCTCGCCGGTGAGCTCGACATGAGCACCGCCCCCCAACTCAACGCCGCGATCGACCGGCTCGTCGCCGACGGCGAGCGGTACCTGCTGATCGATCTCACCGAGCTCACCTTCTGCGACTCGACCGGCATCGCGGCGTTCGTCCGCGGCGACAACCGCGCCTCGGCCGACGGCGGTTGGCTGCGGGTCACCGGGGCCGGCGGGCGGGTGGCGCGGGTGCTGCAGGTGACCGGGCTCGCCGAGGTGCTCCGATACGACGCGGACACGCCCGAGCCGGCCTCGCCGTTCCGCCCCTGATCGGCTAGATTTCCCCGCCAGCAGGTGACCGAGAGGTCCCGTTCCGCCACCGACACGAAGCAGGTAAACCCCCATGGGTCCAGGCAGCCCGAGCCCCGTTCGTATCCTGGTGGTGGACGACGACCCGGGCGACGTCCTGATGATCGAGGAGGCCCTCGAGGACTCCGACGTCGAGAAGGTCATCGACGTGGTCAACGACGGCCAGGAGGCGATGGAGTTCCTCCGGCGCGAGGGTCGGCACACCGAGGCCCGCCGCCCCGACGTGATCCTGCTCGACCTGAACATGCCCCGGATGGACGGCCGGCAGGTGCTCGGCGAGGTGAAGCGGGACGAGGACCTGCGCACCATTCCGATCGTCGTGCTCACCACGTCGAACGCGGACACCGACATCGTCGGCAGCTACACGCTGCAGGCCAACGCGTACGTGACGAAGCCGATCGACCTGGACGACTTCAACGACGTGGTGCGGCGCATCGACGAGTTCTTCGGCCGGGTGGTCGTGCTGCCCAAGCGTTCCTGAGCCTCGTTCGTCCGGATCGCCGCCCGGCTCCCCGGGGATTGTCCACGCGCGGTCGCCGGTCGTCGACCGCCCTCGGATGCTGAACATTTTCCTCGAACCGCCTCGGCGGTCGCCGGCAGCCCTCAGGATCGGCAGGTGGGGAAGAAACATCAGCTGCCTGGGGGGCGACAGTATGAGGTTCTCCGTCGTTGAGACCGGTTACGACCAGCGGCAGGTGGACTCCTGCCTGGACGAGCTGGGGATCCGGTTGACCCGACTCGCGGCCCGGGCGGAGAGCGCCGCCGGGGCCGGTCGCGAGTGGGACCAGATCCGGCAGGAGGCGACCCACCTCTGCGATCTGCTCGACCGGCGGGGCGCGCCGGACGCGGGCGACGTGGCGGCCGTGCGGACCGGCGCGACGGCGGTGGAGCGGGAGGCGGACGGGCTGCTGGCGCTGGCCCGTGGCGAACTCGACGCCGCCCGCGCCGAGGCCCGGCTGGTCCGGGAGCGGGCGTACGCCGAGGCGGTGCAGGCGCGCCGCGACTTCGAGGCGGCGCTGCTGGCCCGCCGGCGGCGGGAGGCCCGGGTCGACGATCTCCTCGCCGGCCTGACCGTGCATCCGGTGCCGGCCGACACTCCGACCGCCGCCGCGGCGGTGCCCGGCAACGGGGTGCCGGCGACCCGGGTGGCGACCGCCGCCACTGACGCCCCGGTCGAGCCGCCGTCCGAGCGGAGTGCGGCCTGACCGCGGCTCAGATCAGCGCGTCGACCACGGTGGTGGCCCGCTGCTCGTGCTGGGCGTACGCGTCCGGGAAGGCGGAGACCTGCACGGCCTGGGCGGCCTGGGTGATGCTGAGGTCCGCCCAGCCGGGCACCTCGGCCAGCGCCGCGTAGAACGCCCGGGCCGCGTACGCCGGGCGCATCAGCTCGGCGACGGTGCCCCAGCCGCTGCTCGGCCGCTGCTGGAACAGCCCGACCGAGTCGTGGTCGGCGCCGCTGCCCTGGTGCGGATAGTCGTACGACTCCGGCAGCACGTCGCTGGCCAGGTTGTAGAGGTTGCTCTCCTGCATCGCGGTGGCGATGGCCACGATCAGTGCCCGGCGTGGCAGCTTCATGTCCCGACCGACGTCGACGATCACCTTGGCGTTGTCCATCTGGCGCTGGTCCAGGCCGGCGACCGGTCGGGGGTGCTTCGGCGGGACCGGCTTCTTCGGGGCCTTCTTCGTCGGCCGCGGGATCGGGGTGGCGGCCGGGATCGGGGTGACCGGCACGGCGACCGGCGGGGCGGTCCGCTGGAAGTCCCGGGAGGCGCGCTGCTCCGCCTCGGCGGCGGCCGCCGCCCGGTCCGCCATCACCTCGCGTACGGGCTCGTGGCGCTGGCCGATGTCCCGGGCGCCGACGACGGCGACCAGGCCGAGACAGCAGGTCACGCCGGTGGCGACGGCGACCCGGGCCGGGGTCGAGGCGAGGCGGCGCGGCGCTTCCGGGGCCCGGTGCCGCCCGATCGTCCTTTCGGCTGATGCGACATCGGTGGGACGGCCAGGGGGCGTCGCCTCGGTCTGCTTCTGCGCGGGGGAGTCGTCGGGATGCACCCGCCGAGGCTAGAAAGCTTCCCGCCGCTTGCCATCGGGCCGGTTGGTGGCATGCGCCACAATTTGCCATGATCCGCGCGGAAATTACTCTCGGTCAACCATGAAACCGGCCCTCTTCGTTTTTCGGGTTTGTCGCTTATAACCGAACTAGCAGGGTGAATCAGGCGGAAGATCATCTTTGGTGCGGGATGCACCGACCTCCTCCGTTCGGCCCATGCGGGACCCCACGACCTGTCGGTCGCCGGTCCGCCGGAGGTACCGGTCCGTCCCCGCCGCCCCGGTGCCGCCATCGGGCCGCCCCCGCCGCCCCCGCTCGATACGATTGTGGACGGTGACGGAGCGCGTGATCGGCGAGCGGGCGAGCGGTGAACCCAGCGGCCGCCGGGACCGGCGGGGGATGATCGTCTGCCTGCTCGCCGTCCTGCTCGCCGCGCTGCTCGCCGGCCACCGCGCGGTTCCCAACGTGCACGGCTTCGGCAGCCTGCTCGACAGCGCCACCCCGCTGCTCGGCCTCGGCGTACCGCTGCTCGGGCTCGCCGCGCTGCTGCGCCGGTCCCGGCGGGCGCTCGCCGCGGTGCTGCTCCCGACGGTCGTCTGGGCGGCGCTCTACGGCGGGGCGTGGCTCCCGCCGGCGGGCGGGGCCGGCCCGGCCGCGATCCGCGTCGCCAGCCAGAACCTGCGGTCCGGCAATCCCGACCCCGCCGCCACCGTCGACCCGCTCGCCGGCTCCGGCGCCGACCTGATCGCGCTGCAGGAGGTCGACGACGACGACCGGGTCGACGCCGCGCTGCGCCAGCGGTACCCGCACCGGGCCGCCGTGTCGACCGTCGCCCTGTGGAGCCGGTGGCCGATCCGGGACTCCACCGGCGTGGACACCGCACTGGGCTGGACCCGGGCGCTGCGCGCCGTGGTCGCCGCCCCGGGCGGCGACCTGGTGGTCTACGTGGTCCACCTGGGCTCCGCCCGGGCGGGCCACACCGCCACCCGGGACGAGACCCTCGCCGCGCTGGCCTCCACCGTCCGCCACGACCACGCCCCGCGGCTGGTCGTGCTCGGCGACCTGAACACCGCCCCCACCGACCGGGTCTTCGTGCCGCTCACCCGGCTGCTGCGCGACGCGCAGGCGGACGCCGGGCAGGGCTTCGGCTTCACCTGGCCGGCGGAGCTGCCGGTGACCCGCCCCGACCACGTGCTCTACCGCGGACTCACCCCCACCGCGGCCGGCGTCCTACGCACCCCGGACAGCGACCACCGGGCGGTGACCGCCAGCTTCCGCTGACGACCCCGGCGGCTCAGTGCCGGCCGTTCTCCGCCGGCGTCACGGTGAGCCGGTGCCGGCTGTTGTCGCCGCTGGAGAACGGCCAGAGCCGGTCGGCGTAGGCGACCAGGTCGGCCAGCTGCTCCCGGGTCAGCCCGGCCGAGGAGATCTCGGCATGCACGTCGGCCCGGTACCGGCCGTCGTTGTCGCGGCCCAGTTTGGCCTCCGCGGTCACCTGGACCGTGTGCGCCTCGTCGGTGATCTTGCCGGCCGCCTCCACCGCCGCGTGGTGCAGGCAGGACGCGAACGCTGCGGCGAGCAGTTGCTCGGGCCTCAATCCGGTGCAGTGCGCCGCCAGCGGCGACGCCAGGGCGGTGGAGAGGCCGCCGTCGTCGGTGCGTACGTGACCGCCCGCGGCGGTCGCGGTGGCCTCGTGCAGCCAGGAACTCGGATCCGGCATCGCGTTCCTCCCGTCACTCACCCGCCCGGCTACCCGGCCCCCGCCGAGTGAAACCGGGCCGGGGCCCGGGGGAGGACTCAGCTGGCCCACTCCGTGGGCTGCCGGTCGACGGCCATCGCCTCGGTGGCCTCGGCGGCCGCCCGGTCGGTCCACGGGGACAGCGGCGCGGTCCGCTGCCGGGGCGTCGCTGTCAGCATCGGCACGTAGACCCGGGCGTCCACCACCTCGGCGAGCAGCAGCGCGGCCATCAGGCTGCTGGGGCGCTGGGCCGGGTCGTCGGCCAGGCAGCGCCGGCACAGGTCGGCGACCTCCGCCGGCAGCCCCTTGATGTCGGGCAGCGGCTCCGGCGCCTGCCGCTTCCGCGCGCCTAGCAGTTGGGTGGTGCTGCTGGCGGCGTACGGCAGGCGGCCGGTCAGGCAGTAGTAGAGCAGCACGCCGAGGGCGTACATGTCCGCGGCGGGGGTGGCCGGCTGCCGGTCCAGCTGCTCCGGGGCCAGGTAGGCGGGGGTGCCCACCACGATGTTCTCCGGGGTGTGGTCCGTCGCGCCGGCCGAGGTGGCGATGCCGAAGTCGAGGACCTTCACGCCCGACGGCGTGAGGATCACGTTGGCCGGCTTCACGTCGCGGTGCACGATGTCGTGCGCGTGCGCCGCGGCCAGCGCGGCGCTCACCTCGGCGCAGACCCGGACGGCGATCCGCCAGTCCAACGGGCCCTCCCGCAGATGGGCGGCGAGCGTCTCCCCCTCGGCCAGTTCCATCACGATGTAGGGCGCCTCCCGGCCGGGCATGATCGTGGCGGTGCCGAAGTCGTGCACGCTGGCCACGTTCGGGTGCACCAGCCGGGCGGCCGACCGGGCCTCGAGCCGGATCCGCTCCACCGACGTCGCCTCGTCGTCCAGGCTGGGCGAGATCAGCTTCACCGCGACCGTCCGGTCCAGCACGAGGTCGTGGGCCCGCCAGACCTCCGACATCCCGCCGATGCCGACGCGCTGTTCGAGCTCGTACCGCCCGCCCAGCGTCCTCATCGACCACTCCTCGTCCTCGTCCCGCCCGGCCCGATCCCGGTGCTTCAGGACGCGGTACCCCGGGCCCGAGCTGGGCAAACCGCCGCGGGTTTGCCGGCCGGGGCCGGCCGCGGCGGGGTAGCTTCCCCTCCAGGGGCGCGGTGCCGACTGGTGCCGGCCCGGGGACGGAGGGTGTGCGGGTGGCTGAGGTGCGCGTACGGTTCGTCGGCGGACCCGCCCACGACCTGGTCCGGGACTTGCCGGCCGACCCCGACGGCGCGCCGCCGCAGCGGTGGATCATGCGCCACCCCGACCACGCCGCGGCGTCGGCCGGCGGCGGGCCGGACCACCTCTACGAGCGGGACCACCGGGACGGGTACGGCACCTGGACGATGCGTTTCGTCCGGACCGACCCGTTCGGCGCGACCGAGTGACGGCGCCGCGGGTCAGGCCGGGGCGGCGCGGGTGGTGCCGAGGATGACCGGGGTGACCGTCGTCGATGGACATGCCCGGCAAGTCACCACCGGGTAGCGGGCTGCGGAAGGGCCGCCGGGCGCGCCACCGGCCAGGCCGGAACACCCTGCCCGGCCAGCCACTCCGGGCCGTCGGGACCGCGGACCAGCGCGGCCACCGCGAGCATCGCGGCCCGCGCCGCGTCCGGCGCGGCGACCGTCACCGCCGCCCACGGCGAGGCCGGCGCCCCTCCGGTACGTGGATCGCGCACCCCGCCGCCGTCCGCCCGCAGCGGATCGGCGGTGACCAGGGCGCCACCGGCCAGCGCGACCGGTCCGCCGTCGACCACGACCGGCCAGCCGCCGTCCGGCGCCGGTCCGGCGGCGGCGATCCGGGAACCGACGGCGGTCGGGTCCACCGCGCCGCCGTTGGCCGCGGCCGCGCCCAGCGCCACCGCCACCAGGTCCCGCAGCAGCGGGCCGACCGGCACCGCGCGACCGGCGGCGCGGTGGGCCCCGGCCAGCTCCGCCTCGGCGGTGCGCAGCGCAGCCAGCTTGCCCGCCACCGCGCGCCGGGCCGCCGGCAGCGCCGTCCGCTCGGTCACCGCCACCCGCACCGGCCGGTCCCGCCACCACCAGCGGACCTCGAATGTCCCGTTCAGGCTCATGTCGGCAGCCTGCGCGCCCCGGCTGGAGGGCACGTGGGTCGGACCTGTGGCCGCGCTGTGCGTCGGGCGTGCCGGGCCGCGCCGGCGCCACCCGATACGGGCCGGACATGATCGGCACCGAGGCGGCTCTCCGCGAGCGCGTCGACACCGCCAGCTCCCCGGCCCGGAGTCGATGCCCGGCCGGGTCGGGCCTCGCGCGCGAGGGCGCCCCGGCGGGGCCGCACAGCTGGTACACAGGATCGGGACAGGCCCGGCACAGCGGAGCGACCCACGATGGGGGACATGGTCATGGACGGGCAGGCCGCGCAGGGCCGGATCGAGCTGCGCCGACCCGACGGCGAACCGGTGCGGGTGCTGGTGGTCGACGACGAGCCGACATTGACCGACCTGCTCTCGATGGCCCTGCGCTACGAGGGCTGGCAGGTCCGCAGCGCCGGCAACGGGATGGCGGCGCTGAGCACCGCCCGGCAGTTCCAGCCCGACGCGGTGGTGCTCGACGTGATGCTGCCCGACCTGGACGGCTTCCAGGTGCTGCGCCGGCTGCGCGAGCAGACCCCGACCGTGCCGGTGCTCTTCCTCACCGCGCGGGACGCGGTGGAGGAGCGGATCGCCGGGCTCACCGTCGGCGGCGACGACTACGTCACCAAGCCGTTCAGCCTGGAGGAGGTGATCGCCCGGCTGCGCGCGCTGCTGCGCCGGTCCGGCTTCGCGGTCGCCACCCGGGAGGACGCCGTGCTCACCGTCGGCGACCTCAGCCTGGACGAGGACAGCCACGAGGTACGCCGGGGCGGCGATCTGATCACCCTCACCGCGACCGAGTTCGAGCTGCTCCGCTACCTGATGCGCAACCCGCGCCGGGTGCTGAGCAAGGCGCAGATCCTCGACCGGGTCTGGAACTACGACTTCGGCGGGCAGGCCAACGTCGTCGAGCTCTACATCTCGTACCTGCGGAAGAAGATCGACGCGGGCCGCGGGCCGATGATCCACACGCTGCGCGGCGCGGGGTATGTCCTCAAGCCCGCGGAGTGACCGGCCCGGGCGGTTGCGGCGTCGGCTGGCCGGCTGGTCGCTGCGCCGCCGGCTGGTGCTCTCCGTGGTGGCGCTGCTCGCCCTGGTCAGCATCGGCATCGGCGGCCTCACCACGGTCGCCCTGCGACACTTCCTGATCGCCCAGGTCGACAACCAGCTCACCATGGGCGACCGACGCACCGGTGACCTGCCGCCCTGGTTCCGCCAGTCCGGCGATCCGCGGCGGCCGGGCCCCGGCACCGGGCCGGCAGCCCTGGAGCCGCCACGCGGCTTCCCGCCGGGCTCGATCGCGATGCGGATGGCCGCCGACGGGGCGACGACGGCGACGAGCCGAGCCGAGGCCGGAGGAGTGGACCAGGTTCCCGCCGCCGACGTCACCACACTTGCCGCGCTGCCCCCCGACGGGCAGCCGCGCACGGTCGAGCTCGACGACCGGGGTGACTACCGCGCGGTGGCCCATCGGGAGGCCAACGGCGACGTGCTCGGCGTCGCCATCCCCCTCTCCGGGGTGGAGGAGACCGTCATGTGGATGATCGTCGCCCAGGCCGGTGTGGTCACCGCCGGGCTGCTGATCGCCGGCAGTCTCGGCGCGCTCATCGTCCGGGCGACCCTGCGCCCGCTGAACCGGGTCGCCGCGACCGCCAGCCGGGTCACCGAGCTGCCGCTGGACCGGGGCGAGGTGGCGCTGTCGGTCCGGGTGCCGGAGGCCGACACCGACCCGCGGACCGAGGTGGGCCAGGTGGGCGGCGCGCTCAACCGGATGCTCGGCCACGTCGCCGCCGCGCTGGCTGCCCGGCAGGCCAGCGAGATGCGGGTACGCCAGTTCGTCGCCGACGCCAGCCACGAGCTGCGTACCCCCCTCGCGGCCATCCGCGGGTACGCCGAGGTGGCCCGGCGCGGCCGGGACCGGGTGCCGCCGGACGTGGCCCACGCGCTGCGCCGGGTGGAGTCGGAGAGCACCCGGATGACCAGCCTCGTCGACGACCTGCTGCTGCTGGCCCGGCTCGACTCCGGCCGGCCCCTGGCAGCCGAACCCGTCGACCTGACCGCGCTGGTCGTCGACGCGGTCAGCGACGCCCACGCGGCCGGCCCGGAGCACCGCTGGCAGCTCGACCTGCCCGACGAGCCGATGGCCGTGACCGGGGACGCGGCCCGGCTGCACCAGGTGGTGGCGAACCTGCTCGCCAACGCCCGGGTGCATACGCCACCCGGCACCACCGTGACCACCCGGCTGGCCCCGGTCGCCGGCGGGGTCGAGCTCAGTGTCGCCGACGACGGGCCGGGCATCCCGCCCGAGCTGCAGGAAGAGGTCTTCGAGCGGTTCGCCCGCGGGGACAGCTCCCGCTCCCGGGCGCACGGCAGCACCGGCCTCGGCCTGGCCATCGTGGCCGCCGTGGTGGAGGCCCACCACGGCCGGGTCGACGTGGTCAGCCGCCCCGGCCACACGGTCTTCATGGTGTGGCTGCCGGCTTCCACAGCCGACGCATAGGTCGTTCACGGGGCCGGGCCAGCGGCCTGGCCGAGGCTGGCCGGCATGGACAGAACAGAGAGTCTGCTGACCGCGCCCGCGACCGGGTCACCCGCACCGGCGCCCGCCGCGGCGCCCACGCCGGACGCCGCCCCGTCGCCGAAGCCCACCGCGGCCGTGCCCGAACCCGCCCGCGCCGACGGCGACCGTACGCCGCCCGAGCCCGCCCGGGACCACCCCCGGTGGGCGCGGCCGGCCCTGCTGGCCCTCCTGTTCGCCACCGGACTGCTCTACCTGTGGAGCCTCGGCGCCTCGGGCTGGGCAAACTCGTTCTACTCGGCCGCCGGGCAGGCCGGCTCGGAGAGCTGGACGGCGTTCTTCTACGGTTCGTCCGACGCGGCCAACTCGATCACCGTCGACAAGACCCCGGCCTCGCTCTGGCTGATGGCCCTCTCGGTACGGATCTTCGGGCTGAGCAGCTGGTCGATCCTGGTGCCGCAGGCGCGGCCCGTTGGTGCAGGGCGCCTTCGGTCCCGGCCGGGGCGGGTTCCCCGGCGGCCGGCTGCCGGGCGGCATGGAGTTCCCCGGCGGCGGCCAACTCGCTGGCTTCCCGGGCGGTGGGCAGAACGGCCAGGTCCCTGGCCTCCCCGGTGGCGGCCAGAACGGCGGGACCGGGCAGAACGGGCAGTTCCCGGGCCTCCCCGGCGGCGCGCAGGGGCAGTTCCCCGGCGGCGACGGCCGCTCGCAGCGCGGCGGCGGCATGGGCGGGCTGCTCGACGCCCCTGAGCCGAGCGCCGAGCTGAAGTCCCTGCTGGCGGCCGACGCCGACGCCTACACCTGGGTGGCGGCGACGATCGGTTCGAACAACGCCTCCGGCTACCAGCTCGCCACCCGGCGGCCGGTGATGGCGATCGGCGGCTTCAACGGCAGCGACCCGTCGCCGACGCTCGCCCAGTTCCAGCGGTACGTCACCGACGGGGAGATCCACTACTTCGTCGGCGGCGGTGGGTTCCGGGCCAACGGGGGCAGCTCCGCCTCCCAGGAGATCGCCTCCTGGGTCGCCGAGAACTTCACCGCGAAGACCGTCGACGGGGTCACCGTCTACGACCTGACCAGCGGAAAGCGGGCTGAGCGATGACCCTCCCGAGTGCTCCCCGGGCGGCGGTGCGGGCCCGGCGGACGACGCCTGCGGCGGTGCTGGACGTGGTGGTGCCGGTCTACAACGAGGAGGCCGACCTCGGTCCCTGCGTCCGGCGGCTGCACGCCCACCTGACCGAGCACTTCCCGTACCCGTTCCGGATCACCGTGGCGGACAACGCCAGCGTCGACGGCACCCTCGCGGTGGCCGAGGCGCTCGCCGCGGAGCTGCCCGAGGTGGGAGTGCGGCACCTGGACGCAAAGGGGCGGGGCCGGGCGCTGCGGGCCGCCTGGTCGGCGTCCCCGGCGCCGGTGCTGGCGTACCTGGACGTGGACCTCTCCACCGACCTGGCGGCGCTGCTGCCGCTGGTCGCGCCGCTCATCTCCGGCCACTCCGACCTGGCCATCGGCACCCGGCTGGCGCGGACCCAGCCAGGTGGTCCGGGGCGCCCGACGGGAGGTGATCTCCCGCGGCTACAACCTCCTCCTGCGCGGCACCCTGGCGGTGCGCTTCTCCGACGCCCAGTGCGGGTTCAAGGCGATCCGCGCGAACGTGGCGGCCGGGCTGCTGCCGCTGGTGCAGGACACCGGTTGGTTCTTCGACACCGAGCTGCTGGTCCTCGCCCAACGGGCCGGCCTGCGGATCCACGAGGTGCCGGTGGACTGGGTGGACGACCCGGACAGCCGGGTGGACATCGTCGCCACCGCCCTGGCCGACCTGCGGGGCATCGGCCGGCTGGCCCGCGCCCTGGTCAGCGGGGCGCTGCCCCTGGCGGAACTGCGCGAGCAGCTCGGTCGGGCGCCGCTGACCACGGCGCCGGCGCAGGTGCCGGCCGGACTGCCCCGGCAGCTCGCCCGGTTCGCCGCGGTCGGGGTGGCCAGCGCGCTGGCGTACCTGGCGCTCTTCCTGGCGACCCGGGGCGCGCTGGGGGCGCAGGCGGCGAACCTGCTGGCCCTGCTGGTGACCGCGGTGGCCAACACCGCCGCCAACCGCCGGCTCACCTTCGGCATCTCCGGCCGCCGGCACGCCACCCGCCACCACCTGCAGGGTCTGCTCGCCTTCGCTCTCGGCCTGGCGCTGACCAGCGGCTCGCTGGCGGTCCTGCGCGCCGCGACCGCCGCCCCGCCCCGCCCGCTGGAGCTGGCGGTGCTGGTCGCCGCCAACCTGGCGGCCACCGCCCTCCGCTTCGCCCTCCTCCGCCTCGCCATGCACCACCGCCGCTCCTGACGGCCGCCCCGACCACGGGGGTGTCGTCCGCACCGGGACGGCGACCTGGTGGTCGACCGGTGGCCTGGCCGGGTGGCAGGCTGTGGGGATGTACCGGGAGCGGGCCGCGATCGGGATCCCCGGGGCGGTGGTGTGGCACAGCGTCGCCGAGGGCGGGGCGTCGACCCGGGTGCTGCCGGACGGCTGCGTCGACCTGCTCTGGTCCAGCCGGGCCGGGCTGCTGGTCGCCGGGCCGGATCGGGTCGCCCACCTCTCCGCCAGCTCGCCGCGGGAGCGGTGGGTCGGACTGCGGCTGCCACCCGGCACCGGCCCGGCCGTCCTCGGGGTGCCCGCCGACGAGGTGCGTGACCAGCGCGTCCCGCTGGCCGACCTGTGGGGGCCGGCCACGGGCGCGCTGGCCGACCGGATCGACGCGGCACGGTCGTCGGCAGAGCGGCCCGCCCGCCGCTCCGGTTCGTTGCGCGGCGTCCATCCGATCGGCGCGGACGCCGCCGACGTCGAGCTGATCGCCGTCGCCCTGACGGCGGTCGCGGTCGCGCGGCTGCGCGCCGTCGGCGGCCCGGACCCGCTCGGCGCGCGGGTCGCCGCCCGACTGGCGGACGGCGTCACGGTGGGCGCCGCGGCCGCCGAGGTCGGCCTGGGCGAGCGCGCGCTGCGCCGCCGCTGCCAGCCCCTCTTCGGGTACGGCCCGAAGACCCTCGCCCGCATCCTCCGGATGCGCCGCGCCCTCGCGCTGGCCCGGGCCGGTACGCCGCTGGCCGAGGTGGCCGCCCGCGCCGGCTACGCCGACCAGGCCCACCTCACCCGGGAGGTCCGCGACCTGGCCGGCGTGCCCCCGACCCGGCTGCTGAGGGGCTGACCGGTCGCCGCTCAGTCGGCGGCCAGCGGCGCGAACAGGTCCACCCCGTTGCCGTCGGGGTCGTGCAGGACGGCGTACCGCTGCCCCCACTGGGCGTCCCACGGCGGCAGGTGGCCGTGGAACCCGGCTCCGGTCAGCTCCTTGTACCACCGGTCGACCTCGGCCGGGTCGGCGCAACGGAACGCCAGGTTCACCCGGGGGCTGCCGGTGGGCGGCGCGAAGTCCGGGTCGAAGGTGCGGATCATGTCGACGGCGTCCCAGGCCAGCCGGACGCCGCCGGCCAGGGTCACCTCCACGTGCGGTTCGCGCTCGGCGCCGGCCGGGACCGGCACCCCCAGCCGCCGGTAGAAGTCGAGCGTCCGCGCCATCTCGGTGACCGCCATGCCGATGAGGTCGAAGTGAGGTGTCATGGCGGTCACGGTAGAGGTGGGTGGGGCCGGTCGTCTTGAACGGAACGGACGTGGTCGCGGTGACCGGTGTGGCCTTCACGACCGGCTCGCGCGGCGTACGGTGTCAAGGAGACAAGTCCGGCTTAAAGGGCTAAATGCCTCATGGTGGCCGGCCTCCATCACGGCGAGGGAAGGGAGCGGCCGGTGATGCACCTGGCCTACCTGGACGCGGGGTCCGGCAGCCTGATCGTGCAGGCGGTGGTCGGTGGGGTGGCCGGAGCGGCGGTGGCGGCCAAGCTCTACTGGCGCCGGCTGGTCGCCCGGTTCCGGCGCCAGCCCACCGACCACCGCTGAACGGGCCGGCACCGGCGATGGCCCGCCCCGACACCGGCCTCCGGGCCGACCCCGGATCCTTCCGGGACCCGACCAACCGGGTCTTCCACCGCGACGGCGAGGTGCTGCGCGGTCTCGACCACCGGGCGACCGCGGACTGGCGGGCCCTGGCGGCCACCGGCTTCTTCCGCGACCTGCTGGCCGAGGGAAAGGTGTGCGGCACCGAGGAGGTCACCGCCACGCCGCCCTGGTCCGCCGTGCTGCGGCACCAGCGGATCCCCTTCGTCTCGCACCCCTACGAGTGGTCGTTCGGGATGCTGCGGGACGCCGCGCTGCTGCACCTGGAGATCCTGCGCGCCGCGCTCGACCACGGATTCACCACCAAGGACGGCTCGGCGTACAACCTCCAGTGGCGGGGCGCCGCGCCGGTCTTCATCGACGTCGGCTCCTTCGAGCCGCTCCGCGAGGGCGAGCCGTGGGCCGGGTACCGGCAGTTCTGCCAGACCCTGCTCTACCCGCTGCTGCTCCAGGCCCACCTCGGCGTGGACTTCCAGCCCTGGCTGCGCGCCCGGGTCGACGGCCTCGAACCGGACCAGATGCGCCGGTTCTTCGGGGGCGCCCGCCGGCTGCTGCCCGGCGTGCTCACTCACGTGCACCTGCACGGCGCGATGCAGCAGCGGCACGCCCGCTCCACCACCACCGACGTGCGGGCCCAACTGCGCGACGCCGGGTACTCGCGGGAGCTGGCGGCGGCGACCGTACGCGGTATCGAGAAGCTGGTCCGCCGGCTGGATCGCCCGCCGGGCGGGAGCCACTGGTCGGACTACCAGCGCACCTGCGGCTACTCGGCCCAGGACCGGCTGGCCAAGGAGCGGTTCGTGGAGGAGGCGGTGGCCGACGCGGGCAGCCCGCCGCTGGTGCTCGACCTGGGCGCCAACGACGGCCGGTACGCCCGGATCGCCGCCCGGCACGCCCGGTACGTGGTCGCGATCGAGCAGGACCCGGCGGTGGTCGACGCGCTCTACCGGGCGCTGCGGGCCGAGGGGGAGCGGCGGATCCTGCCGCTGGTGATGGACCTGGCCGACCCCTCGCCCGGCGGTGGCTGGCGTGGCGTCGAGCGGGCCGGCTTCGCCGACCGGACCCGAGCCGAGGTGGTGCTCGCCCTGGCCGTGGTGCACCACCTGGCGATCGGGCGGAACGTGCCACTGGTGGAGGTGGTCGACCAGCTCGCCGGGCTGGGCGAGCCCGGTGCGGCGCTGGTGGTGGAGTTCGTCCACCCCGAGGACCCGATGGCCCGCCGGCTGCTGGCCAACAAGCCGGACGGGCTCTTCCCCGACTACCGCCGGGACGTCTTCGAGCGGCTGCTCGCGGCGCGCTGCCGGATCATCCGGCGCGCGGCGCTGCCCTCCGGCACCCGGACGCTCTACCAGGCGGTGGTGGGTGGCTGAGGGCACGCTCGCGCCGCCCGACGTCCGACCCGTGCCGTCCGCCCCGGCGGGGCCGGGTCGGCCCTGGCGGGCGGAGCTGGGCCGGCTGCTCGAAGTGGTCGGCCTGGTCGGGCTGGTGGTCACCCAGCCGCTGCTGGACGTGCTCGGCCGCAGCCCCGACTTCTTCGTGTTCCACCGCGCCGGGCGGGGCGACATCCTGCTCCTGGTGGCCCTGATCGCGATCGTGCCGACCCTGGCGTTCGCGCTGCTCGGCGCGGTCAGCCTGGTCGTCGGGCGGGCCACCCGGGCGGCGGTGCACAGCCTGCTCGTCGGGCTGCTGCTGGCCGCCCTCGCCGTCCAGGTCGGGCGGCACGGCACGCCGCTGCGGGGCGTACCGCTGCTGCTGGTCGCCGCCCTGGCCGGCGCGCTCGGGACGGCCGCGAACCGGCGCTGGCGGGTGCCCGGCCGGGTGCTGCGGGTGGCGGCGCTCGGGCCGCCGGTCTTCGTCGGCCTGTTCCTCTTCGCCTCGCCGGCCTCAGCGGTGGTGCTGCCTCGGGCGCACGCCGGCGCCGCCGGGGTGGCCGGCCCGGGCGCCCACCCGCCGGTGGTCATGATCGTCCTGGACGAACTGCCGGTGGTCTCGCTGCTCGGCCCGGACGGGAAGATCGACGCGGCCCGCTACCCGCACTTCGCCGAGCTGGCCCAGGGTTCCACCTGGTACCGCAACGCCACCGGGGTCAGCGGCTGGACCCCATACGCGCTGCCGGCCATGCTCACCGGCCGCTACCCGGCCGAGCCGCTCGCCCCGCACTACTCGCAGTACCCGAACAACCTCTTCACCGCCCTCGGCGGCCTGTACGACGTCAGGGCGGAGGAGAGCATCACCCGGCTCTGCCCGCCCAGCCGCTGCGAGCAGCCGGTCATGCCGGAGCGGGGACTCGGCGTGCTGGTCCAGGAGAGTGGCCGGCTGCTGCGCCAGGTGACCGCCCCGGTGGACAGCCGGGTCGACCCGGAGGACTCCTACCGCGAGCTGACCCGCGCCCAGGCCGGCCTGGACGCCGCCGAGCCGGTGCCGGCCGACCCGAAGTTCCGCTGGGACACCCTCAACGACAACCAGCCGGCCCGGTTCACCAGCTTCCTGGCCGGGCTGCGCCCGTCGTCCCGCCCCACCCTGCACTTCCTGCACCTGCTGATGCCGCACCCGCCGTGGGCGTACCTGCCGTCGGGAGAGCACTACGCGGCGCCGGACGACCTGCCCAACGACGGCGCCGGCTGGGTGGACCTGGCCCGGCAGCGGCACCTCGCCCAGCTCGCCTACACCGACCGGCTGATCGGCGAGACGCTGCGCACGCTGCGCGCCACCGGGCTCTACGACCAGGCCCTCGTCCTGGTCACCGCCGACCACGGGGTGAGCTTCACGAGGGACTGGCAGGGCCGCGGGATGGACGCGATCAACCACGCCGCCGACCAGGTCGCCTGGGTGCCGATGTTCGTCAAGGAACCCGGCCAGCGCGCCGGCCGGGTGGACGACCGCAACTGGGAGCACGTCGACCTGCTGCCCACCATCGCCGACGAGACCCACGTGAAGGTCCCCTGGCGGATGGACGGCCGGTCCGCCCGGCAGGCCCCGCGCGAGCGCCCCGACAAGCGCTTCTACGACCGCCCGGGCCAGCCGGTGACGATCACCGGCGGGGTGCCGTCGCCGCCGGCCAGGCCGGCCCCGAGCCCGCTGATCGGCACCCGGGTGGGGGAGCGGCCGGCCGGCGGTACGGCGAAGGTGGCGAACCTCGCCGCGTTCCGTGCCGTCGACCCGGCCCACGGCGAGCTGCCGGCCCTGGTCTGGGGGACCGTGCCCGCCGCCGTGCCGGACGGGACGATGCTGGCGGTGGCGGTCAACGGCACGATCGGCGCGGTCGTCCCGGTCGTGCCGCCCGACCCGGGCGGCCGGCGGTTCGCGGCGCTGCTGCCCGACGACCGGCTCTTCACCGTTGGCGCCAACCGCCTCGACGTCTACCAGGTGGGCGCCGGCGGCGCGCTGCGTCGGCTCGCCCTCGCCTGAAGCCGGATCCCCGCCCGGCCGGCCCTTCTCGCCGCCGGCCGACCCCGCGTCCTCGGCGCGCCGCCCGCTCGGCCGCCCCCGTCCACGCCCGCTGCCGGGCGGTGGGCGAACGGCCATGCACAGGGTTTCCGAGCCGGCAAGTCGGGAATCGGGTGACGCATACCTCACCGCGGAACCACGACGAGCGGTGTCCCCGATACCGCGATTACGGTAAAAGCGAAGGCAATTCAACGAAGATCTTGCCGGCGAAGCGAGGAACACATGACGGAAGTCAAGCTCGACCACCCCGGTGGGCAGCTGTCGATGCCGGTCCAGTCCGCGGTCGAGGGCCCCGCCGGCATCGGGGTGAGCCACCTGCTCAAGGAAACCGGCATGACCACCTACGACCCCGGTTTCGTCAACACCGCGTCCTGCTCGTCCGCGATCACCTATATCGACGGTGACGCGGGCATCCTGCGGTACCGCGGGTACCCGATCGAGCAGCTGGCCGCGAAGTCCTCCTTCCTGGAGGTCTCCTACCTGCTGATCTACGGCGAGTTGCCGACCCAGCAGGAGCTGACCGAGTTCAGCGAGCGGATCCGCCGGCACTCGCTGCTGCACGAGGAGATGCGCCGCTTCTTCGACGGCTTCCCGCGCGACGCCCACCCGATGGCCGTGCTGTCGTCGGCGGTCAGCGCCATCTCCACCTTCTACCAGGACAGCCTGGACCCGTTCGACTCCCAGCACGTGGAGATGTCCACGGTCCGGCTGATGGCGAAGGTCCCCACCATCGCCTCGTACGCCTACAAGAAGTCGATCGGGCAGCCGCTGCTGTACCCGGACAACTCGCTGGGCTACGTGGAGAATTTCCTCCGGATGACCTTCGGCGTCCCGGCGGAGCCGTACGAGGTCGACCCGGTGATGGCCCGCGTGCTGGACATGCTGTTCATCCTGCACGCCGACCACGAGCAGAACTGCTCCACCTCGACCGTGCGGCTGGTCGGTTCCAGCAACGCCAACCTCTTCGCCTCGGTCTCGGCCGGCGTGAACGCCCTCTTCGGCCCGCTGCACGGCGGCGCCAACCAGGCCGTGCTGGAGATGCTGCAGAAGATCCACGCCGACGGCGACGACGTCCGCTCCTTCGTGCAGAAGGTGAAGGACAAGCAGACCGGCGTGAAGCTGATGGGCTTCGGCCACCGGGTCTACAAGAACTACGACCCGCGCGCCGCCATCGTCAAGAAGGCCGCGCAGGACGTGCTGGGCCGGATGGCCAAGCCGGACCCCCTGCTGGACCTCGCGATGGAGCTGGAGGAGATCGCCCTCGCCGACGACTTCTTCGTCTCCCGGCGGCTCTACCCGAACGTGGACTTCTACACCGGCCTGATCTACAAGGCCATGGGCTTCCCCACGAAGATGTTCACGGTGCTCTTCGCCCTGGGCCGGCTGCCCGGCTGGATCGCCCAGTGGCGCGAGATGATCAACGACCCGGAGACCAAGATCGGCCGCCCGCGGCAGATCTACACCGGCTACCCGGAGCGCGACTACCCTCCGGCCGCGGAGCGCTGACCCTCCGGTCCCACGACGAAGGCCGCCGACCCGCACGGGTCGGCGGCCTTCCGCGTTTCGGCGGGTCGTCGTACCGAGGGCCGCGGGTCTGGCGATTGAAGGTCGAGGCCCGGCGGCGACAGCGCCTCTTTCGCTGTCCTCCTGGTGGGTTGGCAGCGCGTACGCGTACGGCTCAGCGCAGGCCGGCTGCGGCGAGCAGGTTGCCCTCCGGCAGCGGGGGCAGGACGGGGCCCAGGGTCATCCGCTGCTCGGCGCGGTCGGCGGTGAACTGGGGGTCCTTCGCGATCGCGGCGGCGTAGGTGGTGGCGGTGCGGGCGGCGATGGCCGACCAGCCGTACTGCTCGTGGACCATGGTGCGGGCGCGGCGGGCCAGCGCGCGCGCCCGCTCCCGGTCCGACAGCAGCGCGTGCACCGCCTCGCTCAGCCCGTCCGGGTCCTGGGGGGCGAAGGTCATCCCGGTCACCCCGGGCTCGACGATCTCGGCGAGCCCGCCGGTGCGCGCCACCGCCAGGGGCGCACCGGCCGCGGCGCCCTCCAGGGCCACCATGCCGAACGGCTCGTAGATGCTCGGCACCGCGAAGCAGTCCGAGGCGGCCATCACCGCGGGCAGGTCGGTCCCGCCGAGGAAGCCGGGCATGCTCACCGCGCCGGCCAGGCCGAGCCGGTGCACCTCGGCCTCGAGGGCCGGCTTGTACGGCCCGTCGCCGACGATCACCGCGCGCAGTCCGGGGTGCCGCTCGCGTAGCCGGGGCAGGCCGGCGAGCAGGTGCTGCACGCCCTTCTCGTAGACCAGCCGGCCGGCGAAGGTGACCAGCGGGCCGTCACCGGCGAACCGGGCCCGGGCGGCGGCGACCGCGGCCGCCGGCGCCCGCCAGCGCTGCGGCTCGACGCCGTTGGGCACCACGTCGACCCGCGCGGGCGGCACGCCGAAGAGGGCGGTCACCTCGTCGCGCATGTACCCGGAGCAGACGATCACCCGGCCGGACTCGGCGGCCAGCCACTGCTCGACGCCGTGGATGGTGCGGTTCATCTCCTCCGGCAGCCAGCCCTGGTGCCGGCCGGCCTCGGTGGCGTGGATGGTGCTGACCAGCGGCACGTCCAGGTGCTCGCGCAGGGTCATGGCGGTGTGCGCGACCAGCCAGTCATGGGCGTGGATGACGTCGTACGAGCCGGACTCGGCGGCCCGCAGGGCGGCCCGGGTCAGCGTGTGGTTGAACGCCATCGTCCAGGCCAGCAGGGAGCCGGTGGCGAGCGGGAAGGTGACCGGGTCCTCGGCGGCGCGGACGATCCGGACGCCGTCGGCGTACTCCTCCAGGGGGGCGCTGTCGGCGTGCCGGGTGACGACGGTGACCTCGTGGCCGACGGCGGCCAGGGCGACCGACAGGGCGTGCACGTGTCGGCCGAGCCCGCCGACCAGCACCGGCGGGTACTCCCAGGAGAGCATCAGGATGCGGCGGGTCCGCGGGGGCACGCCGGGACCGGGGCTCTGCTGCGGGAGCTGGGGCCGGGAGGTCAGGGTGGGCCGGTGGGTCCGGTCCGTGGCGGTGGCGGGCTGCTCGCCGACCCGCAGGGTGGTCACATCAATCTCCGTCCATGCACGAAGGGTCGCGCCGGCAACGGTGGCGGCGGAAAGAGGGGGTGGGGGTGGCCGAGGGGCCGAGGCGGACCCGCCCGTGCGGACGCGTCCGCATCAAGCAAAGGGCATCGCGCGGTCCCGCGCATCTCGAAAAGGCCTATCGTGACGGAGGACACCCAAAGGTTCACTGACAGCGCAGGTTGGTGGATATCGGTTGCCCTCCGATCGGGTGGATTGGCCGCTCCGGCGACGGGGCATTAGCGGCGTGCGCACCGGCGGCCCGCCCGTCCGGTGCGCTCATGATCATGTGCCGAAGGAGCGACATGCAGGTCTGGCCGGGCGAGAGCTATCCCCTGGGCGCCACCTACGACGGGATGGGGACCAACTTCGCGATCTTCTCCGAGGTCGCCGAGCGGATCGAGCTCTGCCTGTTTGACGAGTGGGACACCGGCGCCGAGCGCCGGGTCGAGCTGCGCGAGGTCGACGCGTACGTCTGGCACGCGTACCTCCCCGGGATCGAGCCGGGCCAGCGGTACGGCTACCGGGTCCACGGCCGGTACGACCCGGCCGACGGGGTGCGCTGCAACCCGCACAAGCTGCTGCTCGACCCGTACGCGAAGGCGGTCGACGGGGAGGTCTCCTGGGATCCGGCGGTCTACGACTACGTGCTGGGCGAGCCGGACCGGATGTCCGAGGTCGACTCGGCGCCGTTCATGCCGAAGTCGGTGGTGGTCAACCCGTACTTCGACTGGGGCAACGACAAGCCGCCGCGCACCCCGTACCACCACTCGGTGATCTACGAGGCGCACGTGCGCGGGCTGACCATGCGGCACCCGGACATCCCGGAGGAGCTGCGCGGCACGTACGCGGCGATCGCCTCACCTGTCATGATCGACTACTTCAAGCGGCTCG